>JAPPNY010000268.1 GCA_028818385.1 Spirochaetaceae bacterium
AGGTCACCGAGATGCGCCCTGCGGCGTGAACTCTATTTCGTACGAGGCAATGCGCTCTGTTGACAGCGTCTCAGGAGAGGGATAGCGTGACTTCTCTCTCGATACGGCAGCCTGAATACGGCAGGAGGCGACCCGTGCGTGCCAGACTGACCTCCAGAAATCCGCTGACGCCACCGGACGCGGATGTCGCCGGCTTCCGGGAATCCGAAACATCCAGGTCCAGGTGACCAAAGAATGGGCGTATCGTGAACCGCCCGTTCGACCTGACTCTCACCATGCATGCCGGCCGTACCGGTGAGCTCCGCATGAACTAGCCGAGGGGAGGCCCAGATGTATCAGGGCGCGCGCAACGTCTACTGCCGATATCCCGCTACGAAAGAGGTCGAGATGGTCTACGACCTCGGCGCGCGGCACCTGCTGTTCCTGGACGCGGGGCTGATCTTTCCGGGCAAGATCATCTGGTCGGAGCCTGACGGCACGCCGCACCCGCTGCATGCCACCGCGGACTACTACGGGACCAGGACGTTTCGAAAGCACGAGGTGATCGGACGTCCGTTCCACGTACCGAGCGGCCTCGCCTTCGAGGCGCAGCCCGCGACGCTCGGAGATCGGGTGGACGCCTTTGCGGACCTGCATCCGCAGATCATGCAGGACGGCGGCCGCTTCCGCGCGTGGGCCGGCGGGCGCATGCGGGTCGGCGAACAGGCGACCGCCGCCCAGCGGCGCCAGAGCAGGGAGGAGGCCGCCGGCTTCGACCTGACCAGCCACACCCTGGTGGTCCGCTACCTGGAGTCGGATGACGGTGTCGACTGGCGCGCTCCAGACCTGGACGTGGTCGAGATCGACGGCCGGCGTACCAACATCGTCTTCGGCACGCTGCAGGTCCCGGAGCGGGGCTTCTCGGGGATGAAGGTCTTCGTAGACCCGTCGGCGGAACCGGCCGGCCGCTACAAGGGCCTGTTCGGCGGCCGCATGCCGATTGCGGATCTGGTACGCCATTGCCGGGAGGTGAACGAGCCGTTCGATCCCATGTCCATGCTGGTTCAGCTCTCACGCATGCCCAGGGAACAGGTCGAGGCCGGCGGCCACTACGAGTTGATCGTCGGCGGCGTCATGCCCGACGACCTCGATACCCTGCCCGACGGCCCCGCCATGGCGTTCTTCGCAGCCGAGTCTCCCGACGGCCTGCACTGGACGGCGTCGCCGCATCCGGTGCTCACCTTCATGGCCGAGGAGGTCACCCCTTACTGGGACGCCGAGCACGCCCGCTACGCCGCCTACTGCCGGTACTGGCAACGCGCCCAGCGTCGCAGCATCGGCTTCACCAGCACCACGAACTTCCACCGCTGGCCTCTGCCTCGTCCCATCCTGTTTCCGTCCTACAGCGAGGACCTCGGCGTCGACTACTACACCAACTGCCACAGCCTGTATCCGGGAACGCCGGACGTCCACCTGTTCTTCGTAAGCCGCTATCGGCGCGGGCAGGACGATTGCGCGGACCTGCATCTGGCCGTCAGCCTGGACGGCGAGGCGTTCGAGTTCGTGCCCGGGGATCCGGTCGTGGAGGTCGATGCCACGGGCTGGGATCCGGATACCGAATCTCCGTCGGCCTGCGTGTTCCCGACCAACGATCTGGTCCAGTTCGACGCCGATCACGTGGGCATCATCGTCCGTCGGGACAACTTCCCGCACAAGTGGCCGCGCACCATCCAGTGGCGCCACATCGTGCAGTGGGCCTTGTGGGAGAACGAACGACTGGTCGCCCTGCGGGCCGCCGAACGCGGTGAGCTGACCACTTCCGGGCTCATGCTGCGCGCCCCCACCATCTACCTCAACGTGACCACGGAGCCGTCCGGGTCGCTGGTCGCCCGCGTGCTCGATGACCGCGGGGAGCCGGTCCATGGGTTCGGCTTCGACGAGGCGCGGCCGATCAACGGCGACCATCGAGCGGTCCCGCTGCGCTGGACCACCGGGCCGCTGCCGTCGCGCCTGATCGACCGCAAGATCTACCTCGAGCTGCGGATGCGCCAGACGCGGCTCTACAGCATCTGGGCGGCTGACTGAGGGATCAGGCGGAATGTGCGGGCGCCGGCGACTGTTCCTCGACGACGCACACGTCGAATCCCGCCAGGGGCTGATCCGCAGCTTCCACCAGGCGGAGAAATGCCGGGACAACCCGGTGGTCGTGCCGGATCTGCCGTGGGAGCGGGCGATGGGTCACAACCACGGCACGGTGTTGTTCGAAGGGGGACGGTTCCGCTACTGGTACCAGACGTACGCCTTTGCCCGCGAGGCGGCCGGTACGTTCCACTGTGCGTACGCGGAGTCCAGCGACGGCATTCGGTGGGAGAAGCCGCTGCTGGGGCGTCACGAACTCAACGGTGACCGGCGGAACAACGTGGTGGCGTACGACATCGGCGGTGTCAACATCGTCCATGACGATCACGACGGCGATCCGGCCAGGCGCTACAAGATGCTGTACTGGGGATCGGGTGCAGACAAGCCGGGTGCGATCGGTGGCTGGATGGGATCGGCGGGATCATGGGGCTGGTGCACGGCCTGCAGCCCGGACGGACTCGACTGGCAGCCTCATCCGCACAACCCGATCTACTTGGCGGCAGCGGACGACGGTTCCTTTCTGGGCTATGACCCGAAGCAGCAGGCGTACGTGGCGTTCCTGCGCCCCGTCACCTGGAAGCCGGGACAGCGAGCGATGGAGCCCGATACGTACGACGCGACCATCGGCTCGCTGCACGGGTGGTACGAAGGGCGTCCCGCTCCCGTCGACGAAGGCATGCGGCGGTTCCCGCACATGAGGCTCATCGGGCGGGCCACCTCCACGGACTTCGTGCAGTGGACGCCGACCGGCACGGTCATGGTCCCTGGCGAGGACGATCCCGAAGGAGTTGAGCTCTACAGCATGCCGGTGTTCATCTACCAGGGCTGGTACCTGGGGCTGCTGTACGTGCTCTACGGCGACCCGGAGGAGCCCAAGATCCGCAAGAAGGGGTTCATGGACATCCAGCTTGCGGCGAGCAGAGATGGCGTCACCTGGCGGCGGATCGGTGGGCAACGACCCCTGATCCCGCGCGGAAGCCGCGGCGGCTTCGATGCCGGGATGGTGGGACCCAACAACGGACTGGTCGAGCACGATGGACGGATTTGGCTGTACTACAACGGATGGACGGGGGAGCACCGGGAGACGAAGGCGTACCGGCGCGCGAACGATCCGGGGCTGCTCGAGATGGGGCGCCTGGGATGCGGAACCGGACTCGCATGGCTCCGCCAGGACGGTTTCATCAGCGTTGATGCCGGGGAAGACGCAGGGACGCTGACGACGAAGCCGGAGCGGCTGGGCGGGGTGCAGGTCTTCGTCAACGCACGAACGGACGGCCGGGGAGTCCTCACGGTCGAGGTGCTGCCGCCCGGGGGGAGCGGCGCAGACACGGTGGTGGCCAGGGGCGAATTCCGCGGCGACAGCGTGGACACCGAGGTCGGCGGCGGCGATGTGCACCGATTGCCGCCCGGCGACTACCGGCTTCGCTTTCGGATCCGCTCCGGCAGCCTGTACTCCTATCGTCTGCAGGCGGGGGCTTAGGCGATGCAGCAGCAACGGGCCGTCCAAGCCGCCATCGCGGGCACGTCGCTCACCGCTCGCCTGCGCTGGTATGCGGTCCGCGATCGAAATCTCTATCTCATGCTGCTGCCCGCGTTTGCGATCTTCTTCATCTTCCGCTACGTGCCGATCTTCAACGGAATGATCATACCGTTCGTCGATTACGACCTGGTCGGCGGCCAGTGGGCCAGCCCCTGGGTCGGCTTCAAGTGGTTCCGCCAGTTCTTCGAAGACCCGTTCTTCGTACGGATCATCCGCAACACCCTGTTGCTCGGCGTTCTGTCGCTGGTCTTCGGGTTTCCTGCGCCCATCATTCTCGCCCTGCTGTTCAACGAGCTGCGCTCGGCGGCCTTCAAGCGGGTCGCACAGACCATCAGCTACCTGCCCCACTTCATCGCGACGGTCGTGATCGTCGGCATCATCTACAACTTCTTCGGCTTCCAGGGAATCGTGAACACCCTGCTGGGAGTTCTCGGCATCGAGCCCATCAAGTTCATGAATGATGCCGGCTGGTTCCGCCCGCTCTACGTCGGATCCGGCGTCTGGCAGGGGATGGGATGGGGGGCGATCGTCTACCTGGCGGCGCTGGCCGGGGTCAACCGGAGCTCTACGAATCGGCGGTAATCGACGGTGCCAGCCGCTGGCAGCAGACGCTGTCGATCACGCTGCCGAGCATCCTGCCGGTCATCCAGATCGTGCTGATCTTCGCCGTCGCCGACATCGTGGACGTCAGCTTCGAGAAGGTGTTTCTGATGTATCACCCGGGCATCTACGAGACCGCCGACGTCATCCAGACGTACGTGTATCGGCGAGGCATCGTCGGCCTGGACTTCAGCTACGGGCAGGCGATCGGCCTGTTCAACGGCGTCATCGCGTTGATCCTGCTGGTGGCGGCGAACTGGATCAGCCGCAGGACCAGCGAATCGAGCCTCTGGTAGGACGAGATGGAATACCGGAAGAGCGTGGGTTCGAAGACCTTCGATGCCGCGAACGTGGCGTTCACGGTGCTGCTGATGTTCGCGATGATCTACCCGTTCGTCTACGTCTTCTCCCTCTCGGTGAGCGACCCCGAGCGGGTGTCCGCACAGGAGGTGATGCTGTTCCCGCGCGGATTCGATCTGCTGGCCTACCGCATCGTCTTCAGCACGGACGAGATACCGCGGGCGTTCCTGAACTCCGTGTACTACACGGCGTTGACGTCCTTCTGCACGCTGGTCTTCGTCACCCTGACCGCCTATCCGCTGGCTCAGCGGCGCCTGAAGGGAAAGGGAATCATCACGGTGGTGTTCGTCCTCACCATGTTCCTGCCGGCCGGCCTGGTCCCGCAGTTCCTGCTGATCCAGAACCTCGGGCTGATGAATACCGTCTGGGCGCTGGTGCTGCCGGTGCTGCCGGTCATGTGGTACATCATCATCACGCGCACCTACTTCCGGAGCCTGCCGGAAGCCCTGGTGGAATCCGCGTACATCGATGGAGCCAACGACTGGCGCATCCTTCTCAGCATCATCCTGCCGCTGTCGAAGCCCATCCTGGCGACGATCGGCCTGTTCGCCGCCGTCGGCATGTGGAACAACTTTTTCTCCCCTCTACTGTACCTGAGCGACCAGGACAAGTATCCGCTCTCCATCGTGCTGCGCAAGATCGTCATCCAGGGCGCCCTGCAGGTGCAGTCGGGGTGGGTCGATGCCGCCGGCGCCGCGGATGTCGGCGAGCTGCGCGACCCGGGTCTGTTCAAGAAAATCCAGATGGCGACGATCATCGTGGCCGTTGGCCCGATCCTCGTCGTGTATCCGTTCGTACAGAAACACTTCGTGAAAGGAGTACTGATAGGATCGCTGAAGGGTTGATCAAAATGGCCGCGGCGCGAGACGAATGCGGAGCGTGGCGGCCTCGCAATGGCACCATAGGAGGGTGTGATGACGAACAAGACACTGTGGCTCATCCTGGCTTCGCTGCTGGTCGGAGCGGCGTGGGCCGTGGCGAGCGGCGACGAAGAAGGCGCCGAGGCCGAGAGGCCGACGATCAGAATCGTCGTGTACGACGAATCGGACACCGACTGGTCCGCGGACCTGTGGCAGTCGCAGCAGTTGGCTGACGCGGGCGGCGTGATCTTCGAATATCAGGCGATTCCCGGGGCGGACTTCGTCGTGAAGCGCAACGCATGGATCGCGTCCGGCAACCTGCCCGACATCTGGCATGACCGGGTCGAGCGCCCCAAGGACATCGCGGACAACATCGGTCCCAAGGGACTGCTGGTACCGATCAACGAACACCTGGACGCGCTGCCGAACCTGGTGGGCTTCATGAACAAGTACCCGCAGTACGGGAGTGCGATGACGTCACCCGACGGAAACCAGTACGGCGTCGCCTACATCTACGACTTCGTGCCGTTCTCCAGTGCGCCGGCGATCCGCGGTTACATCCTCGAGGAGAAGGGGATCGATCCGCGCGAGGACATCCAGACCATGGACGACCTCCACAACGCACTGTCGGTGATCAAGCAGCACGACATGGAGATGAAGGGCGAGGAGAACTTCCCCTGGACCGCCAGGCATCCCGGCCGTTTCGTCGACACCATCGGCATGATGTGGGGCGTCAGGCAGAACATGTTCTACGACGACCGCGCGGGAGCGTACCAGTACGGACCGCTGAGCCCGCGGTTCCGGCTGATGGTCGACTTCGTGCGCCAGGCATACGAGGACGGGCTCATCCACCCGGACGTCTGGTCGATGCCGGACGAGGTCATGGAAGGGCTCAGCCGGCAGGAGCGGGTACACTTCTGGGTCGACAACATCTGGAACGGCTACTTCTGGGGCGATCGCGAAGGGAAGGACCAGCTCGAGATGACCGATCATCCGTTCGTGACGATCCTGCCGCCGATGGTGGAAGGCGAGCGCTACTACGCCAGCCGGGCGGGCAACAACGTCGACACGGGGCAGCTCTGGCTGGTCTCGGCCAAGACCGAGCACCTGGACAACGTCCTGCGCATGATCGACTGGGGGCTCTCCGACGAGGGCATCTATGCCATGGCCATGGGCAAGGAGAACTACAGCTACGTCAGAGACGACCAGGGAATGCGCATCTGGCCGGCTCCCGGCCTGTTCACCGGCACCCGGGCCTACAACCCCGATACGGGTGAGGCGAAGGACTTTGCCGCGGAGATGACGATCGACGATCCGGCGAACTTCCAGGCCCCGGAGCCCTGGGTGATCCTGAGCAAGGAGTTCAAGAACATCTGGCGGGCCTTCCGCAACTTCAACAACTTCGTCTGGCCGGAAAGCACGTCGGTGCCGACCTTCTACGAGGCGGCGCCGGTCAGGTTTGCGGACGGCGAGTGGCTGTCCTCGGCCGGCGTCATCGCCGATCCCGCTCCGCAGCTCACCTTCACGAGTGAGGAGCTGGACCGAAGGAAGGTGCTGGAAACGGCGATCGACACGCTGTCGGACGAGATGGTCGTGAAGTTCACCACGGGCCAGGAGCCGATGAGCAACTGGGACGCGTTCGTGAGCCAGCTCCGCGACCTCGGCGTGGACGAGCTGGTCCAGATCTACAACGACGCGCTGGCCAGGCAGGGATAAGAGCCCGCCGCTGAGCGAACGGGACGGCGGAGCAACGGCGCGGGGATCGCTCCGAATGCCGCTGCTCCGCCGGTATGCCCGAACCATCCTGCTTCTTCTGTTCGCGGCGCTGGGCGCGTTGCGGCTGGGGGCGCAGTCCGTCCCCGGGATGCCGGCAAGCGTCGAGCGTCCGGGCAGTTACGATGGATGGATCGCCCGCATCGACGGCGCCGGGCGCACCGTGTGGACGGCCCGTTTCGGCGGCACGGGTGCGGACGCCGTCCGGGCGCTCGCCGCAACCGAGGGCGGGAGGATCCTGGCGGCGGGCCAGATCGAGGACCCTGACCGCGGGCTGGACGGTTGGGCAGCGATGCTCGATGCGTCCGGAAAGCCTCTGTGGGAGGCGTCTTACGATCGAGGCGGGACGGAAGTGCTGACGGCGGTCGCCGTGCTTCCGTCCGGGTTCCTGCTTGGCGGATTCCGCACGGTGGCTGCCGGGGGAACCGTTGCCTGGCTGCTCGTAGTCGACGCGTCGGGAACCCTCTTGGCCGAGCGGTCCCTCGAGTCAGGTGGTTTCGACAGCGTCGTCGCTCTTGCCGCCGCGGAAGGCGGCGCGCTCGTCGCTGGAGTGCGGGGTGAACCTGGAGGCCGTTCCCACGGTTGGCTTGCGCAGGTGGACGCGACTCTGGGGATCGCTGCACGAGAGCGATTGCCGGATCGGATCGGCCCCACCGCGATTGCCGTGCGACCGGATGGGGTGATCGTCACCGGAGCGGATCGCGGACGCGGCTGGCTGGACTTCCGGGACGGGGCCGGCACGTGGCACGACATGACTCCTTCGCTCCCGTGTGAGACGAGCGCGTTCGACGACCTCACGGTGGCCGCTGACGGTGGCGTGGCGGCTGTCGGTTGGTGCGTGGGGTACGCCGGGGACAGGGACGCGCTGCTCGTGCGCCTGGATCCGACGCTGAAGCTGGTGTGGTATCGAACCTACGGCGGATCCGAGCACGACGAGGCTGCCGCCGTGGCAGTCTGGCCGGAGCGGCACTTGGCAGTCGGCGGCGCAACCAGGTCGGCCGGCGCCGGCAAGCACGATGTGCAGTTGATGCGATTGACCGTCGTCGGTGAACCGGTCTGGGAGCGCCTCCTGGGGAACGCCGGAGACGACCGTGCGGCCGCCGTCATGCCGTTGGCCGGTGATCTCATCGTGGCGGGTTACCAAAAAGTCTGGCGTTGAGGGTCCACGGAGGTCCGTGACCGGCGCATCCGTGGCCGCCGTGGCCTGTCCTTGTCATTTGACGTAAAGGAAGCAATAATTCCGGTATTCCTTACTCTGATCTTCGCGGGAGGTGACCCATGCTCGCCAAGCTGACTTCCAAGAACCAGCTCACCTTGCCCAAGGCGGTTCTCTCCGACTTTCCGAAATCAGATTATTTTGAGGTTACCAAAGAAAATGGACGCATCATACTGACTCCCGTGCGGCTGGCCCGCGCTGATGCCGTGCGCGCCAAGCTCGCTGAGCTCGGCATTTCCGAGGCCGACGTGGCCAACGCCGTCACATGGGCTCGCCGGGCGGAGTGATCCGTGTGCGCGTGGTGCTCGATACATACTATGCGGATCCTAAGGGTAATAGATGGCGCAATAAACGAGAAAAGAAGAAGCGAAATATTCGACATTCACTGGTCCTGAATAGCGGCTAAAAAGCTCAGAACCAGTGCCTACTACCAACCGTAATAGAGTTCAGATAGTTCAATGATGAACACGGCCCTTATCTCTAAGGAGCGATACATGTTGTTGACGGCGACGAATAAGATCAGAAATGGGGTAGGCAGTTTTGTAGTGTCAAGAACCAGCGCCAAGTGGCGAAGAGGTGGTTTACGGAACCAAAGAAACGAACCCCCTGCAGCGAATCAAAATGATTGGGCAATAACACAATGAAAAAACAGAAAAGTGACTTTCTCTCCGAGCAACAAGAACGATACGAATGGTTGCGTAGCGTTAGGGGAGCACTCTCTTTCATTCGCACATGGTGAGTTCTCGGAGTTCGCAAAGTGTCCTAATCATGGGAATTATTTGAAAAAAATAGGAGTGGAGAAAATGGCGATAATACTAGACAGGACCCAAAATAGTGAGCCAGTGAATTGGATTAAGGCTTGGGACTTGGCAGCAGGCAAGCCCGGCACGGACTCTGAACGTTATGCGAAGCAACCAGGTGACGTTATTGTTTATGATCCGGAAGGTCTTGGTTTTGAGAATTTGTTGTTTAGCTCAGAGGGGTTAATTACGTACGAACATGTCATCATAGACGGCCGTCAATACTGGCTCACTTTGCACTATGTTGTTGCTCACGAGCTTATTGATCCGTGTCCGAAGTGCTGAGATACTGAGGAAAGAGCGAAATCATAGCATGGGTGCACCAATCACGAGAAATGTCCGAAAATGAATACTGGGACCTCCGGTGCCCGGCGTGATAGTGATGAAGGTACGAGGAAACAGCTAGACAAGAATGGCGGCGTTTGCAATAGGTTGCAGGGTATCTGACAGCCACATAGATGGGATGGGCCGCGCTAGAATGGTTTAGACACGGGGCGACAGAAACGTCCGGCGGCGTGTCCATGTCGGCTTCGAGGCTGTCGGATATCCGAAAGGCAGCGACTTTCACCGCGTTCCGGCCAAGGTGTGCGTAGCGTGCGGTCGTCTGGCACCTGCGTGTGACCGAGCAGTTCCCGATCATTGGCATGCACTCCCCGAGTACGAACGCCCGCGAGGCGAAGCTGGGTCGCAAGTCATGCAGGCGGACGGTGTCAAGGCCGGCCTCCTTGCGAACGAAATGGCACGACGCGTTGAGGGTCCGCAGGCGGGGCCGCGCACGCGGCCGAGAAACCCCCAGGGGTTGTCGGGCCGGCGCGGCAGCGGTCAGGAGCTGTTTCGCTGCGGGCGGGAGCGGCACGGTCGGCACGCCGGTTTTCAGGCGCAGCTCTGTTGTTCAAGGTGCAAGTGTTCCCATTTCAGCGTCACGATTTCGTTGGGCCGGCAGTCGGTGAGCATCAGGAAGCGCAGCGCCCCGGCCGCGCTCGTCGAGACCGTGACCTTGGCTGCGAGGTCGGCGAGGACGCGGTCGAGCCGATCGAACTCCTTCTCCGACAGGAGGCGCGGGCCCTGCATTTTTACCGCCGGGTCGTTGTCCTGGCTGCGCCGAGCGTGGGAGTTCCGCATCCATGCTACCGCTGGCGAGCCGCGATACGACGACGGAGCTGATCCGGGTGCTGTCCTATCCGAAACTTCCTTGACCGATGCCGAGCGAGATGACCTGCTGGCCGACTACTTCCCTTGGTGCCGAGTCGGTGGTCGTCGAATCCGCCGCCGGCGCCGAGCTGTCGTGATCCCGCTGACAGGCCGTTCCTCGAACTCGCGCTGGTGGGCCAAACCGACGCTTTGGTGACCGGCGATGGCGACCTGCTCTCGCTGGCATCCGGGTTCTCCAATCCCATCCTCACCTCACCGCAAGCGCCGCGAGGGACCGCTGGTTTGGCATGAAGCGGCCGCCCGGCTGACCATGCGCGACAGGCGGTGCGCTATCCGGGCGCGACGCCCGCGGAGGCGAGATCCGCGAACATCGGCGAATAGCGGCCGCGCGGGCTCATCTCGATAAGGGTGTCGCCCTCGAACACCATCAGATGCCGCTTCCAGTACACCCACTCCTCCTCCGACCGGCGTACGGGCGTGAAGCGCAGGAGCACCCCGGTTCCGGCCGGCAGCGGATCGGTCACCGCCCACGGGTGGATGCGCCGGAAACCGAGCCCATCCTCTCCCGCGCGGCCTAGGGTGAGCTCCTCCCAGGGCAGCCAGTGCGGTTTGCGCACCCACAGGCTGCCGGCCGCCGGCATCGTCACGGTCACGTCGCCCGCGGCGGGCAGCCGGCTGCTGACGCGCGCGGCGCTGCGGTCCGTGGAGAACAGCAGGTTGAGCCGCGTGTCCGAACCGTGGCGGGTCGAGCCGTGGCGGAGCGCCGCCCACAGGCACTGGATGCCGCCCTGGACGACGTCCAGGACGCTGGTGGCGACGCCCAGCGGGTCGGGGACGTGGCGGTCGGAGGGGCTGGGGAAGCCCCAGCCGCCGTCGGCTTCCGGGGGGAACTCGGTCACCGCGTAGTCGGGAGCGTCTTTCGGGCTCAGCATCTCCTGGCCGGCCAGCCACTGGCTCGGCAGCACGTGGCTGCGGATCATGCGCTCGGCGACGCCGAAGTACTCGGGCCGGCCGGCTAGTCCCAGGATGATCGCCGTCTGGATCATGTCGCCGGTGTTGTTGATCTCGCCCCTTCCGGGCACGCGCTCGTTTCCCAGGCTCTCGATCGACCATCCGAAGCTGCTGCACGTGGGCGCCAGCCCCACGTCGAAGATGCGGCGGGCGTGCTCGACGGTGTCCAGGTCGCCGATCAGCAGCCCGTAGTCGGCCAGACCCTGAACGGTCCCCGTGATCGAGTGGGTGTGGGCGCCCGCCTGTGCGGTGAGGCGGCCGTCATCGATGAACGACGTGGTGCGCGCCAGCCGCACGAAGCGGCCGGCCAGCTCCAGCGCGCGCTGGTCGCCGGTAAGGCGGAACAGGTGGGTGAGTGCCATCACGGTCCGGGCTCGCGACCGCGGCGGCGGCGACTCGATGCCGTGGCGCTCGTCCGTGAACCCCGGATGCCTCAGGCTGGGCTCGGCCGCGATCAGGTCGGCCCGCCACCTGCCGTCGGGGTTGGTGATGCGGATCCAGGTGTCGAGCAGCGTTCCCAGCCGCTCGCGGGCGGCGCGGTCGTCGTGGACGGTCGCCAGCTCTGTGAACGCCTGCACCATCTCGCGCAGGTCGTGCGGATTGGTCTGCCCGTCGACCTGCGGGAATCCGAGCGGATTGTCGGTCATGTCCAGCAGCACGGCGCGCAGGCCTTCGACGACCGCCTCCGGCGCCGGAGTGCCGCTCGCCGCGGCCCCCTTCAGCAGCGCGTCCACGGCACGGCCGTAGTTGTGCGGGTCAAGCACTCCCTCGGCCAGGCGGCGCTCGCACCAGCGGGCGACGTACGCCATGGCGCGGGCGATGCGGGCGGGCAGGTCGGCGTCACGGGGATTCGGCATCGGCTCCTCCGGAGCGCTATGATGCGGCGCCATGGCGCAGCACGGCAACGAGAGCGGCAGGCTGGCGCCCGCGTCGGTCGATGCGCTCACCTTCGACATCTTCGGAACGATCGTCGACTGGCGGAGCGGCGTGATCGACGCCGGCCGCGAGCTCCACGGGCGTATCGGCACGGGCACGGACTGGGCCCGGCTGGCCGATGCGTGGCGCGGCGGGTACGAGCCGGCGATGGAGCCCGTACGCAGCGGCCGGCGGTCCTGGGAGCCGATCGACGTGCTGCACGGCGAGATCCTGGACCGGCTGCTGGCCGAGCGCGGACTGGGGCTCGATGCGGACGACCGCCACTGGTTCATCCACGCCTGGCACCGGCTGCCGGCATGGCCCGACGTGCAGGCCGGGCTTGAGCGGCTGCGACGCCGCTTCACGGTCTGCGCCCTGTCCAACGGCAACGTCTCGCTGCTCGAGGATCTGGCGACCTGCAACGACCTCGGCTTCGACCACATCCTGTCGGCCGAGCACGCGCGCACCTACAAGCCGATGCCCGCGGTCTACACCACGGCGGCCTCGCGGCTGAACCTGCCCCCGGAGCGCATCCTCATGGTCGCCGCGCACGACGACGACCTGCGGGGAGCACGTGCCGTCGGCTTCCGCACGGCGTTTCTCCCGCGGCCGACCGAATGGGGCCCGAACGGCAGCGCCGAGGTGCCGGCCGAGCCGCACGACCTGGCGGTCGCCGATTGCGAGGCACTCGCCGACGCACTGGGAGCGTAGTCCAGGCAGAGATCCACCGAATGTTCTCCTTCCCACAAGGAGAGATTTACATCATACTCTCCTTGTCACCGGGAGATTGGCAGTGAACGCCGTACGACTGCGCCAGGTTCTGTCCGAACAACTGACCGATTCCCTGCGTCGACCGCTGCCTGAGCACACTCCACGCCGGGTGTTCGGCAGGGTCTCGCTCGACGGCAAGGCGACGGCGGTCACCGGCATCCGCCGCGGGGGAAAGACGACGTTCCTGCACCAGATGCGCCGCCGGCACGCCGATCGGGGCATGCCCCGCGAGCGGCTGCCGTACTTGCTGTTCGAGGATGAGCGCCTTGCCGGTCTCGAAGCCGGTCATTTGGGATCGGTGGTGGACGAGTACTACCGGCGGTATCCGCGACTGCGCGATGCCGAGGCGGTGGTGTGGTGCTTCGACGAGATCCAGGTGGTCGCCGGCTGGGAACGGTTCGTCCGCCGCCTGCTCGACACCGAGCGCGTGGAAGTGTTCGTCACCGGCTCTTCGGCCGCGTTGCTGTCGCGCGAGGTCGCCACCGCGCTCCGAGGTCGCGCGTGGCAGGTGGTGGTGCATCCGTTCTCATTCGAGGAGGCACTGCGGCACCGAGGAAGGTCGATTCCGGAGGATCCGGCGTTCCTGACCCGCCGGGAGCGCTCCCACGTGGAACGCGCGATGCTCGACTGGCTGCAAGAGGGCGGTTTCGCCGAGGCGCAGGGGCTCGACGTGCCGTCGAGGTATCAGCTTCTCCGCGACTACGTCGACGTGGCGGTGCTGCGCGACGTCGTCGAGCGCCATGAGGTGCGCAACGTGGCCGGGCTGCGCACCCTGGTTCGCCACCTTCTGGGCAACGCGGGGTCGCTGTTCAGCGTGGAGAAGTTCCACGCGGGGCTCAGGTCGCAGGGCATCGCGATCGGCAGAGACACGCTGCACCAGCTTCTCGCCCACCTGGAGGATTGCTTCCTGGTGCGGCTGGTGTGGATGGAGGCCGGTTCGGAGCGCCAGCGCATGGTGAATCCGCGCAAGGCATACCCGGTCGATCCCGGCCTGATCCCACCCTTCGATCGGACCGGGCGGACGAATGTCGGGCACGCGCTGGAGACCGCCGTGCTCTTGGAGCTGGAACGCCGGCGGTTCGATGTCACCTATGTCCGTACGCAGGAAGGATACGAGGTCGACTTCCTGGCCCGGCGAGCCGGCGGCTCGATGGAGCTTTTTCAGGTGTGCGCCGACCTGTCCGATCCGGAGACCGCCAACCGGGAACTGCGCGCTCTCGCTGCGGCCGGGGCGCGGTTTCCCGATGCCCGCAAGCGGCTGTTGACGCTTACCCGCGATGGCATTCCTGACGAAGTGCCCTCCGGGGTGGAGGCGCAGCCAGCCTACGAGTGGCTGCTGACGCCGCCGGACGATTCATAGGCAGGCGTCTGGGCGCCGGCGCTACCTGGTCGCTCTGATCGAGTACATGTGCGGGAACGACTCGCCGAGGTTCGGGAACCGCCAGCGACCGTCCTCGCACCGCTTCGCGCCCGTGTACGGCTGGCTGCAGAACGGGAACTCGTGCAGGAACTCGATCGTCAAACCGGCTTCGATCAGCGCCGTCACCACCTCGCCCAGCGGGTGCTGCCACTCGTGGTGGGGGCTCGATATCAGTTCCCTGCCTGCGTAGCTCGGTTGGTTGCCCGGGGTCGACACCTCCCCGTGGAAGTAGCCGTACGCCGCCTTCAGATCACCTGATTTCGAGACCTCGAACGCGTCCAGGAACGGATGGAACTCCACGATATGGAACGCTCCGCCCGGTCTGAGCATGCGGTGAATGACCGACGCCCACTTGTCCAGGCGAGGAAGCCAGACCAGGACACCGTACGACGTGAGCACGATGTCGAACTTCTCATCGAGCACGTCCGGCAGGGCGTACACGTCGGAACGGATGAACCGCGTGTTCAGCTCCAGCTCATCGCTCAGCGACCTCGCCAAGTCGATCGCGGCGTCGGAGAAGTCGACGCCGGTGGCCTTCGCACCCAGACGCGCCCACGACATCGTGTCCAGCCCGAAGTGACACTGGAGGTGGAGCAACGTCTTGCCGGCGACATCGCCGACCTCCCGGCGCTCCACATCGGAGAGCGTGATCCGGCCCGCCTTGAAGCCCTCGAGGTCATAGAACGAGGACGACGCGTGGACGGGCGTCCGCTCATTCCAGTTCTGGCGATTGTTCCGGAGTCGTTCGTCTTCCATGTCGTTGGCTTGCAGCCCCGCCCGCACTATTCGCCGAACGATGGCAGGTCGAGCCAATAGCGAGTGTAGCGGCGAGCACCGGTACGTCGCAGAGCTCCCTTGGCCACCAGATCGGCCAGATCACGGGTGGCAGTGGAGGCCGGCGCGCCGGTGATGCGGCGATAGTTGTCTGCGCTGAGACCGCCTTCGAATCCATCCGGCTCGGCGCGGAACAGCCGCAGCAGCGTCTTCGCCTGGCGCGGATTCAGTCGACCGTCCAGCCGGTCGAACATCCGGGTCTGCTGCACGGTCCGAATCAGCCGGCGTTCGCTCCAGATCTGGGCTTCGAGGACGACCCCTGCGAACCACACCAGCCACCCCGTGATGTCGAGCGAGTCATTGGTGGCCTTGAGAGCGTCGTAGTACGCCCTGCGGCGACGAAAGATGGTCCGCGCGAGCGCGATCAGGCTCGGTTGTCCGAGCGCTCGCGCGAGCGCCTTCTCGGCGAGAGCGCGGCCGATACGGCCGTTGCCATCCTCGAACGGATGGATGAAGACGAAGTACAGATGGACAGCGCCTGCACAGGTCAGCGGCGACAATCGGTCCTCACCCGCGCACGAGCGTTCGTACCAGGCGATGAACCGGTCCATCTCCGTCGCCATCCGGTCGGATGGCGGCGCCACGTAATGGACGGTCGGCCGATCCCCGGGGCCGGAGACCACCTGCATCGGATCGGAGTGGAGGCGGTAGCCTCCGATGACGTTGAGTCTGTGCCGTTCCCGCATCAGCATTCGGTGCCAATCCCACAGGGTGCCGTGATCCAGCGGCCGGTCGAACTCCCGATAGACCGAGACCATCATCTCGGCGACGCCGGCTTCGGCGGGTGACGCCGGACGCTGGTCGTGGGCCAGGCCGAATTGGCGGCGGATCGACGACTGCACCGAGTCCCGGTCAAGAAGCTCGCCTTCGATTGCGGAGGTCTCCGCCGCCTCGTCGCTCAGCCACCCGACCCGCAGCTCGATCCGCTCGTCCTCGCCAAGACGGCGCCACGCGCCGATCCGGCGTCCGGCATCGTCTTGAAAACGGGCTTCGAGCGGCGTGAGCTCAGCCTGATTCCAGGTGAAGTCCGGCCACCCCGGCTGCTGCCAGATCCAGCTCATGGGCTATAGAACGCCATCCTATAGCCCAGAGGACGGAACTTCGCCTCCCTGAGACGGGGGCTCATCCTATACCCCCTGGTGGGACAAGTAATCCTCCAGTGCCTCGACCACCACGGCATTCAGGCTCTCGTCCTTGATGCGAGCCAGCGTGCTCGCGCGGCGGTGAGTGTCGGCGGAAAGCCGCACGACGAATCTTCCGGAGAAGGGCCGCTCCGGCTCTTCTCCGTCCTGCCTGCAGCCGTCGAGGTAGAAGTCCACCGATTCATGGAACGCCCGGCGTACGTCATCGATCGTCCTTCCGCGGAAGTCCACATGGTCGCGGTGGAGATTGACGACCGTTCCATACAGCTCCTCGCCGTCGATGTCGACTTTTCCCAGATAGCCCTTGTACTCCATCATGGCTCGACTCCCATCCTCCTCAGCATGTTCATGATCGCGCGCACCGTGGCTTGTCCGGTCTCGCTGGACGGGTGCGGCTGGTGAAACACCGCCCGCGTGCCGTCGGGGAACCGAAATCGCACGCGTGAGCCAGAGCGCTGTCGTACTTCGGCTCCCAATTCGATGAACAACGCCTCGATCTGTTGCCAATCAACGTTGGCCTGAACGCGAAAGATGGCTTCCAGAGTTCGACGGTGCCTTCGATTCACGGAATAAGCATAGTATCGTAATGTAGTATCGAAAGCAAGACAAGCGTTCTTCGGTGCGGTGAGCGAGGGCGCTGGTCCTGTGGATAGACGGTCTATCCGGTGACGGCGTAGATGGCGGAGGCGCGGGCGTAGAAGCGGACGCGGACCAGGGAACCTGTCAGCTCGGAGCCGTCGCGGCGCCGGCCGCCGCCCTGCCAGACCAGGGGGTGGTCGGGGCGGTCTAAGGGAGCCTGCAGCAGGCAGCCGTCGCGTTCGTAGCCGCGGATCACCCGGTCGCGGTCGTCGATCAGCTCGGCCATCACGTAGGCCTGGTTCTCCTGGTTGTCGTACTCGTCGCCGGGGATCTTGACGTTCAGCCGTAGCGGGCCGGCCGGCATCGGGAACTCGGCGGTCTCGAAATGCGAGTTGGTCGTCGACGTCGCATACGTCAGCCGGTCGGCCGGCAGCCCGTGCAGGCGGTCGGCGCGCTGGAACAGCATCATGCCGTTCACGAGGATCGGGTTGTGCAGCGAGAAGGCGCCGGCGTCGATCTCCCGGAACGGCCTGCTCCAGTTCAGTCCGTCGCGGCTGATCCAGCGTTCGCAGGGCAGGAACACGCCGTGGCCGTTGGCGCGCATCGGGTCGATGCCCGGCTGGATGAAGCTGCCGGCGTAGTTGTTCATGTGCATGTAGTAGCGGCCCTCATGGGCAAAGGTGCTGCCCGAGTAGAACTCCAGGTCGGGCGGGTCCTCGTCGTCAGGCGAGATCTGGAACTCGATCGGCACCAGCCGCCCGCGCAGCAGCCGCATGTTGTTGTGGTACTCGGGCTTCTCGAAGTACTGGCTGGCGGTGTCCGGCGTCCATGCGAAGCCGTCCTCGCTGGTGCGGATTGTCACCACCCGGCGCCCGTTGAGGACCAGGTCGTGCACGCCCTTGTCCCAGCGCTGCCAGCCCTTGCCGTAGTAGATGAACCGTTGCACGGCGGGGCTCCACATGGCGCCCCAGGCGTCGCCGTCGGCGAACACCGGCCCGCCCGGATGCTCCTCCCAGCTCTCGCCGTCGCGGCTGTGGAAGATGTACATCTGCATCTCGCCGTCGTGGATGGCGTTCTTCATGAAGACGTAGCGCTCGAGCTCCGGGCTGTAGGCCATGCGCGCCGCGTAGTGCCACTTGTACTCCGAGCGCTCGCAGACGACGTGCGTGTCCTCGAAGCGGATGCCGTCGGCCGTCACGCTGCGCAGCAGCTTCCAGGGCGTGTGCCGGCTCATCTGGTAGTGGAACACGTCCGCGGTGCCGTCGGACCGGGGCGCCGCGAAGCAGATGACGTCGCGCATCTCCGTCCTGCCCAGGGGCCGGAACGGCGTCGGGCGGAACCGCACGTGGCCCCATGGCCGGTGCACGTCGTGCCCGTCCATGAACAGCAGCTTCATCGCGGCCCCGATCTTAGCGGTTTTGTCGCCGCCGGCCAGTTCGGTAGGATCGGTGCGGGATGAAGAGCGCCAGGATCGTCGGCCCCGGACGCGTCGAAGTAGGCGAGGTCGCCGATCTGACCGTCCAGCCCGGCACGGCGGTCGTGCGCCCGCTGGCCATCGCCATCGACGGCAGCGACACCCGCCGCGTCTACGACGGAGCCCCGGACTCCTATCCCCTGGCTCCGTCCACCTGCGCACATCAGATCATCGGCCGCGTGGAGGCGATCGAGTACGTGGGCGTCAAGCCGCTGCCGTTCGTGGTGGACGAGGTGGCGATCGTGCGGCGGCCCGGCTTCGACGGATTGGCCGAGCAGATCCTGGTGCCGATCGGCGAGCTGATCCACCAGACGCTGGACACACCGCTGGACCGCCTGGTGCTGGTCCACCAGCTCGCTCGCGCGCTGATGGCGGCCGAGCGGCTCCGGGACGTGGTCGGCCGTTCGGTGGCGGTGGTCGGGCAGGGGCCGGCCGGCCTCGTCCTGGACGCCGTGCTGCAGCGCGCCGGCGCGCGGCAGGTGATCGGCGTCGACCCGGTCGCGACGCGCCGAGAGGCGGCGCTCCGCTTCGGAGCGACCGCGGTCGTCGATCCGGGCGGCGGGGCGGCCGACGCCACGGAGCAGGTTGCCTCGGTTTCCGGCGCGCAGCTCCCGGACGTGGTGGTGGAGGCGGCCGGCACCGCGGAATCGATCAACCTGGCAGTCGCACTGGTGCGGGCCGAGGGCCGCCTGCTGCTGTACGGGGAGCCGCGCGCGACTACCTTTCCGTTCGATTTCGGCGTGCTCTACGAGAAGCAGTGCGCGGTGCTCATGTCGACGCCGGCCACCTACGAGGCCGACGGCTACCACGCCTATCGCCTGGCTACCAACCACCTGGCCCGCGGCGACTTCGACTTCGACGGCCTGATAACCCACCGCCTGCCGATCGGCGACGCGGCGCGCGCGTACGAGCTGTCGCGCTCCGGCGACGACGGCGCCTGCCAGGTGGTGATCGAGCTCGGCTCGTGAAGGACCCGAACACGGGCGTCCGACCCAGTGGCGTTCACGACCGGGGCGGCTTGCCCTCCGCAGAGCCTATCGACCGTACGACCCACGAGCTGGCCGACTGGGAGCACCTCACCAACGCGCTGGTCGGCGTGCTCCGGCATCGCGGCCTGTTCACCGTCGACGAGTTGCGGCGCGGCATCGAGTCCCTGCCGCCGGAGCGGTACGAATCCTGCAGCTACTACGAGCGCTGGGCGTCCTCGCTCGAAACCGTTCTGGTGGAGAAGGGCGTGCTGACCAGCGAGGAGATCGACGCCAGGGCGAAGACGGTGGGCGGGAGGTGGGAGTAGTGCTCTCCGCCGAGTCCGGCCGCTTCGCTCCCGGCGATTCCGTGACGGTCCGGCGGGATCGCGTCCCACACCACCACCGTACGCCGTGGTTCATCAAGGGCAGGCGCGGCAGGATCCGCGCGGTGAGCGGGCCGTTCTTCGATCCCGAGTCGCGCGCCCACGGCGGCAGCGGCCTCCCCAAGCGCCTGCTGTACCACGTGGAGTTCAGCCAGACCGACCTCTGGGGAGACCGGTACGACGGCGAAGGCGACGTGCTCCTGATCGACGTGTACGAAGGGTGGCTCGAGCCGGCGGGAGTCGCGACATGAGCGGCGATCACGATCACGATCATCGTCATGATCACGATTCCGAGCACGCGGGCATCCATCCCGACATCGAGCTCACCGAGCCCGCCCGGCGCGCCATCGTCATGCATGAGCTGCTGGTGGAGCAGGGGGTGCTTGATCCCGGCGAGCTCGCCGAGCAGATCCAGCGGGTCCGCTCCCGCTCGGCGGCGGACGGCGCGCGGGTCGTTGCCAGGGCGTGGGTCGATCCCGCGTTCAAGGCAAGGCTCCTGCGGGATGCCCGCTCGGCCGTGGCCGAGCTCGGCTACACGCTCACGCACGACGCCGAGCTGGCGGTGGTGGAGAACACAGCCGCCGTGCACCATCTGGTCGTGTGCACGCTCTGCTCCTGCTATCCGACCGCTCTGCTCGGTCCGCCGCCCGACTGGTACAAGAGCAGTCCGTACCGCCAGCGCGCGGTCGTGGAGCCGCGGGCGGTCATGCGTGAGTTCGGTCTCGACCTTGCCACCGACGTGCAGGTGCGGGTCGTCGACAGCACCGCCGACCTGCGCTACCTGGTCCTGCCGCGACGGCCCCCCGGGACGGAAGGGCTGTCGGAGGAAGAGCTGGCCGGGCTGGTGACGCGGGACAGCATGATCGGCGTTACGGACCCGCTCGAAGCGTGAAGCGCGTGACCGATCCTGCGCTCCCGGCCTACCGCCGCATGCCGGTCGCGCACCCGGCGCCGGTGGCAGACGAGGAGGTCCGCGCCAGATTCTCCGAGTTGCTGGGCCTGCTCGACGTGCCCGGTCCGGGATCCGTGCCGGCGGAGCTGGGGGAGAGCGAGACCGGCGCGGACGGCGTGACCGTCACGCCGCTCCGCTTCCGCAACGAGCTCGACGAGGTCGTGCCCTGCATCCTGATGCGATCGGCCGGCACCGGCGACGAGCTGGGCGGGATCGTGTGCATGCCCGGCACCGGCGGCACCGCCGAGCTGATCAGTGAGGAGCGCCTGCACCGGCCGCTCCGGCACCGGGGACCGCTGCACGGCTGGGCGCGCGAACTGGCGCGGCGCGGCTTCGCAACGCTGGCGGTCACCCTCCGGGGGACCACCGCACGCCAGCCGAACCCGCTGGAGCGGGAGCGGGAGTCCAAGGCGATGGAGCCGTTCGGCAGGACGGCGGTCGGGCTGCGCGTGCGCGAAGCGCTGCAGGCGGCGCGGGCGTTGGCGGCCGTCGACGGCGTGAGCGCCGAGCGCATCGGGCTCACCGGCTTCTCGCTGGGCGGGCAGGCCGCGTGGATGGCGCAGGCGGCCGCTCCTTGGATCCAGGCCTCGGCGCCGCTGGCGGGCGGCCTCGGCAGCATGGCCGCGGTCATCCGGGAAGGCGACCTGGACCGCCACTCCAGCCCCTGGTACATCCCGCACCTGCTGCGGCACTTCGACCAGGGCCGCATCGTGCGGGTGTGCATCTGTCCGCGGCCGCTCATGGTGCTGGCGCCGACCGAGGACGAGGACATGCCGGCGAGCGGGGTCGACGAGATGGAGCGCGAGGTGCGGCCGGCCTACGCCTCTGCCTGCTGCCCCCACCGCTTCGAGGTGCACCGGCCCCACCTCAACCACCTCTTCCTGCCCGAGCACCTCGACTCGGTGTCGGCGTTCTTCGGGCGATGGCTGTCGTGACCGCCGGCTCTCGCTACCGCGAGATCGAGGCGTACGGGACGCCGCGCGAGATGGGCCGCCAGATCGGTGAAGCGGCGCGGGAGGAGATCCGCGGCTTCGCGGACGTCGCCGTCGAGCGGGCCAACAAGACGGTAGCGATCACGCGCGAGCAGGCGCTCGCCACCGCCTCCGCGTGCATCCCGTACGTCGCGGACTATGCGCCGGAGCTGCTCGCCGAGCTGCGCGGGACGGCCGAGTCGAGCGGCGTGTCGCTGGACGAGCTGATGCTCCTGCAGGTCCGCAACCAGCTCCGCAACCGGCCGGACACCGGCCCTCCGAACGAAGGCGGGTGCACGGCGCTGGCGGCGCGCCGGCCCGCTCTGGTCGCCCAGAACTGGGACAACGACCCGGCGCTCGACCCGTACACGGTGGTGCTGACGCGCCGGCCGCTCGCCGGCCCGGCCACGCTGACGGTCGGCCAGGCCGGCCTGATCGGCTACATCGGCTGCGGCGAGCGCGGCATCGGCGTGTGCCTGAACACCCTGCCGGCGCCGTCCCGCGAGGTGGGCGTGCCGCACTACTTCATCGTCCGCCGCGTGCTGGAGGCCGACTCGCTGGACGCCGCGGTCGAGGCGGTGCGGAGCGCGCACCGCGCCATCCCCGCCAACCTGATCCTGGCCACACCGCAGGGGCCGGCCGACTTCGAGATCCTGATAGACGACCTGCACGTGTTGCGACCGGACGGCGGCGCCGCCTGGTTGACGCACACCAACCACTGCCTGCATCCGTCGCTGAACGGCGTGAACGAACGCTTCCCGGAGCTGATCGAGTCGGGCCCGCGCAAGCGGCGCATCGACGACCTCCTGGGGGAGGCCGAGGGCGGCATCGACGTCGGCGCGGCGCAGGCGGCGCTGCGCGACCACCACGACGAGCCCCGGTCGATCTGCCGGCAC
>JAPPNY010000020.1 GCA_028818385.1 Spirochaetaceae bacterium
CCGACCGGCGACATGGTTCTCATGACATTGGACAGCCTGCTGCTTCGGCGGGTGCGCCTCGACCGGGCACAACCTGCCGGCGCAGCGCGGCATCGAGGGCGACCCCGGCCTGTTCCGGCTGCAGTTTCCCGAGCGCGGCGAGGAGCCCGACTTCGCCGCCGGCGACTGTTACATCCATAACGGCTACTACCTGTTCCCCGCGGAGCAACTGGCCGCGGCGCGCGCGGCCGGGGTGCGCTCTGCCTGGATCATGGGCGGCAGAGAGATCGAAGCGATCTACCCGCACCCCGGCGAGATCCACGTCGACGGCTACTGGCGTTACGGCGACGCCAGCCTGCACCTGCCCGGCTACGACTACCGCGTGATCCCGCCGTCAGGCGTCATCACCACGAACCTGCTGTGGCTGCTCCAGGCCGCCGCCATCGACGCCGGCGCACACCGGTAGCCTGCGCGCAACCGCTATTCCGTAACGTCAGTTTACGGCGTTCAGGAATGCCGCGCAGGTCAGGATCGAGATACCGCGGAACGAGGTCATGTCCAGGAGGTGACGGTCTCCCGTGATCAGGCAGTCGGCGTCGCCGGCCAGCGCCGTCTCCAGGATCTTGTCGTGTTCCGGGTCCGCGCATCCGAGCTTGGCACCCGTGATAGAAGTGCGCTCGGAGACGCCCATCAGTTGGACGAGGTACGTCAACCTGGCTCGCTGACTCACGTAGCGGTCGAATTTCGGCCGCAGCAGGCGGCTGTGCAGTTCCTGGACGGTCTCGTTGGAGAACAGCAGCACGCTGCCCTTCCGGCGGATGGTGTCCACGACGGTGCGCGGGGTTCGTCCCGGCATGAGTGCTGCGCTGATCAATACGTTGGTGTCGACGACGATGCGCTCAGCTCTCATCCGCGAGCAGGGCTTCAAGCTTGGCATCGGTCAGGCCTCTTGCCGATGCTTCCTCTCCCATTGCGTCCATGGTCGCCGTGAGACGTTCCCACGCCGAGCCACGGAGCTGGTCATAGAGCTGCGTCGACAGCATGACCGTAACTGCCCGGCCGTTCCTGGTGATGCGCACGGGAGCGCGCTGCGCGGCATCCAGCAATTGGCCGAAGCGGTTCTTGGCTTCTCTCGCAGTGAGGTCGTCCATATGCGCCATAGTAGCTACAATGGCTCGTCCGGTCCATGGCACTCCAGCACGACCGACGGCGGCGGCGCTGATGTGTGTTCCGGACGGATGATGAGGGGAGGCAGCGCCCGCTGCGGGACGCAGCCTCCGGTGAGGTGAGGAGCCAGACGGCTCCCTACCCGGATGCTACTTTACGGTGTCGAACCACTCTTTGGCTTCCTGGGTGAGCACGTCGCCGCCGTTGCGGCGCCATTCGGCGACCACGGCGTCGTAGTCGTCGACGCTCTGGGTGCCGAGGATCACCTTGTAGAAGAATTCCTTCAGCACCTTGTCCACGTCGGCGTACTCGGCCTGCGACGGCAGCGCCACCTTGAGCGGCTGCTCCACGGTGTTCTGGCTGGCGATGGCGTCGTACAGCATCTGCCGCTGCACGCCGCCCGCGCCGCGGCTCACGTTATACCACGGCGCGTACACCCAGAACGGGTTGGTCGAGAAGCCGCCGGCCAGGTTCTGGCCCAGCTCGCCCTGGCGGCGCGGGTCGGCCAGCCACTCGTCGGTCTGGCCGAAGTAGTTGCCGTACTCCGAGCCGTCCCATGGGATCCAATGCCATGGCATCGCTTCCTGGCACACTTCCGTCGGATCGCCGACGAAACAGCCGAGCGCGGCCGAGTAGTACAGCTCGCGGTCGGTGGCGATGCTGTTCAGGATCTCCAGCATGCGCCCGTACCTGGCCTGATCCTTCTCGAGCGGCCGCCCGAAGGCCACGTACAGCGGCTGCAGCCCGCGTACCGACATGCCGGCGTCGCCGCGCGGTCCGATCGGCGGCTCGCCGTTCACGTAGGGATGGTAGTCGGTCACGTCCGCGTGGGCGGCCGGATCGATCTCGGTGAAGGCGATGATGCTGTAGTGG
>JAPPNY010000242.1 GCA_028818385.1 Spirochaetaceae bacterium
CGAACAGGTCGAAGTCCAGCAGGCTGGTGCTCACCGTCAGCATGGCGCGCGGCACCCGGTCGGGGTGGTAGAAGGCGCCGATGCCGACCTCGGTGCCGCCCAGGACGAACTCCGCCTTGGGCGCGGCGGCGAGCCGCACGCCGTCGTCGCCGGGGTCGGCGATCACATAGAGGTAGAGGTTGTGGAAGTCGACCGGCAGGTTGGCGCGCAGCGACACCGGGCCCTCGCGTTCCGCTTCCGGGTCCTCGGGGTCGATGGACGTGAGGTTCAGCACGTCGGCCGGGCTGAAGAAGTAGCCCACGCCCCAGGCGATCGTGTGCTTGCCGCCGCGCAGGAACAGCGCGTCGCCGATCGTGAAGTCCGAGAACAGCTCCCGGACGCTGACGATGTCGTCGAAGCCGCGGGGCGGCTGCGCGTCCTGGTCGGTCGTGAACGGATAGCTCAGGTCGACCTTGCCGAACACTCGGAAGTCGTCCGCCGGCCGGGCGTCCAGGAACACGGTCGCGCCCAGGTCGACGCCGACGCCCTGCGAGTCCGGCTCCAGCGGCGATTCGGCCAGCTCCTCGAACGACGACCAGGCCACGTCTCCGGTCAGCGAGAACCGGTACGAGCCGCCGATCTCGACCGGCGGGGGGCCGGCCGGCACCGAGGGACCATCGGCCGCCGCTTCCTCCGTGACCAGCACGTCGCCGCCGAACAGGTCGGCTGTGCCGATCGGGCTCTCCTCCTCGTTCTTGTCCTCCTCATCGGAGGAGCCGAACAGCGAGCTCTCGTCGGTGTCGATCGTCTGCGCGCCCGCCGCGCCGGCGACCAGGATCAGGGCGAGCAGGAGCGCGCTCACCGGTTGGCCCGCTCCACGTACGCCTTGGTGAACACCGAGTCCGGGATCTCGGCGTCGGACAGGTCGCTCATGCTGATCCGGGTCTTCTTTCCCTCGACCAGCTCGTCGACGAAGATCATCTCGGTCGGCACGACCGAGTCACCCACGCGCGCATAGCGCGGATAGTAGGAGGTGCGCATCAGCCGCTCGGTCAGGCTGTAGTCCTCGGTCTTGAGCACCAGGCTGCCCTCCCGCGTGACCCACGCCTTCAGGAACGGATAGGTCACCTCGTCGCTGGTCGCCTGCAGGTCCAGCACGTACACCGCGTACTTGCCCAGCGTACCTTCGTCGATCTCGCGCACGGCGTAGTCCTCGGAGAAGCTGACCTCGCCGAAGTCGGAGTTGCGCGCGTCGGTGCCCTGGAACGCCTCCTTCAGCGACGTGTGCGAGAACTTGCGGCTCTCCGGATCGTAGAACCACAGGTTGTCGCCCTGCCGCAGGTAGCCCTGGCCGCGCTGCACCGCCGGATCCCGGATCAGGATCAGGAACGCGTCGTCGGCGTCGCGCCGGAACTGCTGCGCCACGGTGCGCTCCACACCTTCCTCCGGATCCTCCGAGATCAGCGTCAACACGGCAGAGAAGTCCTGGTCGCCGAAGCTGCGCTGGCGGTCGATCTCCACCAGCAGCGCCTGCACGTCGACATCGGCGGCCGGCAGGCCGGTTCCGGCGAGCAGCCCGGCCGCGCACAGGACGGCGACCGCATAGCGTCGAGTCATCGAGGTTCCTCCTCCTGCAAGGGGTGCGTCATCCGGTCACACCCGGTCATGTCGAACTGCGCAGCGCCGCCGCCGGGTCCATGCCGGCCGCGCGGCGGGCAGGGATCAAGGCCGCCAGCAGACTCAGGGCCAACAGGATCGCCACGTTGGCGGCTATCGACAGCGGCGGCACCGCGAAGGTAAGCCGGCCGTCATCCAGGAAGAACTGCAGCGGCGAGTCGGTGTCCAGGGTGAGCCCGCTCAGGACCAGCATGGCGACCGCGGCCAGCACCAGACCGGCGAGTGCGCCGAGCAGGCCGATGAAGCCCGCCTCCATCAGGAAGATGGCGCGCACCGTGCCGCGCTGCATGCCGACCGCGCGCATGGTGCCGATCTCCCGGATGCGCTCCAGCAGCACCATCCGGAACGTGTT
>JAPPNY010000080.1 GCA_028818385.1 Spirochaetaceae bacterium
GCTGATCGAGGGTTCCGCCCCGACCAACGGACCCGAGCGTGGGATCGTCCTGTGCGGGAGCCCGGTCTACTGGACCCGCGCGCGGCAACGGGGTAGGCTCCGTCCTTCACCCGCGTGTTGAGGGACCGTCACCGACCGCGTGTCACGCTCTCGCCTGCGCGGGCAGAACGCATCGGACACGGAGGATGAACATGCACAAGCGATCAAGCAACGTCGCGGCCGTAATGGCCCTGTTGGCGCTCTGGCTCGTGCCGTCGATGGCATTTGCCGAAGGGCAGGCGGAGGGTGCCGCGGACCAGCCGATGGAAATCACCTGGCAGTTGCGCGAGGAGACCTCCTACGCGGCGCAGGTGGCGGAGGAGATCTTCAACGTCCGCATCCTCGGCAACGGCATCTGGAACAACGACCGGGAGAAGATCGACCTGATGTTCGCCGCCGGCGAGGCTCCCGAGGTCTTCTCGGCCGGCGACGACCAGTTCCACTACCGCGACGGGCTGACCCGCGAGATCCCGCTGGCGATGATCCAGGAGCACGCGCCGCTGCATTACCAGTGGATGCTCGACCACCCCATCGCGCTCAACATCAGCAAGAGCCCGGACAGCGACGACGCCTACGTCGCCCTGGTCGGGGTGACTATGTCGACCAACGTGCCGCTGATCGGCTTCTGGTCGACCCGCGCCGACTGGGCCGAGAACGTCGGGCACCCGATTCCGGATTACTACGAGACGCGCTGGAAGGTCAGCACCGAGACCGACCGCACCTGGTTCGTGCCGGCCAACCTCACGCTCGACTGGATGGAGGAGCTGATGGTGCTCTATCGGGACGGCGATCCCGACGGCAACGGCAAGATCGACACCATTCCGGCGAGCGCGTCCAACGTCATCCCCTGGAGCTTCACCACCCTTTTCGGCGCCTTCGGCCTGCCGATGTACTCGATCACGGTGGGCACCGGCGGCGTGGCCAACTACCAGGACGAGAACGGCGAGCTGGTGCTGCAGCCGGTTTCACCCCGCTACAAGAAGCTCCTGGCCCACTTGGCCGACTGGTACGCCAAGGATCTCATCGACAAGGAGTTCCCGACCATGAGCCGCCAGGACCAGTGGCAGAAGGACATGGCCGGCATCGTCGGGGTGCAGTTCATGAGCAACTCCACCTACGTGAACCCGACGTTGGAGCGGCCGCCCAACCACGCGACCCTGGAAGAGGTCGCGGCCGGCGCCAGCGTGGCGATGATGCCGCCGCCGATCGGTCCCGAGGGCTATCAGGGCGTGCAGGTCTACCAGGCGCACTCGCCGATCAGCAACTGGGCCTCGCTCAAGATCCGCCACGACGTGAGCGACGAGAAGCTGGCCAAGATCCTGCAGATCTGGGACTGGCGCCAGCATGACCCGGAGGGCTGGATGATCAGCCAGTTCGGCAAGGAAGGCGTGCACTTCACCTGGTCCGGCGAGGCGGGCAACTCGAAGCCGGTCCGCGTGACGGAGGAAGACGTCGTGGCGAACCACCCGGACGAGCCCAAGCTCGGCCGGTTCTTCCACTATCCGTACGGATATCACATGGACATGATCCGCTGGATCTATTCGCCGCAGTTCGTCCAGATCTGGGACAACTGGTTCGCCCCCGGACACTCCGAGTACTACCACACGCGACCGTACAAGTGGGACCTGTTCACGGAGACCGAGATGAAGGCGATCGCCGATCGCCAGGGCGAGGGGCTGAACACGCTCGCCAACGAGTTCTTCATGCGGGTGGTGACCGGGCAGGTCGACCTGGACGCCGAGTGGGACGCCTACGTGGCGCGCTGGATGGCCGAGGGCGGCGACCAGGTGTACGAGGCGATGCAGAACTCGATCATCATCGAGGCGCTGCACGAAGGCCGCATCGAATACTGATTCGCTACTTCGCCTGGCACGAAGGGGATGGGCCGCCGGTCCATCCCCTTCCGCTCTAGGCTCCCGGGATTGAGGCCGATGCGGGCATCCGCGGTCGACATACAGATACGCGACAACCTGCGGCGCGAGCGATGGAGCCGCGTGCGGCGCATGCGGCTGCTCTACCTGTCGATGCTGCCCGCGCTGCTGCTGCTGCTCGTCTTCAACTACCTTCCGATGTACGGCATCGTCATCGCGTTCAAGAACTTCCAGGCAAGCCGCGGCATCCTGGGCAGCCCCTGGAACAACTTCGAGAACTTCGAGTTTCTGTTCGGCAGCTTCCAGTTCCAGCGGGTCATGCGCAACACCGTCATCATCAGCGTGCAGCGCATCGTGTTCGGCTTTCCGGCGCCGATCCTGCTGGCCCTGATCATCAACGAGTTCGCCAACTCCTGGTGGAAGAAGGGAATCCAGTCGATCACCTACCTCCCCCACTTCATTTCCTGGGTCGTGATGGCCGGCATCCTGGTGGAGATACTGTCACCGCAGCGCGGCATCATCGGGTACCTGTACACGGTGCTCGGCAGGGACGCGCCGCTGCTGCTCACCAACCAGAACGTCTTCCGGCCGATTCTGATCGCCACCGACGTCTGGAAGGAGGTGGGGTGGGGCTCGGTGATCTACCTGGCGGCGATCTCCTCTATCGATCCGACCATGTACGACGTGGCACGGATCGACGGCGCCGGGCGGGTGCGGCAGGCCACCGCCATCACGCTGCCGTCGCTGCTGCCGGTGATCACCATCCTGTTCATCCTGCGGCTGAGCTACATTCTCGATGCCGGGTTCGAGCAGATCTTCAACCTGTACAACCCGCTCGTGTACGAGGTCGCCGACATCATCGACACCTACGTGTACCGGGTCGGCATCCTCTCGCAGGAATTCGAGTTCGCCACCGCCGCCGGCCTGTTCAAGAACGTCGTCGGGGTCGCGCTGATCGTGCTGGTCAACGCCGTGATCCGGCGTTTCAGCGACCACGGAATCTGGTGATGGCGGCGCGGCGGTTCGGGACGGTCTGAGATGGCCAAGCAGATGATCGACCAGGGGCTGGTCGAGGTCGACATCGGCGGCGCGCGCGTGCGCCGCGTGTTCGGCTACCAGCGCCAGACGGCGGGGGAGATCGCCTTCAAGGCGGCGGCGTCGGTGGTGCTGCTCCTGCTCGCCCTGACCTTTCTCTACCCCTTCTGGTTCACGATCATCCTGTCCTTTTCCGGCTTCAACGACGCGCTGACGCTGGGTCTGCACATCTGGCCGAGCGAATGGAAATTGGAAGCCTACGAGTTCGTGTTCACCGAGAACGTGATGGCGGTCGCCTACTTCAATTCGATCGTCCGCACCGCCGTGGGGGGCGCGCTCACCGTGGTGGTCACGTTGATGGTGGCCTACCCGCTGTCCAAGAAGAACCTGCCGGGACGCACCGGGATCACCATCTATATCCTGATCACGATTTTCTTCTCCGGCGGGTTGATCCCGACCTATCTGCTGATCCGTTCGCTGGGACTGCTCGACAGGTTCATCGTCCTCATCCTGCCGATGCTGGCGGTCGGCTTTTACATTCTCATCGTCCGCAACTTCCTGATGACCATCGACATCGCCTACGAGGAGTCGGCGCTGATCGACGGAGCCAACTACCTGGAGGTCCTGTTCCGTGTGATCATGCCGCTGGCCAAGCCGGTGATGGCGGTGGTCTTCCTGTGGGCGGCGGTCCGCCACTGGAATGCCTGGTTCGACTGGCTGATCTACATGAAGAGCGATTCCAAGCTCGTGCTGCAGATGATCCTGCGGCGGCTGCTGATCAAGGAGCGTGAGCTGCTGGAGCAGGTCATCGAGTTCGGCGACCCGGGGGACTTCACCAACCAGCAGCGCCTGCCTCCCGAGGCGCTGAAGGCGGCCACGACCCTGATCACGATCGGGCCGATCATCCTGCTGTACCCGTTCCTGCAGCGCTACTTCATCAAGGGCATCTTCATCGGCTCGCTCAAGGGCTGAGCCGGTACCGCCAGGCGTCGCCGCGCATGTGGCCGGCAGCGTCCACCCAGAGCCGCGTCATGCGCAGGATCAGGTCGTCGCCGGTGCGTTCCTGGTGCACCTCGAAGTTGCGCAGGCGCACGGGCGCGGGGTCGTCGTCGCGCCAGGTGTCGATCTCGGTGACGCTGTCGCGGATCAGCAGGAAGCTGTCCGGGTCCACCTCGCCTGCGACCAGCGGATAGTCCGGACCGTTGCCCTCGGGGTTCTCTTCGCACAGGTTGCCGATCCAGTAGTAGCGGCCGTTCGAGTGCGGCACGATCGTGGAGTAGGAGGCGGGCGAGTGGAACGGCGTGCCGTCGGTCCAGGTCCAGGGCTCGATGCGGCTCCAGGTAAGGCAGCCGTCGTCGGAGGTGCAGTACCACTTGTGACCCGGCAGTGACGGATTGCCGGCGTTGCTGCCGCGCATCACCATCAGGAAGCGCCCGTCCGGCATCTCGGCGACCGCCCCCTCGCTGACCCCGCGGGTGGAGACGTCGGGCTCCAGGATGACGCGCTCGCCGACTTCCCATCGCAGCCGCCTGCCGGGCTGCCAGGTACCGATCAGGACCATGATCTCGTGAAAGGAGAGCGCGCCCGGCGGACAGAACAGCGTGCCGTCGGGTTGCAGGCGGGTGATCTGCACGGGAAGGATCAGGCGCCCGGCGCGGTCGAAGAACGGCACGTTGGCGAAGTGGACGGCGTTATGGCCGGTCCACACCGCCTGCAGCGGATGGGAGGGATCGTATTCCTCTCCCTCCTGGATGATCCGGTCCTCGAACAGCCAGGTAAGCCCGTCGTCGTCCGAGACGCGGTAGGTGGCGAAGGTGGAGGAGAGCGCTTCCAGCATGTGGTCTGTCGGCATCACCGAGGTGCCGTTGAGCGCCACCACCAGCCCGCTGCCCGGATCGGTCACCAGCGTGCCGTAGCCGGTCCGTACCGTGCCGGCCGGGGTGAGATGGCTGACCTGGTAGGGGTGGTCCTCCGACCACGTGGCTCCGTCGTCGTCGGAGTAGCTCAGGCGCAGCAGGTCGTAGATGTCGTTGCCGATCTCGCTGAAGCGCTGCCGGAGCAGCTTGGGCTCATGCGCGGAGCGGTAGCCGACGGTCTCGTAGGCGGCGGCGACATCGCTGCCGCGGTAGCTCAGGGTCCGTTCGCTGACGGTCATGTCAGGCCTCCCTTCGTACCTACAACCGGAGCCGGTAGTGATAGGCGTCGGCGCTCCAGACGTCGCGACCGCCGCCCCTGGCGCCAAGGCGTGTCAGGTAGAGCTCCAGGTCGCGCGTCTCTCGGTTCTCCAGCAGGCTGAAGTTGGTGAGCTGCAGGGTGTCGGCATCGTGCTCGGGATCGCGCCGGTCGATCACGGTGACGGTGTCGCGCTTGAGCGCGACGCGCTGTTCGTCGACCTCCGCGATCTGCAGCGGGTGGCGCGGACCGTTGGCTTCTGCCGGCCGCTCGGCGATGTTGAGCACGCAGTACAGCTTGCCGGTCACCGATGCCCGGATGGTCTTGCCGAAGGTCGCCGGCGAATAGAACTGCCCGCCGTCGTCGTAGCGCAGGTCGCGGATGGGGGTCCAGGTCAGGCCGCCGTCGGACGAGGTCGAGCACCACTTCCGGCCGGGGCACTCCAGGGGGTCGAGCCCGGCGTTGGAGCCGCGCATGATCAGCAGCAGCCGGCCGTCGGACAGCTCGCTCAGATCGAGCTCGACCAGTCCGCGCGTGGAGGTGCGCCGCGGCAGGAAGATCGGCTGCGAGGTCTGCCAGCGGTAGTCGCCGGCCGCCGCGTCCCAGCGGCCGACGAAGCAGATGACGCCCGCGACACAGCCTTCCCGGTAGGTGTTGGGGAACACCACCGGGATTTTCTCGTCCTCGGCGTCCCGGTACGGGACCGGAACCGTGGCGCTGATCACGACGGTCCCATTGCTCGTGACGAGCGGGCGGCCGACGTACATCTCGTTGCGCCGGAAGAAGGTCTCGTTGCCCCAGTCCTCGGGATCGAAGTCCGGCCCGGATTCGTACTTGAGCAGGCGCGCGTCGCCCCAGGTGCGGCCGTCGTCGGCCGACAACTGGTAGAAGCCGTGATCGGCGAAGCGCCGCTCGCCGGTCCAGAGCAGGTGCAGCGCCTCCCGCGGATCGCCGCGCAGCAGGCGCTGGAATACCGGCTTGATCAGCATGCCGGACACCGGATCGTAGGGCCCCGTGCCGCGCTGGCTGGCGCCGCCGGACTCCGTCACGTCGCCCTGCCGCGGCCGCTCCTCGTACAGGAGCTCCCAGTCGCTCCACGTCTTGCCGTTGTCCTGCGACTCTCGGCTGCGCGCCCGGTAGTTCCAGTCGGACGAATTGACCAGCGCCCTCGTCTCCTCCAGCCGCAGCCCCTGGCCGATGTAGGACACGGAGCAACTCACCGCCACCCGTTCCTGGCCCGAGGTCGCGTACCGCTCGCGCTCGACCTCGCAGATGGGTGTCATGTGTCAGTCGATCCGCAATGTACACCACGATCTGGCGCAGGTCCTCGATGCTCCCGACCCGCCCCAACTGCGCCAGCAACGGCACCAGCCGCCGCAATACCGGCCAGCTCGCCAGGTGCGCTGCCATCATCGCTTCTCGGCTTGGAGAGACTTACCTCCCGTTCAGCGTCCGCACGAGCCACGGCACGGCCACCGCGTGCTTGAAGTTGTGGTTGGGCACGTCCACGTTGGCGTAGGTGAAGTACTCCTCCATGGTCAGCCCCTCCGGGATCTCGTCGTCGTCGTGGATCCGGGCGGCGGCGTCGGCGTACCGCGGGTAGTGGTGGATCGCAAGCAGGTGACTCGACCCGCGTTGCCGGTACGCCCCGCGGACCTGGTCCAGATGCTGCCTGGCACCGCCCTCGGTCATGATCAGCGGCCGGCCGGCCAGCGAGCTCAGCAGGTCCGGGAAGTCGAACCACCTGAACATGCCGGGCACCACGTGCCACAGCGGGTCCACGTCGCGCCACTGCCCGTCGCGCGGCAGCCCGAGTACCACGTGGCGCTGACGCACGTGGCAGAGGAAGTCGTTGAACACCAGCGCGGCCAGGGTCGGATCCAGCACGGCCATGCACATCGCCGGCTCCGTGCCGAGAGAATGACCGCTCACCGCCACCCGCCCGGCATCGACGAACGGCAGCGAGCGCAGCCACGCCAGCACGTGCAGCTTCTGCGACACGGTCAGCTCCACGTAGCTGCGTCCCAGCCGGATGAGCTGCGCGGTGAGCTTCACCCGGCCGCTGTTCGGCGGCACCCCGGCAGGGAGCAGATCCAGCTCGCCGATGCCGGGGTTGTCCAGCGTCACCGCCACCAGTCCCGCCCTGGCGTAGTACCAGGCCATGCGGTTGGCCACCGGATGCCGGTTGGGCGGCTGCTCCGGCCGCAGCTCCGGTTCGCCGGCCAGCAGCTCCTTGCTGGAGGCCGAACCGGGAAAGCACATGACCGCGGCGCCGGGCCGGGCAGCATCGACCGTGTCCGGCACCAGCATGAGCAGCGGCACCACCGACCCCGGCTCCGGATACGCCTCCCACTTCTCCAGGCGGTAGCCGTCACGCCGCTCGGACCACAGGCGGACCGGCGGGGGAACGGGCGGCGGCGCCGCGCCCGGGGCGATCAGCTCGGGCGGCAGCGCCAGCAGATCGGCGAGCTTCTCGCGTACCCGTTGCCGCCACTCCGTGAACCCGGCGTCGTCCAGTCCCGCGCGGTAGGCCAGCCTGCCGGTAGTGGTGCGCAGCAGATGCTGGCAGAACGCCATGGTGGTCGCGTGGCGGCCGTCGCCGCGAGCAACCGGGTACCGTGCTTCGTCGCTCATGTCAGTCACTATACAATTCGGATGCTCATCATCGGAGGAAGTTCATGGGAACTCGTGGGATTTCAAGTGACGAGCTGAAGGCGGTGCTCACCCAGCTTTCCGAACATGGATACGCCGTAATCGAAGGCGTGCTGGATGAAGGTGAGATCCGGCACTACCGGAGTCTCGCGGAGGAGCTCTTTGCACGCGAACGACGACAGCCTTTCGAGCCGGAAGACGGGCCAGCGTTGCCGGGAGATGAAGAACTCGAAGCGTATCTGCAAGAAAGCTACGAGATCAGCGAAGCGGAGCAGGCTCGACTCATGCGCCGAATCCGCCATACACGCGCACAAAACCAGGGCACCCCATGGCCCGTGCCGCCTGCAGCGGTCGTCAAGAACTTCCTGCACCTGCCGACTCTGTTCGATCACGACCGGTCCCAGCGTATCTGGAACGTGCTCAACAAGGCCCCGGATTTCGGGAAACTGATAGAACATCCCGTCGTGCTTTCGCTGGTGAGGGAGCTTCTCGGCGACGATTGCGTGCTCGCCGACTGTAGTGCGACCAGTATCGGTCCGCACACCGACGAAGGCGGAGCGTGGCACGTGGATGTGCCTCTCGGTCAGTTGCCGGAGCCGTTACCGGACTTTCCGCTGACCATTCAGAACGTTTGGATGCTCGATGCCTTCACGGCGACCAACGGGGCGACGCAGATCGTTCCCGGCAGCCATCGCACGCGCAGAAAGCCCAAGTGGGGAGGACAGCAGGAGAACGGAACGATGCTGACCGGGCCCGCCGGATCGGTCGCTGTCTGGCTTTCGAGTACTTGGCACCGATCGGGACCGAACGCGACAGACGATCCGCGGCGAGCGATTCTCTGCTATTACTCCCGCTCCTGGATCAAGCCGTTTACCGACTATACGTCGATACCTCCGGAGATCGCCCAGACCTTCTCGCCGGAGTTGCGGTATCTGCTGGGATTCTCGGCGAGCGCATTGGTGCGGGGGTAGAGATCACTTGGCAGAGCGGAACAGGCGCAGCTTTTCGGTGACCGCTGCCGCGACCGCCGCCCTGACCTGCTTGAAGGGGATCCGCGGATCGGAAACGGAGGCGCCGTTCGAGTAGCAGCGGGTCAGCGTCCGGCTGACGGCGCGGCGGATCCAAGTGTCGATGTTGATCTTGGCCGCCCCGCAGCGGATCGCGAAGCGCGTCATGTCGTCGGACAGGCTGGTACCGCCATGCACGACCAGGGGCACCGGCGAAGCGCGGCCGATGCGTTCGATCAGGTTGCGGTCGGGATCGCTGGTGCCGACCCCGGTGCCCGGCGCGTTGCCGAACGAGCATGCCAAGTAGTCGATGCCGGTCTCGGTCACGAATCGCTGCACATCGGCAGGGTCCGTGTCGAGCTGCGCGCCCGCTCCCGTCTCTTCATCCAGCGTCTCACCAAGCTGTGCCTCCAGGGCGACCCCGTGGGCGCGGGTGACCTCGGCCGTTTCACGCACCCGAGCGACGTTCTCGGCGTATGGCAGCATCGAGGTGTCGATCATCACCGAGTCGAACCCGGCGTCGATCGCCCGTCGCACGACGTCGAGATCGGCGCCGTGGTCCAGATGAAAGTAGAGCGGCATCGTCGCCTGGGCGCGCGCTGCCCGCATCAGCCCGGCGATATACTCCATGCCGGCATAGCACAAGGTGCCCATCGAAACCCCCACCAGGCAGGGAAGCTGCGTGTCGTTCGCGGCGTCGACGATGCCGTGCAGAGTGTCCAGGCTGCTCATGTTGAACTGACCCATCGCCCAGCCCTCTCGTCGTGCCTGGTGGATGAGATCAGCCACCGTACCTCTGTCGTTCATGGAGCCTCCTCGCTCATTGATCTTCGCCGACGGCGCGGAGAAGGTCGAACGCCTGCAAAGCTGCACCGAGCAAGGCCGTCTGGGGCAGCGTCGAAATGGCGACCTCCTCGATCCTGACCTGCGGATGAACGAGCTTCGCGACCCGTTCGTGGACGTGCCCGGGGTCGGGCCACTTCTCGGACACAGCTCCGCCACCGATGACGACCGTGCCACAGTCCGTCAGCGTCAGCGCGTGGCTCAGGGCCCGGGCCAGGGCGTCATCTGCCGCTACCATGACGTTCTGCGCCCACGGCTCGCCTCGCGATGCGGCCGCGACGACCGCAGGCCCGTCGAGTGGGCGACGTTTCGGACCGGGAGGCTGGGCCAACCGGGCGATGCCGCGACCGGACGCATATTGGCAGAGGCACCCGTAACCACCGCAGGAGCAGGGGGCATCGGCGTCGGCGGACGACTTGAGGTGGCCGAAGGTGCTCGCCGCACCGTGCACGCCGCGCCAGAGCCGTCCATCGAGCACGAGGGCGTGACCGATGCCGGTGCCGATCGTGACGTAGAGAAAGGTGGGTTGGCGTCGCCCGACCCCCAGCCGGATCTCCGCGGAGGCGGCGGCGAATGCATCGGTATCCAGCACCACCGGGCATTGGAAGCGTTCGTGGAGAGCACCCGCCAACGGGACATCCCGCCAGCCGACGTTCAGCGCTTGACGGACGGTGCGGCGGTCGTCGCCGAGCACCCCGGCGACGGACACGCCGATCGCTTCCACGGGTTCCTCCGCCCGGTCGCGATACGCGACGAGGAACGCCAGCAGATCGCCCAGAAGCAACGGCTGGCTGGCAGTGCGGGCGGCCATCTCCGCCGGCTGCGGTAGCTCCGCCGCAGGACGTGCGGTGGGAGGGTCCGGAATCAACAGTGCACGCGTGCGCGTGCCGCCTATGTCCACCGCCAGCACCGCCATCGTCGCGTTGCGCTCGCTCAGCCTTCGCGCAGCCCGGTCAGGGCCACGCCGCGAACGAAGTTGCGCTGCAGCAGGATGAACATCAGCACGAGCGGCAGGGCGCCGAACACCGCCACCGCCATCACCTGGTTGTAATTGACGTTGAGCTGGTTCTCGAACAGCGCCATGCCCAGCGGCAGCGTGCGCAGCCAGTCGCGGGAGACCACGAGCAGCGGCCACAGGTAGTTGTTCCAGTTCCAGACGAAGGTGAAGATCGCGACCGCTGCCAGCGCCGGCAGAGAGAGCGGCCAGATGATGGTGGCGAGGATGCGGGGCTCGGACGCACCTTCGCTGCGGGCGCTGTCCAGGAAGTCCTGCGGGATGCCCAGGATGTACTGGCGCATGATGAAGATGCCGATCGGCGACAACGCCGTGGGAAGCGTCAGCCCCAGGTAGGTGTTCAGCCAGTGCCAGCGGTGAATCTGCAGGTAGAGCGGCAACGCGATCGCTTCGAACGGTATCACGATCGTGGCCAGCACCAGGACGAACAGCAGGTCACGGCCCGGGTAATGGAAGCGGGCGAAGCTGTAGCCCGCCGCGGCGCTGAGCAGCACGGTGATGGCGACGCTGGCGAGCGACACGCCGATGGAGTTCACGGCGTAGCGCCCGAACGGCCGCGACGTCAGCGCCTCGGTGTAATTCTCCCAGCGCAGGGCATCGGGCAACCAGCGGATCGGCAGGGTGAACACCGCATCCGGCGCCTTGAAGGAGGTGCTCACCATCCACACCAGCGGCAGGACGGTCACCACGGTGGCAACGACGAGCAGCAGCAGAACCGCCACGCGGGCGGCGGTCCGACTGCCCTGAAACCGCAGTGCGCGGGGTTCGGGCCGCGTTCCACGTGCGTCGGCCGATCGAGGCGCATCGGCCGCACGGCTAGCCATGCTCCGCCCCCCGCAGCACCCGGAACTGCAGCACGCTGAAGACCAGGATCATCGCCAAGTAGAGGATGGAGATCGCCGCCGCCTCGCCGTACAGGCCGAAGTTGAATGCCGTCTTGTAGATCAGCAGGGTCATGATCTCGGTCGCGGTGCCGGGACCGCCGCCGGTCATCACGTGCTGAAGGGCGAAGGTGCGAAATCCGTTGATGACCGAAATCACCATGACCAGCGCGATCGTCGGGCGCATGTGCGGCAGGACTACCCAGCGCAGGCGCTGCCACGCGCCGGCGCCTTCGATCTGCGCCGCCTCCTCGTGGGTCGCCGGAACCGCTTGGCGGCCGGCCAGGAACAGGATCATGTAGTAACTGGCAGCGTGCCACCAACTGGTCATGATCAGCGCCAGCGGCGCGTACGCGGACTTGGTCAGCCACGCGATCGGCTCGCCGGCCAGGAAGGGATCGAGCAGCGCGTTGACCACGCCGCGATAATTGAAGAACAGCTTCCACACCAGCGTGACCGTCAGCAGCGGCACCACGGTGGGCAGGAAGAGCACCGTCCGCCACGCGCCCGATCCGCGGCGCGTGTTGAACAGCAGCGATGCTAGCCCGAAGCTGACCAGCCAGACCGGGATCACGGTGCCCAACACGTACACGACGCTCACCCGGAGCGAGTTGAGAAAGGCGCTGCTGCCGAGCACGCGCAGGTAGTTCTCGATCCCGACGAAGGCCGGATTCGGGCGCAGATCGTAGTCGGTGAGGCTGAAGTAGAACGCGCGCGCCATCGGATAGAGGCTGAATGCAGCGAGCAACGCGATGGCGGGAAGTGCGAACAGCAGGCCCCACATGGCCTGTCGCCGGGACTCGCGCTGCATCGTTCAGCGGCTCCGCGTGCTGGCTCGACGGAACGTCATGTGGGTTGAGACACGAACGGCGCGGAGAGCGCCGGCCCGATGGGCCGGCACCCGCGCGCCGTTCGGGATGGTCGAGTGCGCGCTACTCGCGGCGAAGCCGGCGCATCTCGTCGGCCGCCTTGCTCAGGGCGCCGGCGACGTCACCGCTCTCGGCGAACTCCTCGATCGCATTCTTGATCAGCTCGCCCTCCTGTGCCCAGGTCGGACTGCGCCAGACGAAGCTGCCGGTTGCGTAGCTCTGCTCGTACACCTCGACGCCGCGCAGCGCGCTGCGCACCTGCGGCAGTTGGAACATGCCGAGCCGTCCGTTGATGTACCCCGCGACCTCGTACATCTCTCCCGGCGTGGAGAGCAGCACGTCGAGGAAATCCCACGATTCGCTTGCGGCATCGGAACCGGCGCTCACCGCCAGCGCGTAGGTGTGGATGAACGTGTGCGGGTTGTCAGGGTCGCGCTGAGGAATCGGCGCCACCACGAAGTTCTCGAACACGTTGGGCGAGTTCTCCCGCCACGCCGCCGGCGCCCACGGGCCGCCCATGACCACCGCCTGGCGCTCTTCCATGAAGTCCTGGAAGGCGTAGACCGGACTGGCGGTGGCGATGTCGGGGCCGCCGCGCCCCTCGGTGATCAGCCGGTTCCACGTGTCCTCGAACGCCTGGACACAGGCCTCCGAGTCGATCGCGACCAAGTTGTCGTCGTCGATGACGTCGCACCCGTACTGATTGGTGACGTTCCAGAACTGCTGGGCGTACCAGAACGAGTCCAGCCCCCAGACCCAGTTGAAGCCGATCCGCTCGATGGCGCCGTCCGCGTTCCTCATCTCGACCGAGCTCAGCAGGTCGAAGAACTCGTCCCACGTGGCCGCACGCTCCTGCCACTGTGCCGACAGGGCCGAAGCGTCCAGGCCGGCCTCCGCGAACATCTCCTGGTTGAGGAACAGCACGAACGTGTTGAACTCGGCCGGCACGCCGTACACCTGCCCGTCGAACTGCATGCCCTCCAGGGCCGGATGGACGAACAGGTCGACTACGTCCTGCTGCGTGCTCACGCCGAATGCCTCCGGATCGACCGGAGCCAGCCAGCCTTTCTCGTAGAACTCCGGAAACAGGTAGTCGAGCACGTTGAGGATGTCCGGCGGATCTCCGGCCGCGATGGCCGCGCGCAGGCGCACCTCGTAGTCGCCGTGCGGATACTCGATGATGTCGATCTGCAGGCCGGGATGATCCTCCAGGTACTTGGCCGCCTGCTCGCGCATCCAGTCGGTGGCAACCGTGTAGGTGTGATGCCAGAACGTGATGGTCTTGTCGCCGTCTTGAGCAAAGGCGAGGCCGCCCGAGACCAGACCGACGCAGAGGGCCAGCAGTACGATCTTGTTTCTCATCGTCCGAACTCCTTGGGTGAGGTCTTGCCCTCCGACCGAGGGCCATCCCCGGAGGGTAGCGGGGGCTCCCGAATCGGTCAAACTGATGGCTTCGCACGCTGCCGGGCATCTTCGAGAGCTCGGCAGGGTCCATTTGCGGGGTACCATGCGGGTATGGCCCCACGAATCGAAATCATGGACGCAGGCATCATCTCCCGCAGTGCCAAGCACGGCGCATTCATGCCCGTGATCACGCCGCTCGCGGACGGCACGCTGATCGCCGCCCAGCACGTGGGGGAGTCGCTCGGCTCCTCGGACAACCACATCGAGGTGCTGCGATCCGCGGACGGCGGCCGAACGTGGATCAACCAGGGCGGCATCCATCCGCGCAACCCGCCGCGCGACGGGTACACCTACCGCGGGCCGCACATCCACACCGTGCCCGACGGCCGGCTGGTGATGACCGCCGGCCGCTTCGAGGCCACCGAAGACGACCTCTTCGACGCCGACACCGAGTCGCTGCAGCGCCCGGCGATGCTCCTGTTCTGGTCCTCCGACCTGGGCCGCACCTGGTCGGAGCCGCAGGTCGTGCCCGTGGACTTCCCGCCGGACCGCTACACCTGCAACGGAGCGGGCGGCATGTTCCAGTTGGCGCCCGATCGCTGGATGTATCCGTTCGAGACGTGGAAGCCGAGCGGCTACGAGGGCCCGCCCGATCAGAAGGCGGGCGCGGTGTTCTCGGCCGACCAGGGCCGCACCTGGGGCGAGCTGACCATCATCGCCGACGACCCGACCGGCGAGCTGCTGTGGTGGGACCAGCGATCCTGCATCCTTCCCGACGGCCGCATCTACACGCTGTTCTGGACGCACGTGTACGGCACCTCGGAGGACCTCAACACGCACTGGGCGATCTCGGAGGATCAAGGCCGCACGTGGTCCGAACCGCGCCCCACCACGCTGCGCGGGCAGGTGAGCACCCCCATCGCACTGCCCGACGGGCGCGTCGCCACCATCTACAACCACCGGCACGAACCGCAGGGCATCCGCGTCGCGCTTACCTCCGACCTGGCCAGCTACGACGCGGACTCGGAGATCGTCGTGTTCGACGCGGGGGCCGAGGCCACGCTCGGCACCCCCGACAGCGACAACTTCCTGGCCGAGCACATGCTGATTGCCTTCGGCAGACCGGGCGGCATGCTGTTCCCGGACGGCGACCTGATGACCTGCTACTGGTGCACGACCGAGGGGGTGACCCATACCCGGTGGGCCCGGCTGCGCGTGCGCTGAGGCGTGATAGGCTGCGGCGATGTCTTTCGAGTTGACCGGGGCGCAGCGCGAGTTCTTCGCCACGTTCGGCTACCTGCACCTGCCGGGGCTGTTCGCGGACGAGTTCCCGCGGATCGAGGACGCCTTCGAGGAGCTCATCCGCAGCCGCGGCGGCGACGGCCATGACGGCCGCGAGCGGCTCTCGGTGGCGCCGTTCCTGAACCACAGCGAGTACCTGTGCAGCCTGCTGGACGACGAGCGCCTGCACGGCGTCGCCAGCGCGGTGTGCGGGGACGACTACCAGTACTGGAACAGCGACGGCAACTACTACGTGGGCGACACCCGCTGGCACTCCGACGGAACGCTGTCCAACCCCGTGGGCTTCGTGAAGCTGGCGCTGTATCTCGATCCGGTGGACGCGGCCAGCGGCGCCCTGCGGGTGATACCGGGGAGCCATCGCGAGGGCGAGCCGTATGCCGAGCAGATCGACGAGCAGATCCGCGGTGAGCGGTTCTGGGGCGGATTGCCGGGCGACCGGATCCCCGCCGTCGCCCTGGCCAGCCGGCCCGGTGACCTGGTGCTGTTCACGCAGGCCCTGAAGCACGGCGCGTGGGGCGGCGGCACCCGCCGCCGGATGTTCACGATCAACTACACGCGCGCGATAACGCCCGTGGTGCTCGGGCGGTACCGCGACGTGATCGCCAGCCACGGCTACAGCAAGGCGGACGTGTTCGGCGATCCGCCCGGCCCGCTGCTGACGGGGGCGCCCGCCCGCCGGCTGGACCACCTGAGCGCGCTCCGGGAGCACATCCCGGACGCCGCCTGACCGACCGCCGGGAGGAACCGAACGTGGCCGACAGACAACCGTTCAGCGAAGTCGCCGGCAAGGTCGCCGTGGTGACCGGGGCCGCCCGAGGACTGGGGCAGGGCACGGCCGAGACGCTTGCCGCGCACGGCGTGCACGTGGTGTCCGCCGACATCCTGCCCGCCGTGCACGAGACCATGGACGGCATTCGCACGGCCCACCCCGACAACCGGGGCTACTCGCAGGAAACGGACGTGTCCGACGAAGGGGCGGTACGCGACCTGGTGGAGGGCGCCGTCAAGGAGCTCGGCCGCCTGGACATCATGGTGAACAACGCGGGCACGCACCTCAAAGAAGGTCCCGTCGCCGACATGGACGCCGAGGTCATCGACCGCATCTTCGCGGTCAACTTCAAGGGCATCTTCTTCGGCTGCAAGTACGCCGCGCGCCAGATGCGGGAGCAGAGGGGTGGCACGATCGTCAACCTGGGATCCTATGGCGGCAAGCTCGGATTTCCCGAGTACGCCGCGTACTGCTCATCGAAAGGGGCGGTGCACACCCTGACCATCTCCCTGGCCCGCGAGATGGCGCCCTACCACGTCACCGTCAACGCGCTCTGTCCGGGGCTGGCCGCCACGGAGATGCACTGGAGCTTCATGCGCGCCGAGGCGGCCAGCCGCGACATGACCTTCGACGAGTTGAAGACGGAGGAGCTCGAGAGCATACCCCTGGGCCGCTACGCGGAAGGCCGGGACATGGCCGGCACCATCATGTGGCTGGCTTCCGGCGCCGGCTCCTACGTCACCGGCCAGTTGTTGAACCTCAACGGCGGCCTCTACTTCGCCTGATCGTGCGCATCCCTGAGGAGGCCGTGGCATGACCCTGGGCTTGATGGCCAAGGACTGCGAGATCCGCGTCGACTACGACAAGCTGCGCGCGGACCGGGTCCGCAAGACCAACGAACAGATGCTCAGGGACGGCGTCGCGACGCTGCTGGTGTTCGATCCGGACTGGATCCGCTACATCACCAGCACCAGGGTCAACGACTGGGCCAACAACAAGCTGCTGCGCAGCGCCCTGATGGTGGCCGGGCAGCAGCCGGTCCTGTACGAGCTCGGCAGCGCCATCGCCGCCAAGAAGAAGCTCTGCCCCTGGATCGCCGATCGGATGGTGCCCTCCATCGGCACGTGGCGCGGAGCGTTTCCCACCGCCGTGGGCATCGAGAACGCGAAGAAGTTCGCGACGATGGTCAAGGACCACCTGACCGAGTTCGGCGTGCAGGACGAGCCGGTGGGGATCGACCTTGCCGAGGTGCTGATGATCCGCGCGCTGGAAGCCGAGGGCATCCACGTGGTCGACGGCCAGCAGACCCTGCTGGATGCCTCGAAGATCAAGACCGACGAGGAGGTCGACCTCATCGAGACCTCCATCTCGATCGTCGAGGCGGCCTTCTGGGAGGTGGTCAACCGCACCCGGCCGGGGGTGCGCGAGAGCGACATCGCCGGATTCATGCGCGAGACCATGTATCGCCTGGGCGCCGAGGAGATCCAGAACATCAACGTGATCTCCGGCGACCGCGCCTACCCGCATCCGCACGACTTCTCCGACCGCATGCTGCGCATGGGCGACATGCTCTACATCGACGTCGTGAGCGTGTTCAACGGCTACAAGACCTGCTATTACCAGACGTTCGTGGTCGGCAAGCCGTCCGCGGTGCAGCTCGACGTCTACCAGCGGACCTACGACTGGCTGTTCGACGCGGTCGCCAGGGTGAAGCCCGGCGTCAGCACTGCGGAGATCGCCGAGGTATGGCCCTCGTACGAGGAGCTGGGGCTGTCGAGCGAGGCCGAGGCGTTCGCCCTGCAGGTCGCGCATGGCATCGGCATCACCCACTGGGGCAAGCCGGTGATCAGCCGCTTCTTCTCCTTCGATCATCCGGAGGTGATCGAGGAGAACATGGTGATGGCGTTCGAGACCTACTGCGGCAGGGGCAACGACGCCGCCCGCATCGAGGAGCAGTTCGTGATCACGGCCGACGGCGTCCGGCAGCTCAGCAAGTTCCCCTCGGCCAACCTGATCTCCTGCCCGTGCGTCGGCGCGCTGCTGCCGGGCATGACCTGAGCCTGCGGAGGAAACGGATGGTCCCGCTTGACGCCGGCATCGCGTCGCTCGGCAACTGGAAGCAGCTCGGCTTCGTCGCTCCGGACGCCAAGGCGATGATGGATCGCCTGAGCGCCGTCGGCTTCGGACCCTTCAAGGTCTACCGCGTCGACAGCGCCGACTGGGAAGGGGTCAACTACCGGGGCGCCCCCGCCGAGCGGTACGCGCTCGAGGTCTGCATGGCGGCCGGAACCTGGGACGTGGAGATCATCGTGCCCATCCCCGGCGGCGGCAGAACGATCTACGGCGAGTACCTGGCCGAGCAGCCGGCCGGCGGCCTCCACCACATCGGCGCGTACCTGGACGCGGACCAGTACGACGCCGCCTACCGCTACCTGGAGGGCCTCGGGTACGCGCAGATTCAGGGCGGGCCGATCCTGGGCATCGACCGCAACGGCCGCTTCGACTACTTCGAGTCCGATGCGCAACTCGGGCTCACCCTGGAGCTCCTGGACATGCCGGAGGTCTACGGCACGCCGGACTACGAGTATCCATAGCCGAAGCCGGTCCCGGTAGGCGCCGGTTGTCCTTTCTTCTGCCGCCGATCGCCACGTGGGAGCAGTGGGCGGCATCGTTCGACGACGTCAGCGTGTGGCGTCCCGTCGTCGATGCGATCTGCGAGCGGGAGGGCATCGCCTACGACACGATTGAGGCTCCCGGGTCGAATACCAACGCGGTGTTCATCCTCGACCGGCGCGTGGTGCTCAAGATCTACAGCCCGTTCTGGGAGGAGTACGCCGTCGAGCGCCGGCTGATGGAGCTGCTGGAACACGACGCGGCGGTTCCGGTCCCGGCCATCCGGGCGGCAGGTGAGCTTCGGGATCGGAGAGACTGGAGCTATCTCGCGATGGAGTTCTACGCCGGATGTCCGCTTGATGAGCTGCAGGCGGAGATGACGCAAGCGGCCCTGCTGGAGGTTGCGGCACAGACCGGCCGCATGGTCCGGCGGCTGCACGCCGTTGACCCGGAGCCGCTGGCCGCCATCGACAAGGGCGAAGCCTGGGACGGCCTGGTCGACCGCCGCCGGCGTGAAGTCCTTCCGGAGATGATTGAGCGCGGGCTGATCGTGCGAGGCATCGCCCCCGAGTTGGAGGCGCTGTTGGACGAGGCGGTGGCTGCTTCGCGAAGGGCCGGGCGGGTCGTCGTCCACGGCGATCTGAACGCCGAGCACCTGCTGATGGAAGAGCGCACCGGACGATGGGACGTGTCAGCGCTGATCGACTTCGGGGATGCCCGCATCGGCGTGCCAGACTACGAGTGGATGCCGCTCTGGCTCGGTCCGTGCAATCGCGACATCGCGGTGATGCGTGCGTTCCTCGAGGGGTACGATCCCCGTCTGCTGGCCGATGACGCACTGGGGCGGCGGGTCGCCGCCTGGACGCTGCTGCACGACTTCCGCACCGATGCTATCGCCGAGCTGTTCGAAACCAGCGGCGCGATCCGTCCGGCAGGATCGCTGGACGCCCTGCAGACTCTGGTATGGCCGGAACTCTGGCAGACGTGACCATCTCCCTGTACTACAACCCGAAATGCCCTGATTGCGTGCGTCAGGCGGCCCGGACGGCTCGCCTGGACTGGTTGGGCCGCGTCGAGTTCCGGACCGACGAGTCGCCCCTCGGAGCGGTTCCGGTAGGGGAGATCGTCGTGGTGGAGAAGCGGAGCGCGCGTGCGTTCACCGGCATCTACGCGACGCGCAAGGTGTGCCAGCAGATTCCCCTGCTGTTCCCCTACGGCCTCGCTCTCTTCCTGCCCCCGCTTCGAGCGATCGCCGGACGAGGCAAGCCGGGCTGCAACGGAGACGCGTGCGAAATCTGAAAAACAGGGCGTCAGTCGCAGCGCAGTTGGGCGGCGGACCCTAGTATACGCTCCCAGTGTTCGCACCCTCGCCCTTAGCGTGCAACCACAAGAGAAAACTGCAAATCTTCCGCTAGTCACCGAATCAAGCGTTGAGTTTCTTCCCAAAGCAGTTTAGCGCGAGAATGGAGATACTGATCGTATCGCGCCTCGATTGGTCCCCGCTTCCTGGTGATTTCATCGTAAGAAAGCAAGTGCGATTCGACACGACTCCTCAACTCCCTCATTGTCAGCCGAGAATCGAGTTGCCTGAGTTTCTCGAGGTACTCAAACGGTTCCTTGCTACCAAGAGCTATGTTGGACAGTTTCTGTATAAGAACGATGTTGAATGGTTGATTAATGCGTTCATCGTCCTTCGACAGTCCACCGCGAACCAGACTACGTTTTGTGAACACGTGATGTCTATCGATCTTTCCGTCCCGCTCCAGGTTCCTTATTCGCTCGGGTGTCATCCTCTCTCCGGTAACCCAATCTAAGGCACCGTCATTCTTTAGAGATAGCGCTATGAGAGAATTACCCATAGGAGAGCGACTCTTCGTCGCCCCGCGCAAGCTGTCCTCCGAAACCTCATGGTTACTCCCAAACACCGGTGCGTCCCTCTTTGGATCGCTACCGTCTCTCACTCTCTGTATGTCATCAAGAAGGCACTTGTAATCCGCATACAGCCGATCGTTTGCCTGCATCTCGTAGCGGTCGGATAGAAACGAACGCCACAGGTACTCCGTAACAAGCCTGATTGCCTTCGCCTTGTAGCCCTGCCTCACACCTCGAAGCTCCTCCTGCAGGGCAGCGATTACATAGACCGGGGGCACCCGAGGCAATACGTCCGCATTCGGTACACCGTTTTCCTCCAAGAACTGAAGCGTAGATACGAGATCATGCTCAACCCTATCGGCGACCTTCGTCCCGTTGCAGAACAGATACTCAACGGCATCGTCGTAGTTGCTATGCTTGGGGGGTGTTCCTCTGCTACCGGACTTGAGGCACCCAATCTTCAGTAAGTACTCTCCGATTTCGGAAATCCAACGCTGATCGTCCTCACTGAAGTAGTACTGAATTCGGTCGTGTGCACTATACAGTCGCTGGATCCGTTCACGCAACTTCAAGGCTGGGTCGATTTGGACGACTTTAGCCACGGCTAAGTCGAACGGCGTGACTCGGACAGATGACCTATTGGTTTCAATGAAAATCGTGATTGCCTCGTCGACGCCTATCTGCTCGAATCTGGCGTGCCACAGCTGGTACCGTTCGAGCGGCCCCTTGAAGCGCTGTTCAATGGAACGTCGAAGTTGGCTGGATCTCTGCGAGTCTCCGGGTATGACGCCCTCGCACCACTCTTCAAGGCGCGTCGGATTGCTCGAGTCATGGTCGGGAGGATCATAGAGAACTCTCACAGGGATCAGATTTTCTTCGAATTCCTCCCGGTAACTTTTGTAGCCGCGAGCCTTCGGACGGTACTTCACGTCGTCTATCTTGAAGTCCAGGCCGACCAAGCTCCGAACGCTGATGTAATACAGTGTGTCGCTTCGTCCCATAAGACCTTGCCATAGCGAGGTCAAGCGCTGCTGGCCGTCCAATATAAGGCTTTGGACATGACTGATTTCAGCGTCGTTGTCGAGAATCTGGCGACCGCCGAAACCGGAACCAGTTTGGACAAGTAGCACTGTTCCTGTTGGTTGGTTGAGCAGCACGGCTTTCAGAAACGTAGCGGTTCGCCCGGGCTTCCACACGTGGCTACGCTGAAAGTCCGTAAGGGCGATCGTACCGTCGAACATGTCCTTCAACCACTCGCTGACTGTCTTGCTCTTGTAGTCGGGATTCATGTCGCGGCCTTTTGCACGCGCGAAATTAGGTCGTCAACCAAGCAGCAGATTTCTTCATAATCTAAGACCGCAAGCTCTATGGACGAGGAGACGTTGCTGAAGCGGCGGAGCATCGTGCGGAGCGTGGAGGCGCTTTGGAGGGGGGTGTCGGGTTCGTCTCGGAGGTGTTTCGCCAATCCATTGACAAGGGCATCCTGAACGTCTACGGAGCCAAATACGGAGCCGCGGGATACTATCATGGTGACGAGACGTTCCCAATACTCCTGGCTGCGCCGTACGACTTGCAGCGGTACTTCCCTGGGCTCGACGAGTGAGCCTCGTTCGAGGATGCGAGCTACGAGACGCTCGCGCCACCATGCGCGGCCAAATGTAGGGTTCACAAAGACGCTCCTGTTGCCTCTCGCTGCGGGGAGACCGCTCATTCGTCGAAATACGGTTCTCACGCAGTCGTCGATGGCGCTAGAGGAACCCCCTCCTTCGGCGTACAACGCACGGTCTATTCTCTCGGCGCCACTCTCATTGTTGCCGCCGTTGGAGGCGAGCCAAGTTGGCTCGGCGATCTTGCCAGATCTCACGTGCTCAAGGGTCACGGTCGCCCAGAAGGAAACGCGACAGGCGGTTCGTGGGGTCAAATGGCGCAAGACGTCGTACATCCCGCGCTCCTGGTCTTGGGTTGGTTCCTTAAACGACGACTCCGTTAGTGCTCCATCGAAGAGGGTGGGCATCGCTCCATCTACGTTCCGGACCCTGTCGTCGATAAACGCCAGAAAGTCGTCCCGTTCCTTGGCGGCTTCGAGGAATTGGCGCTGGGTGTCATCACCCTTCTCTCTAACCCGGGTTATTCGCCCCTGCGTGGCGAGAGCTGGCTGAATTGAGGATTCGAGGCG
>JAPPNY010000095.1 GCA_028818385.1 Spirochaetaceae bacterium
ACTCGGCTTCAACTTGGTCCCGGAGACTGCCTGATTCTGCTTGTTTCTAAGGAGTCTCCGTAGAACCAGACCGTCGCACCTGCCGGCAGCGTGCGCACGTCAACGAGCTCCCGCACTCGGCCCGAACACGCGCGGCCGGAAGTCCTCGCGATTGGTGATGCTGGCGCTGCTGCCGGTCGCGCGAATCACGTACAGGCCTTGCCGTTCCGCATGAACGTCCGAGGATTGATCTGCCTTCAGATAGGCGACGGCCCCATACACCCGCCTGCCGGAAAACTCCGGGGCCAGAGCCTGGAAGTCGCGCAACAGCCCCAACAGGTGATCGACGTCGCGCACCTTGAGGGTGGTCTTCACCTCCACCGCCACGACCTCCGCACCATTCAACGCCACGATGTCCAGTTCCCACTCCCGCGCGCCGCCGCGCTTCTTCAGGTTGGTCATCGTACGCTCGACTTCGATGCCGCGCTGTCTGAGCAGTGCGATGAGATCGCCCTCGACCAGGGCTTCCATCAGCTTTCCCCACTGACCGTTGAACAGCTCATCCAGCTTGCGCAGACGCCGGTCGGTCTCCTGACCTTGTCGCTTCAGCAGTTGATCGGTCTCCTGCATCCGCCGATCCGTCTCCTGCATGCGCCGGTCGGTCTCTCTCTGGCTGTCCGACACCTCGCGCAAGATGTTCCAGATCTCCTGCGGGGTTGCCGGTCCTCGTCCCGTCTCTCGATCCGCATCAGCCACGGGTGTTCTCCGTATCTCTCAACTCTACGCGTGGTTCTGTTCGTTCCGGGTGTCCGATGGCTCCGCCGGCAATTCCGGGACATCGCGCCCCGCCTTGACGTTCTCCTCCCGCCAGGCTTCCCACTGCCGGCGCATCTCCTGCCGACCTTCCCGCAAGCCTTCCTGCAAGCCTTCCTGCAAACCTTCCTGTCGGGCTCGCTCCCTCACTCGCTCGAAGAATACCTTCGTCGCTCCCATCAAGAGTCCCTCCATCGATATGAGAATCGTAGCCGCAGCAGCGCCGGCGGACGCTATCCGCGATGCTGCCGCAAACACGGCTTCAGCGCTCGGCCCCGTCGCCGTCAGCACGGCCATCACCATCGCCACGACGATGACTACGCCGAAGACGAAGAGGTACACCGGCAGGCGTGCCGCAGCCACGCTCCACAGCGCCTCGCGCCCTGCGTCGTTCACCCGTGTCTCCCGACGAAGATCGTCGCCGCGATGATTCCGATCAACTCCAAGCCCATGGACACCTCTCCCGTCGTCCTCGGCTCTCTGCCACTACTCTACCGCCCTGCGGACACGGTGTAAGCATCCATGCCCGGCATCACGTGCAGGAGCTGAGCCGACTCGTTCCTGATGACACAGAGACGGACCTGTTTTCCGTGCCGCTTGACTCGGTGCTGTGAACCGGTCCTGCACGCCGTGCCCATGGGCGGTACCATGGGCCGCGAGCTGACGGAGGTTGGCGTGTACACCGAAGGGATCCGGCTGGAACCACGGCCGCGGCCGCTGCTGTTCTACGACGCGGGCGAGATCGAGGCGATCCGCGAGCTCGCCCGGCAGGACGGGACCTTCCAGCACCGTCGCTACCGGGCGATCGTGCGGGATACCGACGGGTGGCTGCGCAGGCCGCTTCCCATCCCGGACAAGAACGCGGAGGGCAAGTGGCTGGGCCTCTACATCTGCCCGGCCGACAGCACCGGGCTGATCTACGACCCCCACGAGCCGCACCGGCACACCTGCCCGAAGTGCGGGGAGGTCCATACCGGCGGCGTCTACGACCAGACCTGGCGCGCCTATCAGCACGCGAAGATCGCCGGCGCCGCCGAGGACCTGGCGCTCCGGTACGCGGTCGACGGCGAGGTGCGGTACGCGGAAGCCGCCGCGGCGATCCTCTGCGAGTACGCCGACCGCTACGACGCCTACCCGGTCGAGCAGTTCTCGAAGGTCGGCTCGCAGACGCTGGAGGACGGCTTCTTCGCCCTGCACGTGGCGTCGGCCTACGACCTGATTCTCGACTCCGGGGCGCTCGGCGGAGAGCGGCGGCGCCACGTGGAGGAGGACCTGCTGCGCGCGACGGCGCGGCTGATCGCGTCCGTGGATGCCGACATCCACGAACCGCTGCCCTCGAACTGGCAGGCGCTGTGCACGGCCGCCATCGGCGTGATCGGGTTCGCTCTGCGCGACGAGGAGGTCGTGGACTTCGCGATCAACGGGCCGCTGGGGTTCCACGCCCTCCTGGAGCGGTCCGTGCGCTCGGACGGACTGTTCTGGGAGGGGTCGATCGGCTACGCCATCGGCACGATCGGCGACATTCTGTGCCTGACGGAGGCGGCGTGGCACTCCGGGATCGACCTGTACCGCCACCCGCGGGTGCGCGGGCTGTTCGCGGCGCCGGTGCGGATCGGCTTTCCCGACGGCACCTATCCGGCGGTCGGCGACGACCACTTCGGCAGGTCCCTGAAGGAGGTGTTCGGCACGCTGGCGGAGGTGTACTACGCGCGCACGCGGGACGAGGACGTGCGGCCGCTGCTGGTCGCCGGGCGCGTGTCCGAAGGAGACGAACGCGCACGCGGGCTGCGCCGCGGGTACGTCGCGCCGCTCTGGCTCGCGCCCGTGTGGCAGCCCGAGACGCGTCAGCCGGTGCGGGAGAGCGTCAACTTTCCCGCCAGCGGGTACGCCATTCTGCGCGCCCGCGCACCGGGCCGGGACACGGAGGAGATTCAGCTCCTGCTGCAGTACGGGCCGCACGGCGGCGGGCACGGACACCTGGACAAGCTGAACGTCGTGCTCTACGCCAACGGGCGGGTGCAGGCCCCGGACCTTGGCATCTGCAACTACAGCCTGCCCGAGTCTCACAACTGGTTCCGGCAGACGGTCAGCCACAACACCGTGGTGGTGGACCAGGTGTCCCAGCACCGGATCGGCGGCGAGCTGCAGCGCTTTGCGGCCGGCCAGCGGGTGCAGGTGGCGGACGCGTCGGCCCACGACTACCAGCACGGGGTGCGGATGCGGCGAACGGCCATCCTCGTGGACGGGGCGTTCGTCGTCGACCTGTTCGGCGTCGGCGGCGCGGGCCCGAACCGGCAGCGCGAACGGCAGGTCGACTGGGTATACCGCAACTTCGGCGAGCTGCGGGTGAGCGCGGAGCTGGCTGGAGACGATGGGCCGCTGGGGAAGGACAACGGCTATCAGCACATTCGCGACGTCCGTCGCGGGATCGCGGACGAGACCTGGAACGCGACCTTCGCGAGCGAGGGCCAGGGCGTGCGGATGACGATGCTGGGGGAGCAGGGGACCGAAGTGATCGCCGCGACGGCACCGGGGACGACCCTGGAGGAGCGGCTGGACGTGCTCTTCGCGAGGCGCCTGGCGCCCACGCCGCACGCGCGCACGCGCTACCTGACGGTGATCGAGCCGTTTCGCGGTCAGCCGGCCATCGGCGACGTCCGGGAGCTGGCGGTGAGCCGGGAACAACGGGGACTGGAGAGCGAGGCGGCCGGGCTTGTCGTCGAGCGAGGCGGCGCCACGGTGTACGTCGCGGTTTCTTACGCCTGGAAGCCGTCGCCGACCCGCTACGGCGAGATCGCGACCGATGGGGCAGTGGGCGTGCTCTGCGCAGGGGATGGCGGGACCATCGAGTACCTGTACGCGGTGGAGGCGACGCGCATCGAGTGGGGAGGATTCGCGCTGCGCGCCGATGCGCCGCTCACGCTCCACCTGGAACGCGATGACAGTGGCGAGTACCTGCTCGACAACCTGAGCGACCGTGACGGCACGGTAACGGTCGACGGGATCGGACACGCCGACGCCGCGCTGACGGTGGCACCGCGAAGCCGCCTGCGCATCGCCCCACGGTAGACGGAGCCATGTTCGAGCTGAAGCCGGATCGCACGACCGGCGCCTTCGCCTTCGACACGGACGTGATGGCCGGGCGCATCGAGCCGGCGGGCGCGTACCACGGCGTCGGCAGCCTCATCGACAAGCGAACGGGCCGGCAGCTCATCCACCCCGACTACTCGGCGCTCAACCTGTTCCGTCTCTTTGCGCAGCACCAGGCGATGGGGCAACCGCGGTTCATGGAACGCTCGACGTCGGCGGTCGCCGGCGGGGTCGAGATCCGCTGGCCGCCCACCGCCGAGCACCAGGTCGAGCTGGTGGCGAGATACACCGTTCCGGCGGCGGACGCCATCGACCTGCGCGTGACGGTGCGCAGCGAAGGCACGTACGCGGGCTACGAGCTGTTCCTGCCCAGCTACTTCGACCCGGCGCTGCGTCCGCGCGTCTACCTCAGGGGCAACCGCTACGGCGAACCGGAGGGCGCCCCCGACCTGGTGGTGCCCATGGTGAACGACGTCTTTCGCGGCACGGTGCTGGTGTTCGCCCGCGATCCGCACGCGGCCCGGCGCTGCGTGGACGGACGCTGGAACCGCAGCGAGGCGGACGCTCCCACCGTGCAGATGTGCCCGGTGCGGTACTACGCCCACTGCCTGGCATTCCTCACCGACCCCGGCGAGCGGCTGGCGGCGGCGCTGATGGCGCGGCCGCGGGACTGCTACGCCATCAGCACCCGCTACTTCGCCGAGAACCAGGCCGACCGCATGGCCCCCTACAGCGCCTTCGACCTGTCCCTGTTCGGCAGCGACCTGGTGCCCGGCGACGAGGTCACCGTGGGCGTCCGGCTGGCTCTCCTGCCGATCGACGGCGACCTGTCGCGACCACTGGGGTACTACCGCGCATTCGCCGAAGCGACGGCTGGGACCCGGTGCTGAGTCCGTTCGGCGCGGCTGCGATTGACAGCGGCCGGCCCGAGCCGCTAGCGTGCGATCTCTTGGTGGCGGCGGAGGACGGCGCGCGCCGATCTCCGCATGGGAGGACGCGAGGGAGTATGCAGAGGTGATCGCCCGGCCGGCTCGGATCCAGGAGGCATACGAATCCGCCCTGCGGAACGAGAGGTGGCGGAGAGCGAAGCGCATGTACGCGCTCTACCTGCTGTTCCTCGCGCCCCTGGTGATCCTGATCATCTTCCGCTACGTCCCCATTTACGGAGTCGGCCTCGCGTTCGTGGACTACCGGTACGCCAAGGGCATATTGGGCAGTCCGTGGAACAACCTGGAGCATTTCCGCCAGCTCTTCGAGAATCCCTATTTCGCCCGGCTGTTCCGCAACACGGTCATCATCAGCGTGCTGAAGCTCGTCTTCGGCTTCCCGGCGCCCATCATCCTTGCGCTGATCCTCAACGAGGTGCAGAACTCCGCCTTCAAGCGGACGGTGCAGACGATCTCCTACCTGCCGCACTTCCTGTCCTGGGTGGTGCTCTCTGGCATCATCATCGAGATGCTCTCGCCGCAGCGGGGCATCGTCGGCTACATCTACACGCTGCTCGGCATGGACGCACCGGTCATCATGTACTCGCAGGGGCTGTTCCGGCCGATGCTGGTGGTCACCGCCATGTGGCAGGGCGTCGGCTGGGGGACGATCGTCTACCTCGCCGCCATCGCCGGCATCAACCCCGAGCTCTACGAGTCGGCGACCGTCGACGGAGCAAACCGGCTGCAGATGGCGGTGCGGATCACCGTGCCGTCACTCATCCCGGTCATCGTCGTGCTGTTCATCCTCAACATCGGCGGCATCATGGAGGCCGGATTCGACCAGATCCTCAACCTGTACAACCCGCTCGTGTTCGAGGTGGCGGACATCATCGACACCTTCGTCTACCGCAGGGGAATCCTGGAGCGGCAGTACGACTACGCCACCGCCGTAGGCCTCTTCAAGAGCGTCCTCAACGTCGGCCTGCTGGTGGGGGCCAACATGATCATCAGGCGCTTCAGCGAATATGGCATCTGGTAGAGCCTTCGGCGCGCTGCACCCGTCGTTCGGCAGCCGGCTGTCGCGCGGCTGCATGTACCTCTTTCTGACCCTGTTCGCCCTGTCGATCGTCTACCCGTTCTGGGTCACGCTGCTGACCTCGTTCTCGACCGTCGAGGAGGTCACCTCCCTGGGCTTCAAGTTCTGGATCAGCGAGTGGAGCCTCGGCGCGTACCAGTTCGCCTTCTCCGAGTACGGCAACGCGCAAGTCGCCTACTACAACTCCATCTACCGGACGGTGTTGGGAACGCTCGTCGCCGTCGCCATGACGCTGCTGGCCGCCTACCCGCTCGCCAAGCGCAACCTGCCCGCGCGCAACCTGCTCACCATCGTGCTGCTGATCACGCTGTTCTTCGCCGGCGGGCTGGTCCCGAACTACCTGCTGATCCGCCGGCTCGGCCTGATCGACACCCGCTGGGCGCTGATCCTGCCGCTGGCCGTCAACGGCTTCTACATCATCATCGCCCGCAACTTCCTGATGACCATCGACCCCGCGTACGAGGACGCGGCGCTGGTGGACGGCGCCGGCTATCCGTCGATCCTGGCGCGCATCATCGTGCCGCTGTCGAAGCCGATCATCGCGACGCTGGCGTTGTGGACGGCGGTCAGTCACTGGAACGCGTGGTTCGACGCCCTGATCTACATCCGCAGCGAGCGCAAGATCGTGCTGCAGACCCTGCTGCGGCGCATGATCCAGCAGATCCAGGAGGCGCTGCTGGGGGTGGACCGCTTCCGGGCGGTCGAGGACCTGCCGACCCTGCCGACCGAGGGGGCTCAGGCCGCACTGACCATCCTCACCATCGGCCCGATCGTGCTGCTGTACCCCTTCCTCCAGAAGTACTTCATCAAGGGCATCTTCATCGGGTCGCTGAAGGGTTGACCGCCCGCGGGGCCGGATACAAAGCGAGGGGACAGCCGCGGTCGGCCATCCCCTCGTCGTGGACTGCGAGCGTTCGCGTTTCGTCAGCCGATCGCTACCACCACTTCTCGCCCGGACCGGCGGAGTAGTCTTCCACGCCGTTCCTGAACTGCTCGTAGATCGGCGTCTTCATCCACTCGTCGAGGATCTCGGCGCCGCCGAACTTGAGGTAGTCGGCGACGTACGCGTCCCATACGGCGTCGTCGTTGATGTCGACTTCGCCGATGACGGCCTTGGCCGAGAACTCGGTAGTCAGCGTGTTGAGCACCTCGCCGTGTTCGGAATACAGATCTATGATGTTGGTCTCGCTCTTGGAGTCGAAGCGGTACGGATAGATCGTCCGGCCCACGCCCGCCGGCGTCAGGATGTGGTCGGCGACGAACATGCCGACCATGGTGGCGTTGTTGAAGATGATGCGGTCGACGGACGCGCTGGGCGGGTACGAGTTGACGAACGGACCCACGATCGGCTCACCCGCGGTCGGAGTGATGTCCTCTTCCGCCCGGCGCACCGGGGTGGAGTTCCACGGCTCGCCTGCCCAGTCGAAGTGCACACCTTCCTTGCCGTAGCGTATGTGGACCCAGTCCTCGGCGGTGCTGAAATAACTGTCGACGACCTGCAGGATCACCTTGAGTTTCTCGTCGTCCACGTCGGCGTTCACATACTGGTTCATGTCGTACCACATGCTGTGCCTATAGGCGCCACCGCCGCGGTACCCGTCGGGGCCGACCGGCTGAAACAGCGGGACCTCCGCCTTGCCCAGGTCCTCTTCGGGCACGAAGCTGTTGGGCGGGTACGCCATCCGGTCCTCGCGGCCCGAGTACCAGTAGTGAATGCTCTGCGCGCCCGTGATCCCGGCCTTCACCTTGTCCCACGCCTTGGCGCGGTCGAGGGTCAGGAACTCCTTGTCGAGCAATCCGTCCGCGTACCACCTGGCCAGGAGCTGGAGGTACTTGCGGTAGTTGGGGTTGATCTCCTGGGTGTAGAACTTGCCGTCCACCTGCGCGTTGCCACGCCCCTCGAGCGCAACCCGGAACGCGCCGGCGATGGGCGAATGCAGCCAGCCATACCGGGGGCCTACGCCGCCGCCGTAGGGAATGGTGTCGTTCTTGCCGTTGCCGTCGGGGTCGCCATCGCGGAATCCGACCAGCAACTGCTCGAACCACTCCAGCGTGGCGCTGCCGTCGGGGTTGGGCCAGTAGTAGATCCTGCCGTAGTCGTCGAGGGCGTACTTCGTGTCCTCGTAGTCCGACAGCGTCGTCCCCACGTTGGCCGCCCAGTCGGTGCGGAAGGCGATGAAGTAGCCCATGATGTCGTTCTGCTCGGAGAAGCCCTGGATGCCGAGCACCTCTTCCTCGGGGTTGTCAGGGTTGCGGTCGCGCAGCCAGCCGTCCGGGTAATCTTCGTCCAGGCGCTTGGTGTAATTGGGCATGTACTCGCGGATCATGGCGACGGGAATGGGGCGGATGATGCCGTCGTTGTAGTGATCGATGCCGCGGCCCCACAGGGCGCCGGTGTCCGGGAACTCTCCGGAGGCAAGCATGATCTGCACCTTCTCGCCCTCGTTCGAGCCGATCCCGTTGCCCTGGATGTCGACGTTGAAGCGTTCCTCGAAGTGCCTGGTTGCCCAGGAATCTCCTTCGCCTTCCTCACCCATCTCGCCGACAGGGCCGTAGGGTCCAAGCCAGGTGATCACCATCTGATCCGCTGCCGCGTCCTCGGTCCCGGCGCCGAACACCGCGGGCGCCAGCAGCAACGACAGCGCTGCGACGATTACTCCAATGCGTGCAAATCTCTGCATCACGCACCTCCTCGAAGATTGTCGATCGGTCGGTACGACGTACCTGAATCAGACGAGACTAGGGATATGCCGGCACGCTGTCAAACGAAACGCCCCGGCCGGAACGCCGGAGCCCGCCCGAGAGCCGTCAGTCCGGCCGCCACCTGGTGGCCGCGGCATGAACGATTCCGTCCGCTTCCACGAAGTAGTAGGTGGTGAAGATGGTGCCGTCGGGCAGTTCGATCGACAGCGGATATCCCAGGTCGCCCGGGCAGTGCTGCCCGAGCGGGTTTCCCCATGCCGCCACGGCGTCGTCCCGCAGCACGACCTCGTTCTCCAGGTCCCAGCTCCTGCCGCCGTCGCTCGACAGCACGGCGCGTATCCCCATGGGGTCGCGGCGATAGCCGTAGGTGCACAGAATCCTGCCGTCGGACAGCTTCAGCAGATGCGGCGGGTAGCCCCAGATCCCGTTCTTCACGGCACGCGACCAGGTCCGGCCGCCGTCGTGCGACCAGCTCTCCAGGAGATACCCCGTGGAATCGGTGCGACGCCCGGCGGTGGAGTCGTCGCGAAGGTGGGCAAGGACCGTCCCCGGCGCCGTCTCGACCACGGCGAACTCGTTGCCGAAGCCTCCCCCCGGGACCTCGGCCAGCTCGCACGTGCTCTCCCCGATCACGCGGATCACGTAGGTGCCGTGGACGTCGCGGCGCGGGCCCTCGGATGGCGCCCTGACGGCGTCGACGATCTTGTCCTTCTCCCAGCCCAGGTCGTAGGCAGGCACCAGGACGGTCCCATCGGCCAGGTGGGCCGACCGCGCAAACGACAGCAGGCACACCGCCCCGGGCACCGCCCACTCCCGGCGCTGCCACGAGCGTCCCCGGTCGTCCGACCACTGCACGTACAGGCTGTTTCCGCCGACGATGAGGTCGTCGGTGGCGGAGTCCGGGCCGTAGAAGACCGCCAATCCCATCTCGTGCGCCTTCGCCCGGTCCGAGGCCGGCCACACCTGCCAGCCCACCCCACCCGCGGCCAGATACCGGCCGCCGGGCATGACGGCTTCGAAGCGATCGTGCCGCTCGCGGGTGGAGGATCCGGGCCAGTTGGACGGAATGGACGGATCGTCGCTCTCCGACCACGTGTCGCCGCGGTCGTCTGAGACCAGCGTGATGCGCTTCCCGAGCGCGTAGTGCTCGACCAGGGGGGACGCCTGCACCACGACGCTGAGCCTGCCGTCGGGGAGGACGGCCGGCAGCGGCCAGCCCGTGTACAGGCCCTGCTTCTTGTACACCACCACGTGTTTCATGCGGTCAGTCACCCACCCCTTGGATCCCGGTGGCCCGGACGGTATCACGCTCCTGCCGTATCCTGACAGGATCGCGGCTCATGATCGGATCGCCAACGCCTGGATGCTGTTGGAATCACTCCTATTCGAGTAATATTGTATGGTGCGGACCGGGAAGGGAGTCATGCAGCTACAGGATGTCGTCGAGGACCAGGCGTTCTCACCCAGGCTGATCGCAGGCGCGCTGCGCACGACGAAGGCCGAGATCGCCGGCACGCTGGGGCTGAGTCAGGACGCGCTCTCGCGGACTACGCGGGTTCGCGCTCGCAAGACGCAGACGCGCTTGCGGGAGATGGTGGAGATCCTCCGCCGGGTTGAGCAGTACACCGGCTCCCCCCCGCTCGTGGCCTACGCCTGGTTCCGCTCGGAGGCCCTGCCGGGCTTCGCCGGCAAGACGCCCGACCAGTTGGTCCGGGAAGGCAGGGCACGGCACGTACATGCCTATCTCGACCGGGTCATGGCCGGCGGCTATGCCTGATGGGCGTGCATGCGCCTGATGGGCGTGATGCGGTATCAGGGGATTGTCTTCCGGGCTCACGATCCGCGTTGGGGCTGGTCACCGGTCTCGGGAGAGGGAGCACGCATTCATGGCGGCAGATTCAATCGACAAGGCTTGGCGGCGCTGTACACGTCCGTGACGCCGGTCACCGCGATGCGCGAAGCCGGCCTGTGCGGCCTCCGACCCCAGCCCATCCTGCTGTGCGCCTACGAGGTCGACGCGGAGCCGGTGCTGGATGCGCGGGATCCGGCGGAGCGCGCGGCAGCCGGGGCGACCGCACTCGATCTGAGTTGTCCCGACTGGGAGCAGCGGATGCTGGAGGGGAGAGTCCCGGCATCCCAGAAGTTGGCGGACCGGCTGATCGCAGCCGGTTACGTGGGGATGCTCGCGCCGAGCTTTGCCGCCGGCAGCGGGGCGGACGATCTCAATCTGGTCCTGTGGCGCTGGGCCGATCGCCGGCCGAGTCGCGTGGCGTTGATCGACGATGAGGGGCGTCTGACGCGATGACGCGGAGAGCGGCTCAGTCCGGCCGCCACTTCGTGGCCGCGGCATGGACGACTCCGTCCGCTTCCACGAAGTAGTAGGTGGTGAAGATCGTGCCGTCGGGCAACTCCACCGACAGCGGATACCCCAGGTCGCCCGGGCAGTGCTGCCCGAGCGGGTTCCCCCACGTCGCCACGGCGTCGTCACGCAGCACGACCTCGTGCTCCAGGTCCCAGCTCCTGCCGCCGTCGCTCGACAGCACGGCCCGCACGCCCATCGGATCGCGCCGGTAGCCGTAGCTGCACAGGATCCTGCCGTCCGACAGCTTCAGCAGGTGCGGCGGGTAGCCCCAGATCTCGGTCCGCAGGGCGCGAGACCACGTGCGTCCGCCGTCGTGGGACCAGCTCTCCAGGAGATACCCCGTCGTGTCGTCGCGCAGGTGGGCCAGGACCGTCCCCGGCGCCGTCTCCACCAGGGCGAGCTCGTTGCCGAAGCCACCCCCCGGGATCTCGGCCAGCTCGCACGTCTGGCCCCCGATCACGCGGATCGCGTAGGTGGCGTGGACGTCGCGGCGCGCGCCTTCGGGCGCGTTGACGGTTTCGATGAGCCGGTCCTTGTACCAGCCCAGGTCGTAGGCCGGCACCAGGACGGTCCCGTCGGCCAGAGGCGCCGAGCGCGGAAACGACAGGAAGCGAACCGCCCCCGGAACCGTCCACTCGCGGCGCTGCCACGAGCGTCCGCGGTCGTCCGACCACTGCACGTACAGCCGGTATCCGCCGACGATGAGGTCGTCGGTCGCGGGGTCGGGTCCGTCGAAGACCGCCAGGCCCATCTCGTCCGCCTTCGCGCGGTCCGATGCCGGCCACACCTCCCAGCCGACCCCGCCGGCGGCCAGGTACCTGCCGCCCGGCAGGATGGCTTCATAGCGGTCGTGCTTCTCGCGGGTGGAGGACCCGGGCCAGTTGGAGGGAATGGACGGATCGTCGCTCTCCGACCACATCTCGCCCTGGTCGTCGGACACCAGCGTGATGCGCTCCCCCAGCGCGAAGTGCTCGACCAAGTGCGAGGCCTGCACCACGACGGTGAGCCTGCCGTCCGGGAGCAGCGCCGGCAGCGGCCAGCCCGTGTAGACGCCCTCTTTCTTGTACAACACCGAGTGCTTCATCGCGGCTACCTCCCGGTTACCCGGAGCGTCTCGGGATCCTATACTGCCGGGCTCGGAGCCCGGCGCGAGGAGGAACCCCGTGAGCTCGGACGCTATCACGCTCTGGCCCTATCCCGACATCGAGTCCGACGATCCGCTGCCCGCGGGCCGCACGGCGGAGCGGCTTCGGCAGGACGGCACGGAGGACGTGGCGCGGTCCGTGGAGGAGTGGAACGGGGACCCGGCCTACCGGCAGCGCATGGCCGCGTACCGCCGCTGCACCCTCGTCATCCGCTGGGACCGGGTCCCCGGCGCGTGCTGGGCGCTGAACATGCCCGAGGGCACGGTCGCCTGCCAGTCGGAGCCGGAGCGCCGCATACCCGCGCGCGGCGGCATCCAGCCCTGGGACTTCACCTGGGAGAAGCGTGGCGACCGCTCGTGCCGCATCCGCTACCGGAGCCCGGAGCCGGCCGCCAGCCTGGAGTGCCGGTTCGATGCCGGTCCCGGCCGGGTGGACTACCGGCTGACGGTGCGCGTCGACGAAGGGCCGCGCTGGCCGGACCTCTCTTGCCACGCCTGCTTCAACCACTGCTGGGCCTCGGGCTTCGGCCGGGAGGCGTTCGTCCTGCAAGGGGACCGGCTCACGCCGTTGCACGCGATCCCGAATCCGGGGCGGATCTGGATCCGCTCGGTGACGCTGGCCGAGGAGGAACGCGAGGCACGGCTCAAGCGCCAGGCCATCGCCCGGCTGGGCCGGGAGGCGCCGGACGAGAAGATCCCCCTCCACGGCGCGCAGGGGAGGTTCATCGCCACCGAGCGCCGCGGCGACGACCCGCTCACCGTGGCGATCGGCTCGCCCCATGCGACCGCGCTGAGCTGGTCCTACTGGCCGTGCACGGACATCGATCTGTCGTTCGGCACGGTGGCGCCGTCGGTGCCGAAGACGATCTCGGGGACGATCCGCTTTCTCCGCGGGCGTCTTGCGGACGTGGTGGAGAAGCTGCGCGAGCCCGCGTTCACCACTCCCGGGAATCGGGCACCGTAATCCAGCGGCCGTCCTCGGCGATGGACTGCTGGCTGGCCAGGCCGGGGACGGTCATGTCCATCGCCTCGTGGATGCCGATACGCGGCGTGCCGTTGCGGACCGCGTGCACCCAGTCCAGGATCTCCAGGAGGTCGCCGCCGCCGTGGCCGGCCGTGCGCGCCAGCTCGCCGTGGACGCGCCACGCCTCCGGCAGGAACGACGCGGCCACCTCCTCCAGGTCCAGCCACGTGTTGGCGTCGGGCGAGCGCGACCGCAGCCAGATGCGGTCCCGTTCGCCGGCAGCGCGGGCGGACTCGTAGCAGCCGTCGGTGCCCTGGAGCTGGAAGTTCATCATCGAGTGCGGCCGGTCCGAGAGCATGTCGACGCGGATCTTCACCAAGCCGCCTGAGCGCATGCGGCACAACATCACGCAGGAATCCTCGTTCTCGTACTCGTCGCCGCGCGGGTCGCGGTAGTGATGGCCGCTGCCCGCGCAGCACACGCCCGTCACCCGATCGCCCGGCATCCACTGCAGGACCGGTCCCAGGCTGTGCGTCCCGTAGGTCACGCCGTTGATCCCGGTCTGCCAGCGGCGCCGCCACCGGGTGACCTCGTTCAGGCCCTTGAGCTCGTGGAGATACTCGCCCTCGGCATAGTACGGAGTGCCGAACTCGCCTCTGCGCACCATCTCCTGCACGATCATGTTGGGACGCGTGTAGGTGACGTTCTCGCCCAGCATGTAGCTCGCCCGGCTGGCGCGGCACGCGCGCACCAGGCGCCGGCACTCGTCGATCGAGACGGCCGCGGGCACCTCGCTCAGCACGTGCACGCCGCGCTCCAGCGCCGCGATCGCCTGCGCCGCGTGCAGGGGCATCGGCGTGCCGACGATGACCGCGTCCAGCTCCGAGCGCTCGATCATCTCGTCGTAGTCCAGGTACGCATCGGACGCGCCGAGCTCGTGCCGGGCGCGCTCCAGCCCCTCGGCGTCGATGTCGCACACCGCCGTGATCCGCACCTGGTCGAGCAGCTCGAACGCGTGCCGGAGCCGGCCGCCGCGGCCGGCCGCGCCGACGATCCCGACGCTGACGGCTTCCAGCGCGCTCATCGGCTCTGCGTGCCGAGTTGGCCCATGATCTTCTCCCAGCGGCCCGGCATGTCGTCCCGTGTCATGTCGGGCGTGAAGCCCAGCGACAGGTAGAGGGCGATCGCCGGCAGCCTGACGTCGTCGGTCGTCAGCGACACCGACTCGTAGCCGCGCTCCGCGAAGAACACGAGCACCCCGCAGCACACCGCGCGGCCCAGCCCACGCCCGCGGTGGTCGGGGTGACAGGCCACGTAGTCCAGTACACCGCTGCGGCCCACCTCCTGCCAGGAGGCAAAGGTGGAGGCGACGATCCTGGTGCCGCAGGCGACGACGCGCGAGCCTTCGCCCCGCTCGGGCGCCGTCAGGTAGTCGGCGACTCTCCCCACCGTCCACCCCTGGAACCCGCTGGCGTCCAGCACACCCGCGATGCCATCGCTGTCGCTCGCCCGGCACCCTCGCAGCAGATACCCGTCGGGCACTCGCGTCCCGCAGAGCCCGAGCAGACGGTCCCGGCCCATGCTCATGCTGAGCTGCCGTGGCTCGTACTCCCGTACCGGGTGCGCGCGGTCTGCCGGCTTACCGCTCATCTGCTCCTCCCCATCGTATACTGACTGCCATGGAGGCGCCGGCGCAGCGTCTGTTCACTCCCGGCGCCGGCGCCGCGCCACCGGCGCTCACGGGGCGCGAGCGGGAAGAGGCGCTCCTGCTGGTGTCTGGCGGACCTGCTCGGCGGCACGGCGCCGCCGCACAACGTGGCGCTGATGGGGCCCCGCGGCAACGGCAAGACCGTGCTGCTGAAATGGTTCGAGCGCGCCTGCCGGCACGCCGGACGGGTAGACATCGCCCGCTTGTCGCCCAGCCGAATTCGCACCGAGCACGCCCTGGTCGACCTTCTGCTGCCAGCGGAGCGGTTGATCGCTCGCTGCCGGGCGAAGCCGGTAGTCGTCCTGCTCGACGAAGCCCACACCCTCCCGCGCGACGTCGGCGAGCTGCTTCTGAACGTGAGTCAGGAGGTTCGGGCGGAGGCGCCGTTTCTGCTGGTGCTGGCCGGCACGCCCGGCCTGCCCGCGCACCTCGGCACCATGAACGCGTCCTTCTGGAGCCGCCTGAGCAAGGGGCGCCTGGGCATCGGCCTGCTCGGCGACGCCGCCGCCCACGCCGCCCTGGTCGAGCCGCTTGCGGCCCACGGCGTGGACATCGACGCCGACACCCTGACCGCGGTCGTGGAGGAAAGCCAGCGCTACCCCTATTTCATCCAGGTGTGGGGTGAGGCTCTCTGGGACGAGCTCCTCGCCACCGGTGCCACGCGGCTGACCGCCGCGCACGCAGACGCGGCGCGGCCCAACGTGATCGCCCGCGTTACCGACTACTACCAGGACCGCTGCCGGGAACTGGAGGCCGGCGCGCTGCTGCCTGCTGCCGTGGCGATGGCGGCGTTGTTCCAGGCCGGCGCCGCGGCCACCGCTTCCGACCACGCCGTCGACGCTGCCCTGGCCGAGACCGGCGCCGAGGCCGCCGAGCGGCTGGCGGCCCGTGAGGCATTGCACCGACTGGGCTACATCTGGAGCCCGCCGGGCCAGCTTCCGCCGGTCGTCTGGATCGCCGGCATCCCGTCGCTGATGGCGCACGTGCTCGACCGCGCCCCGCCTTGATTCTCACCGCCCTGCTCTCGATACTGCTGCTCCTGTACGACTCGTAGCCACCCTTGGAGGCATGCCATGGCGCTCATCCACTCGGAGAGAAACAACGTGTGGGAGTTCGAGACGGAGGAGTTGCGCGGGTTCATCCAGCCCTACGGCGAGCGCCACGGCGTCAAGGAGGTGCTGCACAAGCCCACCGGCATCCAGGTCGTGCACCCGAAGTTCGACGTCTTCAACCTCTTCCTGCTGTTCTCGACCAACCACTGGATGGGCCAGGCGCGCCTGCTGGAGCGGTCGGTACGCGCCGAGGGCGATTCCCTGGAGGTCCGCTTCGAGCCGAACGAGGAGCACAAGGCGGACCTGACCGCGACCTATCACGTCAGGGAGCCCAACATCATCGACCTGCAGGTCACGGTCCGCTCCCACTGGCCCTATCCCGCCTACGAGCTCTTCCTGTCGAGCTACTTCGACACCTCGATGGTGCCGCACGTCTTCGTGGCGGGCAGCCAGTTCGCCGATCCGCCCGACCAGGACCAGTGGATCGCGCCGGTCCTGAGCGACGTGTTCGTCGGCACCGGGCTGGTGTTCGCGCGGGACCAGCACGCGGCCCGCCGCTCGACGGACGGCCGCTGGGACCGCATCTGGGGCACCTACCAGTGGAACCCCCAGCGGTTCTATGCCCGACCGCTGATGTGTCAGACCGATCCCGCCAACCGGGTAGCCGCGGTGCTCATGTCAAACCCCGAGGACTGCTACGCGGTGATCTCCGGCTACGACACCCCCAACCTCGCCGATCACTTCAAGGACCAGAACCCGCTGTACCTGTCGCTGTTCGGCGACGACCTGGTGCCAGGCTCCGGGCGCACGGTGCGGGCACGCTTCCAGGTCACGGAGACCGACGCGTCTCTCTCGCCGCTGGTGCCCCTGCACGACGCCTTCCTGGCCGAATGCGCGGGTGGAGGGTAGCCGGATCGCAGGTAACAGCGCGCAGCGGCTGCGCATCGCCGTCGTCGGCGTCGGCACCTACGAGCACTCCCGGGCACGCGGCTACCTGGCGGTCCTGACGCAGCTCGGCGACCGCTACGACCTGTGCGCCCTGTGCGACAGCGGCGCCGAGGCGCTGCGCACCGCCGGCGATCTCTTCGGCGTGGAGCAGCGCTACGACAACGTGACGGAGATGCTCGAGGCCGAGACGCCCGACGTGGTCTTCGTCCTGGTGCCGACCGACGGCCAGATCGTCGTGGCGCTGGCCGCCGTCGAGCACGGCTGTCACCTCATCACCGAGATCCCCTACGGCGACACCCTGGCCCACGGCGACTACCTCCGCCGCGCATGCGAGGAGCGCGGCCTGTGCTGGGAGATCGCCGAGAACGTCTGGCGCTGGCCGCGCGAGCGGCTGAAGCGCCAGATCGTCGATCAGGGGCTGCTGGGAACGCTCAACCACGCCCGGCTCTGGTACGCGTCCGGCAGCTATCACGGCTTCAACGGCGTGCGCAAGGCCATGGGCCTCGACCCGCGGCGGGTGCTCGGGTACGCCCAGGAGCTGCAGGTCCCTCCCTACGCCACCTACGGCGGCGCACGGCAGACCACGCGCTGGTGGGAGAGCGCCGTCGTCGAGCATGAAGGCGACGTGACCTGCCTCTACGAGATGCCGCCGGGGGGCGCGCGCGGCAGCCACTGGGACATCGAGGGCACCGGCGGCTACCTCTCCGGCAACGGGATGACGTCCGACGAGCTGGTGCTCTACCGCGACGGCAAGGCGGTGCGCTACCCGTTCGTCGACGTGCACGAGCAGGCCGGGGACCGGCAGGTCCTGACGGCGGTCCGCGTGGACACCGACCCGCCGGTGGTCTGGGAGAATCCCTTCGCCGGCCACGGGATCGGAGAGGGGCTCTCCGCGCATGACGACGTCGCCAAGGCGTCGATCCTGACCAGCCTGCACCGGGCGGTGACCGAGGGCGGCGTGCCGGAGTACGGGGCGGCGGAGGCCCGCAAGGACCTGGAAGTGTGGATCGGCGCGCGCGAGAGCGGGCTGCAGGGATCGCGCTGGATGGATCTGCCCCTGGTCGAGCAGACCGAGCTGGAACGGCGGCTGCACGAGCGGTACGTGGAAACCTACGGGGCAGATCCGACGACGGACGCGGCGCGCCTGCTCGACCGCTCCTTCGGGCGCGAAGGCGTGTTCTGGACGGTCGCCGGGTGGCTGTGATCCATCCACGGTAACGAAATGGGCGCGTGATTCGATCGCGCACAGGAGGTTCGAAATGGCAGGTCAGCTTCTCTCCGCGCATGGGTGCGGTCGCTCCACCGCGTACCCGCAGGAGAACAAGATCGTCACGCTGGACGACGCCGTGCACGTCGCCTGGCTCGACTCGGTCGCCGACGGGTTCCGGGTGCGGATCCGCACCCTCGACCGCGGCAGCGGCACCTGGTCCGAGACTCACACCATCGGCGAGGCGTACGACAACCACGGCGGCCCGGCGCTGGTGAACGACAGCCAGGGGTACCTGCACGTCGCCTACTACCCGCACCACCACGCGATCCGCTACCGCCGCTCCCTGCGTCCCAACGACGCCTCGGAGTGGACGGACGAGGAGCTGATCGGCGACGGCTACAGCTACCCGAAGCTCGCCGTGGGCCGCGACGACGAGCTGCTGCTCAGTTGCCGGCAGGGCTTCCTGACGCGTGAGCGCAGGCTCGGCCATGACCGGCCCTGGGACCTGCACCTGCTGCGCAAGAGCCCCGGCGGCTCCTGGAGCGAGCCGCTGGTCCTCGCGAGCTCACGCCATCCCAACTACGCCCACTTCGGCGAGTCCTACGCTTGGGCGCCGGACCGCGTCGGCCTGCACATGACGATCCGTTTCCACGAGAAGTCGGACGCCGAGGCATACGGCCGCATTCAGACCGTCGGCTACCTGTTCAGCCCGGACGCCGGGCGCACCTGGCAGCACTCGGACGGGACGCAGGTGGCCCTGCCCGTGACGGCCGAGACCGTCGACGTGATCGCCGCCGGCGGCCTGGACTACGGGAGTGCCCTGCAGGCCGGCGCGTTGGCAGTGGCCCCGGACGGCGCGCCCTGGCTGGTCTACAGCGAGTGGGCGGCCGGCGGGGGCACCAACACCGTGTGCACGCCCGCGGGCGACGGGAGCTGGCGCCGCATCGTCCTGAACGAGCAGGTAGAACTGGAGCCGGGGCGCTGCTTCGGACTGGCGCCGAGCGTCGTGTTCGACGCCTCCGGCCGGCTGGTCGGGGTCGCGACCACCGAGAACGTTGCCGACAAGGCTCCCTGGGGCGATGCGGCCAGCGAGGTCGTGCGCTTCGTGTCCGCCGACGGCGGCGCGACCTTCGCCATGGAGCAGTTGAGCACGACCGATCCGGAGACCGCGCACTGGTTCCCGCACCTGGAGCGCCCGCTGGGGATCGTGCCGCCGCCGGCCTCCCCCGGCATCCTCTACCAGGAGGGCCCCTCGGGCGAGGGCCTCATGGACATCCTCACGAACCGCGTAATCTGGGTGCAGTGACGATCCGGACGACCCGATGCGCCGCAGGTTTGCCGAAGAGTTGCAACGGCACGTACCGGGACCGGGAGGAGACGCCATGAACTACGTCGAGGAGCTGATCCAGGAAGGCCGTCAGAAGGGCCGCCTGGAGGAAAAAGTGGGCACCATCGAGGACTTCCTTCGCGCCGGTGCATCGTGGTCGCTCATCGAATCAGCCACTGGTATGGACCCCGCCGCGCTGCGCGCGCTCAAGCAGCGTCTCGAAGCTGCTTCCACCGCGACCGAATCGAATGAGACATCCGCCAGCGGCGCCGAAGACAACGAGTGAGTGAGTCACCTTCGCGTCGCCTTCCGTCGGCACGCTGCATCTCAGCGCACGGGTGCGGTCGCGCCACTGCGTACCCGCAGGAGAACAAGATCGTCACGCTCGGCGATGGCGTCCATGTGGCGTGGCTCGACTCGGTCGCCGAAGGGTTCCGGGTGCGGATCCGCACCCTCGACCGCGGCAGCGGCACGTGGTCGGCGACCCACACCATCGGCGAGGCGTATGACAACCACGGCGGCCCCGCGCTGGTGAGCGACAGCCAGGGGTACCTGCACGTCGCCTACTACCCGCACCACCACGAGGTCCGCTACCGCCGCTCCCTGCGTCCCAACGACGCATCGGAGTGGACGGACGAGGAACTGATCGGCGACGGCTACAGCTACCCGAAGCTCGCCGTGGGCGCCGGCGACGAGCTCCTCCTGAGCTGCCGGCAGAGCTTCCTGACGCGTGAACGCAGGCTCGGCCACGAACGGCCATGGGAGTTGCACCTGCTGCGCAAGAGCCCCGGCGGCTCCTGGAGCGATCCGCTCGTCCTGGCTCGCTCCGACTATCCCAACTACGCCCACTTCGGCGAGTCCTACGCCTGGGCCCCGGACCGCGTGGGCCTGCACACGACGATTCGCTTCCACGAGAAGTCGGATGCCGAGACGTACGGCCACATCCAGACCGTCGGCTACCTCTTCAGCCCCGACGCCGGGCGGACCTGGCAGCGCTCGGACGGGACGCAGGTGACCCTGCCCGTGACGGCCGAGACGTTCGACGTGATCGACTCCGGCGGCCTGGACTACGGGAGCGCCCTGGAGGCCGGCGCGTTGGCGGTCGCCCCGGACGGCACGCCGTGGCTGGTCCACAGCGAGTGGTCGGCGGGCGTGGGCACCAACGTCCTCTGCACGCCCACGGGTGACGGGAGCTGGCGCCGAATCGTCCTGAACGAACGCGTGGAGCTTGCGCCGGGACGCTGCTTCGGGGTGGCGCCGAGCATCGTGTTCGACGCCGCGGGCCGGCTAGTCGGAGTCACGACCACCGAAGACGCTGCCGACGAGGCTCCCTGGGGCCATCCGGCCAGCGAGGTCGTGCGCTTCGTGTCCGTCGACGGCGGCGCCACCTTCGCCATGGAGCAGTTGAGCACGACCGATCCGGACACGGCGCACTGGTTTCCCCACCTAGAGCGCCCGCTGGGTATCGTCCCGCCGCCGGCCGCCCCCAGCATCCTCTATCAGGAAGGTCCCGCGGGCGACAATCTCAAGGACATCCTGACGAATCGGGTAATATGGTTGTAACAACCACCGCAACGAGACGGAGACCCAACATGCGCAATCCGATTCGGACCTACTTACTGTCACTTCTTTTTGTTATCGCTCCGCTTGCTTCGAGCGCACAAGAGCTCCGCGACGAAGAACCGATGATCACGACGCCACCCTCCACACTTATCGCCCAAGAGCCGCTCACGATCTCCGTCGCCACTCTACCCGACGAGCCCCTCGCCATCTTTGCAGCCGGCCCTGCCGCCGAGTGGCTAGAGGAACAAACTGGCATCACCGTCAAATGGGACATGTTGCCCCAAATGGAAGCCGGCCACGCGGTCAATCTCATGCTGGCCAGCGGCGCCACCCTACCAGACCTACTCCTGGGATCCCAAGTGATCGACTCCAAGCACGCCTTCTTGGAGGGAAGCCAAGGTTACCTCGTGCCCCTAAACGACTTTATCGATCACTACAGCGAAAAACTAAAGCCATTATTGCGCGAATACCCCCTATTGTCGAAGGTCATATCGTCGCCAGACGGTCAGATCTATTCAATTGCCAACTACCATCACACTTGCACCGACTGCACTGACATATACACTTGGTATAATTACCGCTGGCTTGACGAATTGAAGTTTGATGTCCCGCAGACGCCGCAAGACCTTTACCAAGCCATGAAAGCCTTCAAAGAGCAGGATCTCAATCACAACGGGCTGCTCGATGAGGTTCCGTACACGAGTGCCACACACGGTCGCGATGCAGTGTTCACCCCCTATTTTATGAACGCGTTTGAGCACGACGACGGCCGGGATCGTCTCTATGTCGATGCCGGCAAGGTCACTCCGGCTTTCACTAGCGATGCTTGGAGAGAGGGGCTTCGCTTCATGCGCAAACTGCATGTGGAAGGGCTTATTGACCCCAACGCCTTCACCCAGAGTCAACGCGAACTAATGCTCGGGATGGGACGATCGTCGATCCGTTACGGCCTCGTCACTGCCGAATTGCCAGCCGCATTGGCAGGTGTTGATATTGCCGTCGACGACTACAGGGCACTTCCGCCGATTCCACGCCGCGCGAACATCAAGCATGATTACGTATATCCAGCACACCAACCGCGCAACACGCGTGTCGCGATCACACGCGATGCTAAGAACCCCGAGGCTAGCTTCCGTTGGGCCGACTACGTGTTTTCGATAGAGGCCCACATCGCGACGGCATTCAACGTAGGAGAAACGCCAGCCTCTGCCGATCTCCCCATTTGGCTGCACAGCGTCCCCGACCAGAGCGATTCTGGGCCGGCGCTCGGCCTGACCCGGCTGTGGGGACGTTCTTCTGCAGGTGCGGTGGCGGCCTACCCCGTTCCTGTCCGTAAACTCACAAGTTGTTGAACAGGCGTGAATTGATGGTTTTGA
>JAPPNY010000027.1:0-2602 GCA_028818385.1 Spirochaetaceae bacterium
GTTTTCGACCCCGCCGGGTGGCTATAGGGGCGGGCAATGCGGCGGGTGCCTTATGCGCGCGGGCCGCATGGGCCCCACCCGCGCGGTCCCGGCGCGGCGGCACCGCTGCGCCGGCCCGCGCGGTCCCTCACCCGTCCCACGCCCTTGCGCTCTTCGCTCAATCCGTCTATATGGACTTAACGTAGCTTGATTTATATGGTACCGGTTCAGACACGGAATGGCTGACCTGCTGACGGCGCGGCTGCCGAGGACCATCCGCACCGGTGTCGCCACGCAGCGGACGCGGGGCGGTCCCCGGTCGCGGGTCCCGGTGTCCCGCGGCTGGCTGGCGGCGCCGGTCGCGGTCGCCATCCTGATCGGCGCGCCGCTCCTGGTCGTGATCGCGAACCTGGACGGGTTCCTGTCCGCGGAGATGGGCCACCTGATCCGGACCGTCCTCCCCCGCTACATCGGCACCACCATCGCCCTGGTCGCCCTGGTCGCCGGGCTGTGCGCGATCGTCGGCGTGGCCGCCGCGTGGCTGGTGACCGTGTACGACTTCCCCGGCCGCCGCGCGCTCGGCTGGCTGCTGGTGCTGCCGCTGGCCCTCCCGACCTACATCGGCGCCCTGGCGTACGCCGGCATCTTCGACTACACGGGACCCGCCCAGCTCCTGTTCCGGGAGGTGCTGGACATCCCGGCCGGCGCCTACCCCATCCTGCGGGTGCGGGGCTTCGGCGGGCTGGCGTTCGTGCTGGCCACGCTGCTCTATCCCTACGTCTATCTCACCGCGCGCGCGGCCTTCGCCCAGCAGGGAGCGACCCTGCTGGAGGTGACCCGCAGCCTCGGCAGCTCCGGCGTCGAGGCGTTTACACGCGCGGTGCTGCCGGCAACCCGGCCGGCGCTGGTCGCCGGCGTGATGCTGGTGGTGATGGAGACGCTCGGCGAGTTCGGTGCCTCGCACTATCTCGGCGTCGATACGCTCACGATCGGCATCTTCCGCGGCTGGTTCGGCCTCGGCAGCGTGAAGGTCGCCCTGGCGCTGGGAGCGCTGATGCTCGTCATCGTCGCGTTGCTGCAGGCGCTGGAGCACCGCGGCCGGGGCGCGGCGCGGTTCGGCGATGCGACGCTGCACGATCGCCCCCTGGTCCGGCGGCGGCTGCAGGGCGCGCGGGCGCTGGGCGCCATGGCCGCCTGCTCCCTGCCGGTGATCACCGGATTCGGGCTGCCGGTCGGGCAACTCCTGTGGTGGGCCTCCCGCCGCCTGCCGGGCTTCGACGTGGATCTGGTCCGCTTGACCGGCACCAGCATCGGCCTGGCGGTGGCGGCGACCGCCGCCACCGTGGCGCTCGCCCTGCTGGTCGCGTACGCGGCGCGGATCCGCAAGGACCGGCTGGTCGGGGCGCTGGCCCGCTGGTCCACGGCCGGCTACGCGGTGCCGGCGGCCGTGCTGGCGGTCGGCATCGCCACCGCCTACACCTGGGTCGACCATCGGTTGAACGACGCCGTGAGTGCCATGCTCGGCTTCTCGCCGGGACTGCTGCTGACCGGCTCCGGGCTGGCGCTCGTCGCCGCCTACGTGGTGCGATTCTTCGCCCTCGGGTACCACGCGATCGACTCGGGCTTCTCCCGCATTCCGGCGCGCTTCGACGAAGTGGGACGCGCCCTGGGGTTTCGGCCGGGACGCGGCCTGCTGCACGTCGCGCTGCCCGGCCTGCGTCCCGCCCTGATGACGGCGTCGATCCTGATGGTCGTCGAGATGCTGAAGGAGTTGCCGCTGACGCTGATCCTGCGGCCGTTCCGCCTGGAGACGCTGGCCACCAACGTGTTTCGGCTGGCCGGCAACGAACAGATCATCGAAGCCTCCCCGTACGCGCTGGTGATCATCGCCGTCGGGCTCGGCCCGGTCCTGATCCTCAACCGCCTGCTTGCGACCGGCCGCGCGCCTCGGCGGTCGCGCTCGACGCCCGTCCATGCTCCGGCTCCGGCGCAGGCGTAACCCTCCGCCGCGCTCCGGCGGCGACCTGACACTCGACTCCGTCAGCAAGCGCTTCAAGGGCAGCCCGGCGCCGGCTCTGGACCGGGTCTCCCTCACCGTGGAGGAAGGCGGCACGACCGCCGTCCTGGGCGAGAGCGGCAGCGGCAAGACCACGCTGCTGCGCCTGGTGGCCGGCTTCGAGGAGCCCGACTCCGGGACGATCGACATCGGCGAGACCCGGGCGGCCGACGGCAGGCACTCGCTGCCGCCGGAGGAGCGCAGCGTCGGCGTCGTCTTCCAGGACACGGCGCTGCTGCCCCACCTGACGCTGCGGCAGAACATCGGGTTCGGCCTGCACCGGTTGCCGGAACGGGCACGGGCGCGGCGGATCGACGAGGTGGTGGACCTGGTGCGCGTCGGCGACGCCCAGGACCGGTTCCCGCACCAGGTCTCCGGCGGCCAGGCGCAGCGCGCCGCCATCGCCCGCGCGCTGGCCCCGCGGCCGCGCGTGCTGCTGCTGGACGAACCGCTCAACAACCTGGACGGGCCGCTGCGCGCCCCCCCACAAAAACAGCAAGGCGGCCGTTATTTCCAGCCGGCCCCCCCCCGCCCCAATGGGGGACCCCCCCCCCGCCCCGGGGGGGA
>JAPPNY010000027.1:2612-22106 GCA_028818385.1 Spirochaetaceae bacterium
GGGGGGGTGGGCGGCCCCCACCCCCAAAAACCCCGGCCGGGCCGGGGGGGCGCCCCGCAATCCTACCCGGGCCCCGCGATTCTTGCCCTGCGGACCACCACGGCCATCTTCGTGACCCACGACCGCGACGAGGCGTTCAACATCGCCGACCGGGTGGCGGTGCTGCGCGGCGGCAAGCTGCAGCAGACCGGCACGCCGGAGGAGCTCTACTGGTCGCCGGCCAACGGCTTCGTCGCGTCGCTGCTCGGCAAGACCAACCTGGTCCGGGTCCGCCGCAACGGCACCGGCTGGGTCTCCGACCTGGGGCCGGTCGGCACGGCGCAGCCCATCGACGCCGGCGGCCAGCGGGTGGTGTCGATCCGGCCCGGCCAAGTGTGCGTGTCGGCCAAGGCTGCAAACGGCACGAGCCGCCACGGCACGGTGGTCACCGCGCGCTTCCTGGGAGAGGTACGGGAGCTGACCATCGCGCTGAACGGGGAACGCGGGCCGCTGGAGGTCACCGCCCATGCCGCCGCGGCAACCCGCTTCAACGCCGGCGACCGCGTGTTCGTCTCCCTGCTGCCGTAAACTCTGCGCCGATGCGCAGAGTCATCCACGCCGACAATCTCCAGGCCCTCGCGGCGATTCCGGACGAGTCGGCCGCGCTCATCTACATCGACCCTCCGTTCAACACGGGGCGGACCCAGTCGAGGAAGACCCTGCGAACAATTCGCGACGAAGTGGCCGGCGACCGCACCGGCTTCCAGGGCAAGCGGTATCGAACGATCGAGCTTGGCTCCAGCGGCTATTCCGACACGTTCGACGACTACCTGGGATTCCTCGAGCCTCGATTTCGCGAAGCATGGCGCGTGCTCAAGCCGAACGGTTCGTTCTTCCTGCATGTGGATTACCGGGAAGTCCACTACTGCAAGGTACTGCTGGACCACCTGTTCGGTCGGGAGTCGTTCATCAACGAGATCATCTGGGCCTACGACTACGGCGGCCGCTCCAGGTCGAGGTGGCCGGCCAAGCACGACAACCTTCTCTGGTATGCAAGGGACCCGCAGAACTACGTGTTCCAATATGAAGAAATCGACAGGATTCCCTACATGGCACCCAGCCTGGTAGGTCCCGAGAAAGCGGCTCGCGGCAAGACTCCCACCGACGTCTGGTGGCATACGATCGTCAGTCCGAATGGCACGGAAAAGACCGGCTACGCGACACAGAAACCTCTTGGCATCATCGAGCGCATCGTCCGAGTCCACACGCTTCCCGGCGATCTGGTGATCGATTTCTTCGCCGGCAGCGGAACTCTGGGAGAAGCTGCCGCGCGCCTCGGCCGGGACTTCCTCCTGATCGACCACAACCCCGATGCGATACGGGTCATGGCGAAGCGGCTGGCAGAGTACGGAGTCGAGCTCGAGGGCTGCGATGAACCCCTCCGCCCCGAGGACGCGACAGCCCGGCCGTGACGGCTCTCCGCGCGGTGGACCCGAGCCCGGGAGGCTCTCAAGGAGAGCTTCGACAGGCGATGGGGCCGCCGCCCCACGTTCCCGGACCGTCAGGATCCGCTTGAGATGGCCGGCTACTCAGGCACCCCGTTGGCGAAGAAGCTCGGCATCAAGCCGGGTTTCCGGATCCGCCCGAAGAACGAGCCGATGCCATACGAAGACCTGGTCGGCATCGAGAACTCGGACGGTGTGACGATCTCGTCCCGCATCCGCGCGAACGTCGATCTCTGGCACCTCTTCACCCGCTCCGAACGCGAGCTGGCGGACACGCTGCCTCTCGCGATGCGGCAGATCGTGCCAGACGGGATGATCTGGGTGTCGTGGCCGAAGCGCTCCTCCGGCGTCCCGAGCCAGATCGGCGAGGACGACGTCCGCCGTTACGCGCTCCCGCTCGGCCTGGTGGACGTGAAGGTCTGTGCGGTGGACGATGTCTGGTCCGGCCTCAAGCTGGTCATCCGCAAGGAACACCGGCATCGACCACGCGCCTGACCACTTCTCAGCCTATGCCAGTCCGCTGAGCAGCGTCGCAGCGGGCGCCAGGCGGATGCCCTCCGGGGTCCGAACGTCCTTGCTGCCCGTGGCGCTGAGTTGCCACGCTTCGGCATCGGGAAAGCGTCGCTTCAGGTAGCGAAGGTTGCGGTCCACTCCCGAATCCGACCACTTGGCCTCCACCAGCAGCACGGGGACGGTGCGCTCGGTGACGACGAAGTCGACCTCCCGTCCGTCCACGTCGCGAAAGTAGCGAAGGTCCAGGTCTCTCCCCTCGGCATCCTGTTGCTGGTGGACCCACTTCAGGAGCGCCATCGCGACCAGGTTCTCGAACCGTTGCGGCATCTCGGGCACCTGTGTCCAGTCGAACAGATAGTGCTTCTGCGCCTTCTTGATGGCGCGAATCGCCGGCGCCCCGAAGGGACTCAGCCGTACCAGCGCGTACAGGCGCTCCAGCGCGGCGACCCAGCGCCGCACCGCGTCGTGGCTGACGCCAAGGTCTTCCCGCAACGCGTTGAGTGAGAGCGGCGCTCCCACCAGCGCCGGCAACCTGAGCGCCAGCAACTCCACGTTGCCCAGATCGACGATCTGCTCCAGCGAACGGATCTCCTCTCCGACCAGCAGCGTGCGGTATTCGCGTGACCAGCGGCGTGCGCTGCGCTCGGAGCCTGCGAAGAACGGCTCGGGGAAGCCGCCCAGGCGCAACAGGTCGGGCAGCGAGGCAGGATCGCCGAGCTCCGCGACCGAAAGGGGGTGCAGCCGGTGCAGGTGGTAGCGCCCCTGCAGCGAGTCGCCGCCGCGCCGATAGGCGTCGAGCCGGGCGCTGCCGGTCACCAGGATGCGCAACTCCGCACCGGCGCCATCGAACAAGCCCTTCAGGTAATTCCGCCAGGATCGGTACTTGTGCAGCTCGTCGAACGCGACGATAGGGACCGGAGGCAATTCGCGCGAGAGGATCGTCTGGCGGTGCTCGGGGATGTCCCAATTCAAGTACCCAACGGGGTCTCCCAGGATCCCCTTCGCCAGCGTCGTCTTGCCGACCTGACGGGGCCCGGCCACGAAGACCATCTTGGCTTCCAGATCGGCCCGGACCACGGCGTCCACGTAACGTCGAACCATGCCCGAACTGTACGTCAATTTCTAGTGGGTGCCAAAAAACATCGCGTAGATTTTTTGCACCTGCCGAAAATCTCCGTATTGCGGGAACGGTTTCAGCCGATCAGGAGCACCTTGGAGCCGGTAACGTCTCCTCGACGCAGGTCGACGAGGGCGCGGACCGCCTGCTCCAGCGGATAGGTCGCCACCGCCGGCCGGATCGGCACGTCCGGGGCCAGCGCCAGGAACTCGCGGATGTCGCGTCCGGTCACGTTGGCGACCGACTTCACCTCGCGCTCCAGCCACAGGTGCTCGTGGTAGCGCAGCTCGCCGAGCGCCGCCCGGTCGCGATCCTCCTTGCGGATGGCGTTGATGACCAGCCGGCCGCCGGGCTGCAGCACGGCCAGCGCGGCGATCACCGGGCGCCACGCCGGCGTGGTGTCGATGATCGCCTGAGACGGACGGGGTGGCTCGTCCTCGATCGCGCCGGCCCATGCCGCCCCGAGTCCGAGCGCGGTCGCACGCGCCCGCGGCCGGCGCGCGAACACGTACACGGGACTCGACGGGTACCGGTACCTCGCAAGCTGCAGCACCAGGTGCGACGAGCCGCCGAAGCCGGTTAGGCCGAGCGGTTCGCCGTCGCGCAGCTCCGCCAGCGCCAAGGCACGGTAGCCGACCGCCCCGGCGCACAACAGCGGCGCCGCCTCCGCGTCGGCGTACGCGTTCGGAATCGGATGGGCGTAGCGCTCCCCCACGACCAGGTACTCGGCGTAGCCGCCGTCGGCGTCTCGGCCCGTCGCCCGAAACGCGGGGCTGAGGTTTTCATCCGCCTCGCCCGTCGAGGCATGGATCCACCCGACGCCGACCCGATCGCCGAGCCGATGCTCCGTGAACCCGCCGCCGAGTGCCGCCACCCGGCCGACCGCCTGGTGCCCCGGCACGACCGGAAGGCGCGGCGGCGCGATCCGTCCCTCTGCCTGATCCAGGTCCGTGTGGCAGACGCCGCACGCCCGTACCCGCACCAGCACCTCGCCCGGTCCGGGCTCGGGCACCGCGAGCCGGCGCAACTCCAGGACCGGAGGGTCCCTGCGGTCGTCGGCGAGCGATCCGGTCCGGGCCAGCACCATCGCCCGCATGGTCGCGCGGCTCATGCCGACGCACCCGAGTAGTGCCGCAGCCCGCGCATCCAGACGAACCGCGCCGCTGCCAGGGCGCCGGCCGCCACGCCCCATGCCAGCAGGACCCGGCCGCCCGTCAGCCGGCCGACCAGCGCCTCGGCCGGCACCGTGATGGCGATCGCGACCGGCACCACGAAGGTGAGCAGCATGCGCAGCCAGCCGGGATAGATGCCGATCGGCCAGCGGGCCGCCTGATACAGGTCGCTGAAGATCACCAGGATGTTGTAGATGCGCACGAGCCAGAACGACACGGCCGCCATCGCCAGCAGGAAGCTGTAGACGATCGCGCCGCCTGCCAGCAGCATCAGCGCGAACAGCGCGACGTCGGCCGGCGCGACGGCCGCGCCGCGGCGCGCCAGCGCGACCCCCAGCACGGCCAGCCCCAGCGCCACGTCGACCAGCTTCCATACTCGGATCACGGCCACACTGACCAGGAACTGCGCCTCCTCCGGCTTGGTCAGGGTGTAGTCCAGGGTGCCCTGGCGCACGTCCTCCATCAGCTTCTGCATGCTCGGCTCGATCACGCCGCCCATCGCCGCGCCCATCAGCAGATACACGCCGAGCACGGCCAGCACCTCGTCCGGGCCCCAGCCGCGCAGCGTGTCGGTATGGCCGAACACCACCATCAGGCCGCCGATCGCCCCGGCCACCGCCACGCCGGACTGCAGGACCTGGAGGTACAGGTTCGCGCGATACGCCAGCTCGTTCAGCAGGCCGATCCTGAGGAAGGTCCAGGCCACCCGCAGCCGGTGCACGCTCAGGACCCCACCGCCGCGTACTTGCGGACTCCGAGCCGCCACATGATGCGGAGCAGCAGCAGCCCCAGCACCAGCCACAGCGCCTGCATGCGGAAGCCGGCAGCGATCACGTCCGGACTCAGCCGCCCCAGCGCCAGCTCCACCGGGAACCACACCGCCCACCGGAACGGCAGGTACCAGGTGATCCGCTCCAGCCAGCCCGGGAACAGCTCCAGCGGCGCCAGCCGCCCGGAACAGAACAGCAGCAGCAGGAAGTAGATCTGATTGATCGCGGCCGTGCGCGTCGTCCAGAAGGCGCTGAGGGCGAACGCCCAGTCGATGAAGAAACGGATGAGGTAGGCGACCACCAGGGCTGCCGCCGCCGGCCCGAGCGTCGCGGCACGGAACTGGAAGTCCGGCTTGAACAGCACCGACAGCAGGACGGCCGCCGGCACCAGGATCACCAGTGTGAGCAGCTTGTAGCCGAGGTTGTCGGCGATGTCGCCGTGGATGGGATGGATTGGCTTGAGCAACATCGCCGACAGCTCGCCGGAGCGAATGCGCCACTCGAACTCGTGGATGATCCACGTGAACGTGAGCTGGTTCACGACCATCAGCGTGATGAAGTAGGCGGCGAAATCCGCGGCGTCGTAGCCGCCAACCCCGCCGCGCGCCGCGGCCACGGTGCGCCACACCACCAGGTAGACGGTGGGCTCGACGATGCGGTTCAGCATCCAGATCGCCAGTTCGACACGGTATTGAAGCTGCAGCGCCAGCGTCGTCTTCAGGTAGACCCAGTAGACGCGGAGCATCGTCTCAGTCGCGGTCGCGGGACTGCGGCCTTTCGACACCGGCCAGGGCGCCGGCGAACACCTGCTCGATCACGTCCTCGATCGGCGGATCCTCGACCGTCAGGTCGCTGACCGGCAGGTCTCCCAGCAGCCGCGCCGTGACCTGCGGCGTGTCGGCCTTGGGCACCAGCAGCGTGTGGCGGCTGCCCTCGGAGGCGACCACCTCGCCGTAACCCGACAGGTCGGCGACGTCGCGGTCCAGCTCCACCACGATGGTCTTGTGCGGGGAGAAGCGGCGGACCAGATCCTGCAGCGCGCCGTCGAACAGGATGCGGCCGTGGTCGATCATGACGATGCGGCTGCAGAGCGCCTCGACGTCCGCCATGTAGTGGCTGGTCAACAGCACGGTGGTGTGGTGCGCGCGGTTGTACTCGGCAAGGAAGGCGCGGATGCGGCGCTGCATTGTCACGTCCAGGCCGATGGTGGGCTCGTCCAGGAACAGCACCTGCGGCCGGTGCAGGAGCGCCACCGCGATCTCGCACTTCATCCGTTCGCCCAGGGACAGATTGCGCACCGGCCGCTCCAGCAGCGGCCCCAGGTCGAGCAGGCCGGTGAGCTCGTCCAGGGTCCGGCGGTATTCGGCGGCCGGCACCCGGTAGACGACCCGGTTGCGCTCGAAGGAGTCGATCACGGGGATGTCCCAGAGCAACTGGTTGCGCTGCCCCATCACCAGCGTGATGCGGCTCAGGAAGGCGCGCTCGCGCCGGGCCGGCACGTGGCCGAGCACCTGTGCCCGGCCTGCCGTGGGATGCAGCAGCCCGGAGAGCATCTTCAGCGTGGTGGTCTTGCCGGCTCCGTTGGGACCCACGAAGCCGACGAACTCGCCCGGCTGCAGGGCGAAGGAGATCTCTGCCACCGCCTCGACGGCGCGGGTGCGGCGCCGGAACACGCTGTGCACGGCGGCGCCCAGCCCAGCCTCCCGTTCCGGGACGACATAGGTCTTGGTGAGCTGCCGGACGTCGACCGCGAGCATCCGGCTATCTTACCGGGGCGCACGCGAAGACCTGCGTGTCGTAGCACTCCCGGAACCCCTGGCGGACCAGGTTGGCGAGCGACGGCCGCAGAATGCTCAGGGTTTCCACCATCACGATACGGCTGCCGCGAGCGTGCGCGGCGCGGACTCGGGCCGCGATCAGCGCGTTCTGCGCCCCGCGCGACCGGTCCGCCTCGCGCGTCGCGGCCAGGAACAGATACGCGGCCGCGCCGACGACACAGAGGCCGGACGCGGCGACCGGACGGTCACCGTCGAAAGCAAGGTAGTGAAGGCAGTCGTCACGGCCGATCGTTCCCAGGTAGGCGCCGGCAAACTCGCCATGGAGCTCGTTGAGGAATCCCGTCTGGGCGCGCAACTCCGGCGCCTTCAGAGCGCGCACGCGCAGCGCCGTCCGATGCGGGGCAACCGCTTCGGGGGAGCGAGTCAGCGCGATGTATCGCGGACCGTCGAACGGCCGCAGTCCCAGCTCGGGCAGCCACTGCCGGATCTCTTCCATCTGCGGGCACGGGCTCAGCCAGAAGAACCACCGCCTCACTCCGGCAGCGGCGAATCTCTCGACGATCTCCTCTACCTCGCCGCGACTCGCCGGTCGGCTCACGCCGATGAACTCCGCCCGGTTGCGGTTGGTCGAGGGATACTCCGCGGTCGATGACCGGTCGATCGTCAGGAAGCCGCCACCGAGCTCCGCACACTCGGCGCCGGGAACACTCTCGGCCAAGGCACGTCGCGGAGCGTAGAGGTGGCGCGCAACCTCGGCAGCGGTCATGCGGGGCGGCCCGGTCGATGCCCGGAGCATCCATCGATTGACATCAATGCATCAATAGATCTATGTAACGATGTCATGCGTACGACCATCACGATCGATGACGACGTAGCCGCGGAGCTCGCCCGGATCCGCAGCCAGCGCGGCGAGAGCTTCAAGAGAGTCGTCAACGACACGCTCCGCGCCGGGCTCGCGCACGCGTCCGCGTCCCGGCGCCCGCGCCGGCCGTATCGGACCCGGCCCGTGTCGCTCGGACGATGCAAGCTCGACAGCATCGATGACATCCCGCGGGTCCTGGCGATCGCCGAGGGAGAAGCCCACTCGTGATCCTGGTCGACGCCAACCTGCTGCTGTACGCGCAGGTGGACACCTTCGAGCAGCACGCGGCGGCTCGCCGGTGGCTTGACGATCGGCTCAACGGCGTTGAGCGGGTCGGCCTTCCGTGGCCGTCGTTGCTGGCGTTCGTACGTATCGTTTCCAATCCCCGCGTGTTCGAGTCCCCCCTGGCCGTCAGCGAGGCGTGGGACCACGTCGGCCGCTGGCTGGACTGCGAACCTGCCTGGATCCCGGCTCCCACGGACCGCCATCGGGAGGTACTGGGGCGGCTGCTGAGCGATCATGAGATGCCGGCGGAGATGATACCGGATGCCCATCTGGCCGCGCTTGCACTGGAGCACGGTCTGGTGGTCTGCTCCAGCGACCTCGGGTTCGGCCGCTTCCCGGAGGTGCGCTGGGAGAATCCCCTCGCCTGACACGGCCCCACATCGGCGGCCCCCAAACGACCAGTCCCCGGGCGGCGCCGACCGAGGGTCGATCGAGCACGCCACGCCGCAGCCGCCCGGTGCATAATGCCGGGCCAATGCGCCTCAGAGTGACGCGACCCCGGCATCTGCCACGCACTGCGTCGGCGCTGGTGGCCGCGCTGGCGGCGCTGACCGCCGGCTGCTTCCTGTTGCCCCAGGAGGAGGAGATCCTGGCGCCGCCCCTGGTCGAGCCGCCGGAGATCAGCTACCGCACCATGGTCGTGGAGCTGGACACCATCGAGCGCCGCGTCGTGGTCGGCGGCGCCATCGTCTATCCGACGCAGATCGCGCTGCAGTTCGGGGAACGCTCCGGGCGGCTGAAGGAGGTGCTCGTACGGCTGGGCGACGACGTGACGGCGGGCCAAGTGCTGGCGACTCTCGACACCGACACGCTGCGCCTCGACGTCGAACGCCAGCGCATCCGCGTGCGCCGCGCGGAGCTCGGGATGGAGCGGACCGCGGCGCTGGGAGCCGATCGCTTCCAACAGGAGATGGCCGGGCTCGACGTGCAGTTGGAGCGCCTGGCGCTGGATCAGCTTGAAACGGAGCTTGCGAAATCGACGCTGCGCTCGCCGATCGACGGCGAGGTGGTGTTCGTCACCCGCGTCTTTCCGGGCGAGCCGATCGGCGCCCGGCAGACCGTGGTGCAGGTCGCCGACCCGCGCGACCTGCTGTTCGCCTACCGCGGACAACGCGACGACGAGTTCTCGCTCGGCAGGGAGGTCACCATCAACCTGCGCGGGGACACGTATCCCGGCGAGGTCGTCATGACCCCGCGCAACGCGCCGCTCGATGCGCCGGACGAGATGCGCGACGTGGTGCTGGTCCGCGTCGACGCCCCGCCGGAGGCGCTGACCCGCGGCCAGACCGGCACCGCGTCGATGGTGACCGACCGGCGCGAGGACGTGATCGTGCTGCCGTCGGACGCGGTGCAGACCTACGTCAACCGCCGGTTCGTGTTCGTGCTGGAGGATGACCTGCGCATCGAACGGTCCGTGGAGGTGGGGTTGTCCACGTCGACCCAGGTGGAGATCGTCGACGGCCTTTCGGTCGGCGAGACGGTGGTGCTCCGCTGAGCGCGCCGTTGATCGCGCGGCGCATCCGCGGGCGCGGCTGGCTGGCGGTCGCGCTGGCGGCGGCGGCCACGCTCAGCGTGGCGCTGCTGGCCTCCACGCCCATGTACGCCGACGGGGTGCTGCAGCGCCTGCTCACCCGCGACCTGGAGCGCCAGCAGGCGCGCACCGGCCGTTATCCGGGCACCGCCGTCCTGGAGGTCGACCTGTACGCGCTGCGCCGCAAGGCCGAACGCGCGCCCTACGTCAACGAGATCGACCGGGAGCTCACCGAGCGCTTGGTGCCGGCGCTGCGGGTACCGATCATCGCCGCCATGCGGCAACTCCGCCTGGACTACGTGTACGACAACCGGCCCGCCGGGGACGACCTGACCAAGGTGTTCGCCCGCGTGGAGGCGATCGCGGACCTGGGCGCGCACGTCGAGGTGACCCACGGCCGCATGTTCGAGCCGGCCACGGGCGACCCGGCCGGAGACGGCACCGACGTGTACGAGGCGATCGTGACCGCGGAGGCGTTCCGGGAGCTGGAGCTGCAGCTCGGCCGCACCTACCAGCTCCACGATCTGCTCGGCCACGTGCCGAGGCTCAGGATCAAGGTCGTGGGGGTGTTCACCAAGAGCGATCCGCGCGACCTGTTCTGGTTCGGCCGTTTCTCCCGGCTGTCCACCAGCTACCTGATCGACTTCTCCACGTTCGAGCGCCACTTCCTGGACACCGAGGCGCGCAACCTGACGCGCGCCTACTGGCACTATGCGATCGACTACCACGAGCTGACGATCCGCGACGTGCCCACCGTGATGCGCCGCTACCAGGACTACGTGCGCCTGGCGGCGCCCGCGGGCGTGAGCTTCAACTTCGCCATCGCGCCGCTCCTGGAGTCCTACCTGCTGCGCGCGGCCACGCTGCAGCGCACCCTGTCGTTCCTGCAGATCCCGTCGGCGCTGCTGCTGCTGCTGTTCGTGGCGATGCTGTCGCAGCTTGTCATCGACGGCGATCGCAACGAGATCGCCGTGCTCAAGAGCCGCGGCGCCGCCGGCCGCCAGATCCTCTCAGCCTACCTGATCGAGGCGCTGCTGCTGGGCGCGATCGGGCTGCTGCTCGGCCTGCCGCTGGCCGTCCTGATCGTGCGGGTGATCGGCGCTTCCAACGGGTTCCTGGACTTCGTGGCGCGGCCGGCGCTGCCGCTCCTGTTGAGCTGGAAGATGGTCGGCTATGCCCTCGTGGGCGTGGCGATCTTCGTCGGCTCGCTGGTGGTGCCGCTGGTGCGCACCACGGGCGTGTCCATCGTCGGGCTGAAGAGCCGGCACGCACGCGCGCCGCGCTCGCTGCCGTGGCAGCGGTTCATGCTCGACTTCGTGCTGCTCGGCCTGGCCGGCTACGCCTTCGTGTCGTTCCGCCAGCGCCGGACGATCCAGGAGTTGATTCCGGCCGAGTCGGCGCCGCTCGACCCGCTGCTGTTCCTGGCGTCGACGGCGTTCATCCTGGGCGCGGGCCTGCTGACCCTGCGCCTGTTTCCGATCGCGGTGCGGCTGGTGTTCCGCCTGGGGCGAGCCCTGTGGTCGCCGGCCCTGTACGCCGGCCTGGTCCAGGTGAGCCGCTCGCGCGGCCGCGAGTACTTCGCGATGATCTTCCTGATCCTGACGCTGGGCGTGGGGCTGGCCTCCAGCACGACCGCCCGCACGATCAATCGCAGCGCCGAGGACGACATCTCCTACCAGGTCGGAGCGGACCTCGCGCTGCTGCCGGAGTTCCAGAGCGACGAGCCTCCGGAGAGCGTGGACCTGCTGGATCCGCTGGCGGCCCCGGCCGCGGCGCCCGGCTCCGCACCGGCGGTCCAGTACCGGGCGCCGCCGCTCGGACCGTTCCGCGCGCTGCCGGGGGTCGATCAGCTCACCACCGTGTTCCGCGCCCCGTCGGCCAGCATGATCGTCCCCGGCAGCTCCCGCGTGGCCCTGCAGGTGATGGCCGTGGTCCCGCACGAGTTCGGGCACGTCACCTGGTTCCGCGGCGACCTGCTGCCGTCCCACATCAACCACCACCTGAACCTCCTCTCCGACCACCCGACCGGCATCCTGCTGTCGGCCGACCTTCGCGATCGGGGCAACGTGCGGCTCGGCGACCTGGTGCGCCTCACCTGGAAGCGGCAGTTGCCGCTCCAGGCGGTCGTGCTGGGCTTCGTCGACTACTGGCCGTCGTTCGACCCGAACGCCGCCGGCCGGGGCCGCACGCGCACGTTCGCCGTGGCCAACTTCGACTACGTGTTCGCGAAGATGGCCACCGAGCCGTACGAGCTGTGGATGGACCTGGAGCCGGGCGCGCAGAGCGGCCCGCTCTACACCGCCGTGGAGGAGCAGGAGCTGCGCGTCCTGGAGATCCGCGACACCTCGCAGCTCACCATCGAGGCCAAGAACGACCCGCTGCTGCAGGGCACCAACGGCGTGCTCACCTTCGGCTTCCTCACCGCCGTGCTGGTGAGCGTGACCGGCTACGTGCTGTTCCTGGTGTTCGCGTTGCGCGAGCGCACCCTGCAGTTCGGGTTGCTGCGGGCCCTGGGCGTGCACCGGCGGCAGGTGGTCGGCATGCTGGTGCTGGAGCAGCTCCTGACCGGCGGCTTCGCGATCATCGCCGGGCTGGCGATCGGGCAGCTTGCGGCGGTGCTGTACGTGCCGCTTCTGCAGCTTGCCGGCCCCGCCGCCGAGCAGATCCTGCCCTTCCGGGTGGTGGCGCTGCGCAGCGACTACCTGCGCTTCTACGTCCTGGCGCTCGTCATCATGGCCGCCGGCGCGGTGCTGTTCCAATCGCTGGTGCGCCGGCTGCGCGTGCACGAGGCGCTCAAGCTCGGCGAGGAGTAGCGCTGCTCCGGGACTTCCCCAGCGGCCCCGCATCGCGTACAGTGCCGCCGATCGATGGCTGAACCCCACGCCCCAGTCTCATCGCAGGCGGCACCGGCGGACGCTCCTGCCCCATCGCGGGCGCTCCCGAGCGACCTGCGCCGCCGCCTGCGCGCCGAAACGTGGCAACGCGCCAAGCAGATGCGGCTGCTCTACTTGCTGTTCCTGCTGCCGCTGGCGATCTTCATCGTGTTCCATTACTTCCCCATCTACGGGAACATCATCGCCTTCAAGGACTTCCGCATCGGCCGCGGCTACTGGGGCAGCCGCTGGGTGGGCCTGCTCCACTTCGAGGATTTCTTTCGCAACCCGTACGCGTGGCGGATCATCCGCAATACGGTGGTGATCAGCACGCTCAAGCTGCTGTGGGGCTTCCCGGCGCCGATCCTGCTGGCGTTGCTGGTCAACGAGCTGACCAGCCAGCCGTTCAAGAAGACGGTGCAGACCATCTCCTACCTCCCGCACTTCATGTCGTGGGTCATCCTTGCCACGATCCTGCGGGAGATCCTTTCCCCGCAGAGCGGCCCGCTCGCCCAGATCGCGATATGGCTGGGGCAGGAGCCTCCCGACGTGCTCCAGACCAGCTCCCTGTTCCGGCCCATGCTCATCGTCACGGAGATCTGGAAGGAGATGGGCTGGCAGTCGGTGATCTACCTGGCCGCCCTGGCCTCGATCGATCCCGAGCTCTACGAGTCCGCGACCGTGGACGGCACCAACCGCGTGCAGCGGACGATCCACATCACCCTGCCGTCGCTGTTGCCGGTGATTACAATTCTGGCGATCCTGCGTATCGGCCGCCTGCTGGAGGGCGGCTTCGAACAGATCTTCAACTTGTACAACCCGCTGGTCTACGAGGTGGCCGACGTCATCGACACCTTCGTCTATCGGCGTGCATTCGAAGGCGAGGGGGGGCTCAATCAGTACGACTACACAACCGCCGTGACCCTGTTTCAACGCGGACTGGGGTTTCTGCTGCTGCTGGGTGCCCACAAACTCGCCCGACGCCTGACCGGCCAGGGGGTCTGGTAGGTGGCCCAGGCCCTTGGTGCGCGGCGAGGCATCGGCGGGTTCGCCTTCGATCTGGGCAACACGCTGCTCCTGGCGCTGTTCGCGTTCACGATCCTGGTGCCGTTCTGGATCATGCTGGTGCTGTCGTTCACGCCCAACGAGTGGGCCAACGACCTGGGGCTGAAACTGTGGACCGCGCGCTGGAGTCTGGCGACCTACCGGTTCTCACTGTCCAGCTACGGCGACGTGGTGGAGGCGTATGGCAACTCGATCTTCCGCACACTGTTCGGGACGGCCGCGATCGTGGTTGCCACGGTGGCCGCCGCCTACCCGCTGTCGAAGAAGCGGCTGCCCGGCCGGACTCTGATGACCGTGGTGATCCTGATCACCCTGTTCTTCTCCGGTGGCTTCATCACCCTGTACTTGGTGGTTCGCGGCGTGGGGCTGCTCAACTCGCGATGGGCGCTCATCCTGCCCAGCATGGCCAACGGCTTCTACATCCTGATCATGCGCAACTTCCTGATGACCATCGACGACGCCTATGAGGAAGCGGCCTTCGTCGATGGCGCCAATTACATCCAGATCCTGACGCGCGTAATGCTACCCCTGTCCAAGCCGGTGCTGGCGGTGATCGCCCTGTGGGCGGCGGTGTTCCACTGGAACGAGTGGTTCCACGCGCTGCTGTTCCTGAACGACGAGTCCAAGCTGGTGCTGCAGCTCATCCTGCGGCGCATGATGTTCCTGCTCACCTCCGACGACCTGTTCGACATGCTGGACTGGGCCGACCAGCAAGGCATCATCCTGCCTACCAAGGCGGTGCGCGCGGCCGTGATGCTGCTGACCATCGGGCCGATCGTACTGGCCTACCCGTTCCTGCAGAGGTACTTCGTCAAGGGCATTTTCGTAGGCGGACTGAAGGGCTAACGTGATGATTCGAAATCCGGCGCGTTGTCGCCGGTCGCGCCGGATGGCGCACAAGAACTTCCCAAGGTGGTACGAATGAAACGAGTACTGTTCGCGACATGCGCCGCAGCGCTGCTGCTGGCGCCGATGGCCCTGTGGGCCGAAGGCCAGGACGAGGCGGCGGCCGACGTCACCGAGATGACGTGGATGAGTCAGTACGCCGACTCCTACGCCTACAAGGACATGCAGGAACGCTTCGGCGTGACGGTCACCAGCAACGAGATCTTCGAGAACGACAGCGAGAGGCGCAATGCGATGCTGGCCGCCGGCGAGCAGCCGGACTTCGGCAACTTCTGGGGTAATCCCGTCGAGTTCTATCAGGACGGGGTGACGCGCGCCATACCCAAGGCGTGGATCCGCGAATACGCGCCCAACCTCACCCAGATGTACGACAACTATCCGCTGGCGTGGAACACGTGGGAGAATCCCGACAATCCCGACGAGTTGCTGGCGATCAACGGCATCTCACTGAACACGGACGGCAACCTGATGCTGCCGTTCTTCCGCTACGACCATGCCACCGAGGCGGGGCTGGAGCTTCCCGGCTATGACGAGGGCAAGGTCTCCCTGGACGTGTACGGCCGAGTCCACTACTACGAGTACGACATGACCTGGGACGAGATGGGCAACCTGCTGCGCGGCTTCCGCGACGTGATGCCCGGCAGCGTCGAGATCCCGCTGGGTGCGTGCAACCTCACCCACTGGTGCCTCAACCAGTGGCTGGGCGCGTTCGGCATCCGCGGCGACGGCACCAACCGCGAGGTGGACGGCCAGCTCTACTATTTCCATACCGACCCCGGGATGAAGGAGTTCATCAAGGCGTTCGGAGCGTGGTTCGGCGAGGGGCTGATCGATCGCGAGCTGCCCACCCTGAACCGCGACAAGTACTGGGAGAAGGGCCAGGCCGGCCTGTACGGCGTGCAGTCGGAGCCCTACACGAACGCGGGCCAGACCTACGCCATGTATCGAACTCCCAACAACATGGTGCCTGACGAGGAGCTGGGTCAGCCCGGCGCCGAGGTGGTGGGCATCCCGCCGATCATCGGCCCCGGCGGTGAGCGCGGTGGCCGCGCCTATTCCGCGATCGCGGGCGTCGGCAATTACAAGTTCTATGCCAGCGATTCGGTGTCGGACGCCAAGCTGATCAAGATGCTGGAGATGCTCGACTTCTACATGGGCACCATGGAGGGCTGGATCATCTTCCGCAATGGCAAGGAAGGCGTCCACTTCGACTGGGACGGCGAACCCTTCGAATCGTTCGCGCGCGAACGGACGGAGGACAAGCTCCCCGAGGGCGCCGGCCACGGACGGCTTTCGGTCTATCCGGTGTTCTACACCCTGGACCGTTTGAAGATCATCGCGCCCAGGCCGCTGGCCGACTTCCAAAGCGGCTACGCGCTGGTGGACGGCGGCGTCAACGTGTACACGACCCGGTCGCACCGCGCCGACTTCCGCACCGAGACCGAATTCGAGGATCTGCGCCAGCGCTTCATGTCCACGCTGAACACGATGTGGAGCGAGTTCTTCTACAAGGGGATCACCGGCCAGATCGACGTCGACGCCGAGTGGAACGCCTACGTGGAAGCGTGGAACGATGCCGGCGGCGCCGACATCGTCGCCGAGCTCGGCAAGGCGCCGATCGTCGAGGAGTTCCGCCAGGGACGGTGGGTCTACTGAGACCCAGCCGGATCACGATTCAGCGTGATCCTGATGGATCCACACAGGGGAGTGGCTGCAAGGCCGCTCCCCTTTTTCTTTTCGTTCGCGTCCCCGTGCAGATCGCAGTCACGTTGCCTTCTTGCCAGCACACGAACATGGCATCACGATGTTCGCGGATGACGACTGGGAGCTTCCAGGTGCGCGCTCGACCCCTGAGGTTGCACACCGGCATCGGCTCGGTTCGTATGCATGAGCGCGATCAGGAGGCGGAGGAGGAACGGTTCCTCCGCGTCACGCAGCGAGCCCTGAAGTCGAACGAAGCCGACTTCAGCCGCTTGCGGGACGTTCGCTGGCGAAACCCGCTCACGGGCCAGTTCGGACCGCGATAGCCGAGCGCGCCAGCCGGGCGGTGCTCTATGCCAGCAAGATCCGAGCGTCGGCCAGCAGCGCCGGCCGCGGCGCGGCGGCGTCCAGGGTCACCTCGATCCGGTTCGCGCCAGGGATGATCGCGTCCGGCTCGACGGAGGCCGTTGCCAAGTCGCCCTCGCTTGACTGCAGCACAAGCGCCTGACCGTTGATCGCGGCGCTGACCTGCCCCGCGCCGGCATTCCAGATGCGCAGCTCCACCGCCGCCGAGCCAGCCCGCGGCTCTGCCCGTGGATCCTCGCCCACCGTCAGGTACTCCATGACCGGCCGTCCGGGAAAGAGCTGCCGCGGGTGCTGCGGCGTGAGGGTCGGCACGCGCAGGTAGCTCTCGTGCGGGAAGCCGTCGCCGGCCACCCGCGCCACGCCGCGCACGCTGACGAAGTAGCGCCGCTCGGCGCTCTGGATCGTGTCCATCTGGCCGAGCTGGCGCAGGATGGGGCTGGACGGGTTGAAGAAATTGTACAGGTACACGCCGTCGGCGCCGGCACGCCAGACGTTGGCGGCGCGAGCCCGGTAGGAGGCGTCGCCGCCGCGCGCCGTGCGGAAGGTGCCGGTCTTGACGTCGGCCGTGCCCGGCTCGTTCACGCGCGACTCGTCCAGGGCCGGGTAGACCATGGCGCCGTAGCGGTGTCCCAGCTCGACGGAGGTCTCCCACGGGTTGAGCTGCAGGTAGCCGGCGGGGATCAGCAGGTCCAGCAGATCATCGGCCAGCCACCGTTCGAGGTCGAGGCCGATCGCCCGGCAGTACGGCACCGAGTCCGGCAGGCGCGCCGCCACCAGGATCGGGCGACCGCGGCGCTGGCCGACCTCCTCGGTCATGCGGCGGATGCGGCTCACCAGGTCGGTCATCAGGTCTCGTTCGACGCCGCCTGCGGGAAAACCGCGGGCCGGCTCACGAAAGAAGACCGGGTGCCGGTAGAAGTCGAGCTCGACTCCGTCCACATCGTAGTTGAGGCAGACCTCTTCCACGAACCGGAAGGTCAGCTCGCGCACCTCCGGCTCCGCGAAGTCGACCGCCGACCAGCCGCCGTACCGAGGGCGCGTCTCCGGGGTGGCCAGCAGGTACTCCGGGTGGGCCTGCTTGAAGTCGTTGGCCGCGAACATCTCGGCGGAGTAAGCGGCCCCCTGGCTGTCGTGCGTGTCGTTCATGCGCAGCGACCAGAAGAACTCCCTGCCCTGTTCGTGGATGAAGTCGTTCATCACGCGCAGCGGATCGATGCCGGCCTCCGCCAGCGCCGCCATCATGTTGCGGTTGTACCACTCGCCTTCGACGGTGAAGAGTTGCCCGACCTTGGTCAGGTGCGTGAACATCGTGAAGCCCGAGCACCACGTCGCATAGAACACGGTATCCACCTGCGAGCCGGCCAGAGGGCCGGTGCGGTACTTGAGCAGCTCCTCCTCGGTCGGGGCTTCGATCAGGTAGACCGGTTCGTTGCCGTCGTTGTTGAGGATGATCCGGCGGCGGCGCCGCTTGAGAGCCTCGCGCTCGGCGCGGAATGCGGCGGTCATCTGCCCGGCTTCAGTCCGGGCCACATGCCGAAGCCGGGCGGGTTGCCCGTGTCCCCGGCGCGCAGCTCGTCCGCGTGGGCGATCACCTTGCGGAATGCCATGGCGTAGCGCTCGATCACGTCCGCGCGGTCGTGCTTGAACCACGGCACGTGGAAGGTGCGCGCGTGGATGCCCTCCGCCACGGGCAGGTCGTCGGTGGCCTGTGCGTTGGTGGGGGCTCCCCGGCCGTACACGTCCACGTCACGGAACAGCGGGTGCAGGTGCAGCGGCATGTTGATGCCGGCGCCGAGGCGCCCCACCCCCTCCGCCGCCAGGGCATCCAGGAAGCGGGTCAGCGAGAGTCCGCCCAGCTCCTCGGGCGCGTACAGGCCGTGCGGGTTGTACCAGCCGCCCATGGTGCTGCCGGTCGCCTCCTCGACGCGGTGGCCGCGGATGCCGGGACAGTCGTCGAGCAGGTCCCAGAACCGGTTCATGGCGGACCTGATCTCGCGCTCGCGGTCGTCGTAGTGGCGGAGCTGCCCGCGCCCGATCGCGGCGTTGAGCTGCTGCATCCGGTACTTGTAGCCGCCCAGGGCGATGCCGGAGCTGCGCACCAGCTCGGGATCGGTGAGCTCGCGTTGCCCACGCGAGTAGTGGCCCCAGGCGAGGGCGCGCTCGTACATGCCGCGGTCCTGGGTCACCATCACGCCGCCCTCCCCGGCCGGCAGCGCCTTGCCGCTCATCACCGACATCGCCGCGACGGCGCCGAAGGTGCCGACCTTGCGCCCCCGGTACAGGGCGCCGTGAGCGTGTGAGACGTCCTCCATCACGGCGATGCCGCGCGGCTCCGTGATGGCCAGCACCGCGTCCATGTCGGCGGGGTGGCCGCAGTAGTGGACGACGACCACGACCTTGGTGCGCGGCGTCAGGCGGCGCTCCAGGTCCTCGGGGTCGATGCACAGCGTGACCGGGTCGATGTCGGCGAAGCGGACCGTGGCGCCGAGCGACAGCGCCGGCCCGCACGATGCCCAGTAGGTCGTGCTCTGGCACACCACCTCGTCGCCGGCGCGCACGCCCAGGGCGTACAGCGCCGCCTGGATGGAGCCGGTGCCGGTGTTGTGGGCCAGCACGTAGTCCACGCCCTGCCACTCGGCGAACTCGGCCTCGAACTGCTTGGTGACGTCGAAGCCGGACATGCGCCCGGAGTTCAGCACTTCCAGGACGGCCTGCTCGTCTTCCTCGGTGATGATCGGCCAAGTGAACAGATCGTCCGGGATCGTCGCGGGGTCAAGTGCGGGCGGACCGCCGAGCAGCGCCGGACGCTGCGCTACGGCGGTATCGGTATCAGCGACTGTAGTGGGCATCGGAACCTCCGCGGCGATCGTATGACTGAGGCCGGCTCCGAGCAACTGGGCCTGGCTTGAGTACGTGCGGAACGCCGCGCTCACGTTACGACGATGGTCCTGGTGCCGACGTACTCGGCCTCCATTGCGGGCTCGCCGTCCTCCAGAAGGACGAGCTCGACCGCCTGCTCGTTCCTGTCCGGCAATCCCCGGTTTGAGAGAAGGAGCCAGCGGGGAGCGCCT
>JAPPNY010000110.1:0-94831 GCA_028818385.1 Spirochaetaceae bacterium
GGGGGGGGCTTGGGCCACACCCCGCGCGGGGCGCTGGTGTGGGGGGGGGGGGGGGCCGCGCCGGCCGCGCCGGGGCGGGGGGGGGGGCCCCGGCCGGAGCCGCACGCGATCCAGGGGATCGGCGCCGGCTTCGTGCCGGCGATCGTCAACCGGTCGGTGATCGACCGCGTGCTCTGCTGCAGCGACGACGACGCCTTCCGTACCGCCCGGGATCTGGCCCGCAGGGAAGGGCTGCTGGTCGGCATCTCGGCCGGAGCCGCCGCCTGGGGCGCGTGTGCCGTCGCCCGCGAGCTCGGCGCCGGCAGGCGCGTGGTCACCGTGATGCCGGACGGCTGGGAGCGCTACCTGAGCATGGACCAGCCGTCGGGCGCGCTGGGCGGCACCGACTTCCTGATCTGAGCGCCGCATGGGTTCCCGATGAGCGCGACCTACGGTCCCGGCCTGGCGATCGCCGCTGCCGTCGCCATCGCCGCGCAGTTCGTTCACGCCCTGCCGTTCGCGCCCTTCACGATCGGCGACCGCCACCCGGTCGAGCCGATGCTGATCGCCATCGTCATCGGCGCGCTGGTGCGCAACCTGATCGGGCTACCGCGGGCGGCGCGCGACGGGGTGCGCTTCGCCGTGCACGGCGTGCTGCCCGCGGCCATCGTCCTGATCGGCGTGCGGCTCGACTTCCGCCTGCTGCTGGACGCCACGCTGCGGGGACTGGCGATCAACGTGATCTGCGTGGCCGTGGCGCTGCTGGGGACGGTATGGCTGGCGCTCAGACTGGGCGCGTCGCGCAAGCTCGGCCTGCTGGTCGGGGTCGGCACGGCGATTTGCGGCGGCACCGCCATCGCGGTCACGGCGCCCGTCCTGGAAGCGAACGAGAGCGAGACCGCGTTCTCGATCGCCGCGATCAACCTGCTCGGGCTGCTGTGGATGATCGTCTTTCCCGCCGCCGGCGCGCTGCTCGGACTGACCCAGGGCGAGTTCGGCGTGTGGGCCGGCAGCAGCATCCACGCGACCGCGCAGGTGGTGGCGGCCGGCTTCGCCTACGGAACCGAGGCGGCGGAGATCGCCGTCGTGGTCAAGCTCGTGCGCGTGCTGCTGCTCGCTCCGTGCGTGGTGCTCATCGGCCTGTGGTACGGACGCATGCGGCGCCGCGGCCGGCAGCCGTACGTCGACAAGCCGTTCAGCATCACCACCCTGGTGCCGCCGTTCATCCTGGGCTTCGTGGCCGTGGCCACGCTGCAGAGCCTGGACCTGCTGCCCTCCGTCACGCTCCACCTGCACGAAAGCTTCGCCTGGGGCGCCGGCGACGTGACCCTCTCCGCGGAGCGGCTGCTGACGATCGTCGCCGGCTTCCTGGCCAGCGTGGCGATGGCCGGGGTCGGCCTGGGCGTCCACGTCACCGGGCTGCTGCGCATCGGCGGCAGGCCGCTCGCGATCGGGCTGCTGGCCGCCGCGCTCCTCGCCCTGCTCAGCCTGCTCCTGGTCAAGGCGCTCCTGTAGCGCCACATGCCGATCGGGACAAGATGGGGCCATGACTGCCGACCGCGCTGACCTGACGACCGTGGATCCTGGGACCCTGGATCGAGAGGAGATCTTCCGCCATCTGCCCGCCAACCGGGTGGGAGCGGCGGACCGCCGCTACCTGGACGAGGTGCTGGCAGACGGCTTCGGCAACAAGGAGCCGGCGGACATGACCGCCCGCTTCGAGCACGCCTTTGCCGAGCGCTTCGGCGTGCCGTACGCCATCTCCTGCAACTCGGGCTCCGGCACCCTGCTGGCGTGCCTGCTGGCGGCGGGCGTGGGGCCGGGCGACGAGGTGATCGTGCCCACGGTCACCATGGCGGCGACCGCGTTCGTCGTGCTGCAGTGCGGGGCGGTGCCGGTGTTCGCCGACAGCGATCCGGACACCTTCACCATCGACCCGGCCGACGTGCGGCGCAAGGTGACCGGGCTCACCCGTGCCGTCATCCCGGTCAGCCTGTTCGGCCTGCCGGCCGACTTCGACGCCATCGGCGCCATCGCCCGCGACCACGGCCTGGCCGTGATCGAGGACGACGCGCAGTGCTACCTGGCGTACCACCGCGGGCGGCTGGTCGGCACCATCGGCGACGCCGCCAGCTTCAGCCTGCAGGGCTCCAAGCACATCACCAGCGGCGGCGACGGCGGCATGGTGATCACGGCCGACGAGGAGCTGGCCACCGGCGTGCGCAAGGCGGCGATCCAGGGCTACAGCGCGCTCGGAGCCGCCGCCGGCTCGACGATGATCCCCCGCGACGTCCGCCAGGACTGGGCGTTCGAGCGCCATACCCACATGGGCTACAACTTCCGCATGTCGGCGATGCAGTCGGCGCTCGGCCTGGGTCAGCTCGAGCGGCTGGAGTACCTGGTGGCGGCGCGGCGCATCATCGCCCACGGGTACGAGCAGGTGATCCGCGAGGAGGGCTGCCGGTGGCTGATCCCGCCGGTGGTTCCGGAAGGCTCCACGCACAGCTACTGGTGCTACACCTGCAAGCTGGACGAGGAGCTGCTGGGAGTGGACTGGCGCGCGTTCCGCCGCACCTTCATCGAGCACGGCGGCGACGGACTGTACGGACTGTGGGTCCCCGTGCACCTGGAACCGGTGTTCCGGAACCTGTCGTTCCACGGCGCGCCGGAGCGGGCGCCCCACTTCGACCCGCGCTACCGGGGAACCGTCAAGGCATACCGCGCCGGCGGCTGTCCCGTCGCCGAGCGCCTGCGCCGCTCGGCGTGCCTGTTCAAGACCGGGAGCCAGACGCTGTCCAAGGTGGACAGCCAGCTCGAAGCGCTGCAGCGCACCATCCGCCACTACGGGTAGCCCAGGCAGCCGGGATCATCGGCGGTGGAGTTGCCGTACCGTATCGATGGTGTCGGCCTGCGCGGCGCTCTTGTCTTCCCGGTACTGCCGCAGGCGGGCGAACCGCAGCGCCATGCCGCCCGGGTAGCGCCGGCTGGTCTGGATGCCGTCGAAGGCGATCTCCACCACCAGCTCCGGCCGGACGTGCACGACGTGGCCCTCGCGGCTCGTCGCCAGTTGCTGCAGCCGCTCGGTCTGCCAGCGCAGGACCTCGTCGGTCATGCCCTTGAAGGTCTTGCCGAGCATCACGAAGCCGCCGGCGGGATCGCGCGCTCCCAGGTGCAGGTTGCTCAGGTAGCCCGCTCGGCGCCCGGAGCCCCACTCGACGGCCAGCACCACCAGGTCGAGCGTCAGCGCCGGCTTGACCTTGATCCAGGCATGACCTCGCCGGCCGGCCTCGTAGGTGCCGTCCGCCGCCTTGACCATGACGCCCTCGTGCCCGGCCTGCAAGGTCCGGTCGACGAACCGCTGCGCCTCCTCCGCGTCGCCGGTCTCTACCGTGTCGACCAGCAGCTCGGCCGGGCAGATCCCGGCAAGCGCCTGCCGACGCTCCGACCACGGCTCGCCGGTCAGGTCCCTGCCGTCCAGGAACAGGCAGTCGAACAGGAAGATGGAGGCCCGGCCGGCCGCGCTCATGGTCTCCTGGAACGGACGCGGACGCCCCCCAGAGCCAAGCGCGATCGCCTCGCCGTCGACCACCGCCGACCGGGCGGAGAGCCGCCGCGCGGCCGCAACCGCCGCCGGTACACCCGAGGTGACGTCGCGCAGGCTGCGCGTGAAGACCCGCACCGCGTCCCCGTCGCGGTGGATCTGCACCCGCATGCCATCCAGCTTTGCCTCCACGGCGGCGTCGCCAGTGCGCTCCAGCGCAGCCGCAACCGTCGGCGCCGACTGCGCGAGCATCGGCTCCACCGGCTGGAACACCTGAAGCTGAAACGCCTCCAATCCGTCGCCGCCGTCGCGCAGCGCCGCCTGCGCCACCGCCGGCAAGTCTCCCGACACCATGAGCGCGCGGCGCACCCGGTCCAGTGGCACCTCCGCCGCCGCGGCGACAGCGTCCACCAGCAGGCCCTCCAGTGCGCCCTGCCGGACCTCGCCGATCAGCAGCCGCAGCAGGTAGTCGCGCTCATCCGCGGCAGCCCGCCGCACCAGCGGCTGCAGCCGGTCGACCCGCCGCGGCCGTTGCCGTTCGAATTCGGCGAGGGCACGATCGACGTCGCCCACGGTGAGCGAGAAGGTGGCTGCCGTGGGCAGCTCTCCCAGCCGCCGCATCGCTGCAGGCCCGACGCCAAGACGGCCCTGGCGGAGCCTTCCGGCCAGGAAGCACACGCCGGCGGCCAGCGCGACCGGCTCGTCGTCATCGGCGAGCACCCGCAGGCACTCGGCCAGCGCCTGCACCTTGGCGCTCCGGCTGCGCGTGGCGCCCACCTGATCCGACACCGCGGCCAATTCGGCGAACAGCACGGGCCTGATCGTACGCGATCCTGTCGATTGCCAGGAACTCCTGAACATGGTGCGATGTCGGGTACCTGATGACTGACGACTTCATGAATCTGGGTCGGCACAAGCACCTGATGCTCGACGACTCGATCGTCGACTCGTCGCGGGGCGTGGTGCTGCGGTCCAACCCCGCGCGGGCCACGGGCGAGGCGCTGCTGCCCCCCGAGGGCGGGACGCCGGAGGTGTACGCATACAACTCGGTGCGCTCCGAAGGCGGCCGGGTTCGCCTCTGGTACGACGCCCGCTCCCGGTTCGCGACCTGTTACGCCGAATCGGACGACGGGATTCACTTCACGACGCCGGAGCTCAACCTCCTGGGCCCCGACCTGCCGGCCAACGCGGTCATGGCCATGCACCGCCTGCAGGGCTGCTGCATCTGGATCGACCCGCAGGCGCCGCCCGAGCGCCGCTACAAGAGCCAGGCCAAGTGCGGTCCGCATCCCGACCGCCCGCACACGCTGGAGTTCTTCGCCTCGCCCGACGGCCTCACGTGGGAGCACCTGCACGGCATCCGCATCGAGGACTGCGACACCCAGAACGTCGTCTTCTGGGACGAGTCCTACGGCCGCTACGTCATGTATACGCGGCTCTGGGTGCGGGACGACGACCCGAACCGCAACCACCGGAAGGTGCGCCGGCTGGAGTCCGACGACCTCGTGCACTGGGACTCCGAGAGCGTGGTGTGGGAAGCGGACGCGGCCGACCTGGCGACCTACCGCACCTCCACCGGCATGCCGCCGGTCGACTACTACGGGGCGGCCGTCTTCAAGTACCCGGACGCGGACGACCTGTACCTCTGCCTGGCGGAAGCGTTCTGGCACTTCAAGGACCGCCCGGAGTCCGAGCGCTGGGGCTTCTCGCCCGATCCGGCGACGATGAACCGGACCGTCGAGCGCCTGGCGCCGTCGACCATGGACGTGTACCTGGGCTACAGCCGCGACGGCAAGGCATTCCGCCGGCCGGCCGATCGGCGGCCGTTCCTGTCGCTCGGCCCAGACGGACGCTTCGACTCCAAGCGGGTATGGGCCCTGCCGGACCCCGTGCGCATGGGCGACGAGCTGTGGATCTACTACGCCGGCGGCAACCGCGACCACGACCACTTCGTGGATCCGGTGGCCGGCCGCCGCCTGACGGGCCTGGGACGCGCCGTGCTGCGCCTGGACGGATTCGTCGCCGCCGAGGCGGGGTTCGGGGGAGGCGAGCTGGTCACGCAGCCGCTGACCTTCGACGGCGACCGGTTGCTCCTGAACCTGCAGGCCTCGGGAGGCGGCAGCCTGCAGGTCGAAGTCCTGGACGCGGACGGCCGCGCGCTCGACGGCTACGCGTCGGGCCCCCTGATCGGCGACTCGGTGGCCCTTGAGTGGCGGCCGCAGCAGGGATTGCGACGAATCGCCGGCCGCCCGATCCGACTGCGGCTGCGCCTGCGGGCGTGCAGCCTCTACGCGTTCCACTTCGCCGACTGAGCCCTCCACGCGCCGAGGGAGCACCTCCGTGAAGCAGAATGAGGAGACGCGTGTCGCCCGTTGCGGCGCTGACACCATCGAGTACCGGGTCCGCCGCAGCGCGCGCCGCACCAGGACCATCCTGATCTCCGTCGATCGGGACGGAGTCCAACTCGCCGCACCGCTGGACACGGAGGACGAAGAGCTCCGCGCATTGGTGGTCAGGCGCGCCGCATGGATTCGCAAGAAGCTGCAATCGCTCGGCGACGCACCGGCACCGCTCCGATTCATCAGCGGTGAGACCGTGCCCTACCTGGGCCGGACCATCCCTCTCACCTGCCAGCGGGACGGGACATCAGCGCAGGTGCGGTTCGACGGATCGCGACTTCGGGTCTCCGTTCCCGCCGGACTCGCCGACGAGGAACGGTTCGCAACCGCCCGCGACGCCATCGTCGCCTGGTACCGGGTCCGCGCCGCGGAACGCCTCCCCGCCGCGGTCGAAGCCTGGTGGAGCCGGCTCGGCTCCGGTCCCTCGCCCCCCGTCCTGGTGCGCGATCAGCGCAAGCGCTGGGGAAGCTGCGGCTCGGACGGCGTGATCCGCCTCAACTGGCGCGTGGTGATGCTGGACGATTCGCTCATCGACTACGTCGTCGTGCACGAGCTCTCGCACCTCCGGGTTCGCAACCACTCCCCCGCCTTCTGGCAACTCGTCGAGCGGTCGATCCCGGACGCCGCGCAGCGCCACCGCCGGCTCAAGGAGATCGCCTTGAGGCTCCCACTGTAGCGAGCTCAGCTACGCGGTGCCGTGCACGTACGTCACGGTCGTACCGCATCGCAGAACGTCAGCTCCCAGCCGTGGAACACCACGACCAGGCCGGTGAAGCGCACCCCCGGGAACTGCCGCGCCAGCCGCTCGTCCGCCAGGTACCGCCGGAGTTGCGCCGCCGCCTCGTCCGCAGCCGGCGCCGCCCGGGCCGCGTCCGCCGGCTCGGAGCGCTTCAGGTACTTGAGCTCGATCAGATAGCCGCGCCGAAGCTGCGGATAGCGGGCGACCAGCGGCTCCAGCGCGATGTCCGCGTGTCCCTTCCCCAGCTCCGCCTCCGATCGGAACACGTAATAGTCGGCTACGCTCAGATAGGCGGCCAGGAACCCCTGAACGACTTTCTCCCCGCCGATGTAGTCGCGAATCCCCGTCTGCCGCGCGATCGCCTCGCCCAGGAATTCGAACACGGGCCGCCATTCGCCCTCGTTGGCCATCCGCAGCATCAGTTGCTCGAACCGGAACAGGTTGACCGCGAACACCTCCACGTCGCGGTAGGCATCGCGCAGAAAGCCGTACATCAGCCGCTTCACGGTCTGGTTCGGGATCGCCAGCCGCGGCATCACGCCCTGCACGCCGCGGATGCTCAGCAGCCCGAAGTAGTGCATCAGGGACAGGAAGTTCTCCGGCTCGGTGAGCTCCGCCAGCGGAAAGCCGGGCGTGATGCGGGTGTCCACCTGCTCCTCGCCGATCACGTCCCGCAGCAGGTCGAAGTTGCCGTTGAGCTGCCGGCCGGTCACCAGCAGGTGACGCAGCTTGCCGTAGTCGATGCGCACGTTGGTGTCGATCAGGTACTCCGGCACCTCCCGGTTCGGAATCGAGTGTTTCAGGTAGTAGAGCACCATGTCGGTGTTGTACAGATCGGTCTCGGCCGCCTTGGCGAAGCGGTAGCCGTTGTACCACTGGCCCATGATCCCCATGGCGACCGCCGGGTCCTGGTTGAACACGCCATGGTCCCGGTAGGTTTCCACCAGGCGCCGCACCTCCGACTCGGTGAAGCCGACCATCTCGTTGAAGTCCGCTTCCAGGCTGATGTTGGTGCCGATGTTGAAGCCCGAGGTCACGTCGTCCATGGTGACCGGCGACACCCCGGTGATGAACAGGCGCTCCAGACCTCCGCCGCTGCGGTCGGCGCCGGACTTGAGCGTGGCGAAGAAGTTGCGGTAGAAGCCGCCGCCGTGCGTGAACGAGTGGTACGCCTCCGCGCCGTGGTGCGCCAGCACGGTGTTGGCGAAGTTGTCGTACTCGTCGATCAACACGTACAGCGGGATGCCGTGGTCGCCCGCGTACCGGAACAACATGCTGAGCTTGTTGGCGATGGAGGGTGGCGCAAGGATGCGCTGCACCGCCGCTTCGGGAAACAGATCGGGATGCCGTTCCAGCGTTCCCTGAAGCTCTATCATGCAGTAGGTTTCGAACTCCCGCTCCAGGGTCTCGAGCTTGTCGTTGACCGCCGAGAAGTTGAAGCGCAGGGTGACGTAGCGGCTCTGTTCCCCGGTCGGCTCCCGCCCGAGGTCGGTGCCGGCGAAGGTGGCGCTGAAGTCGTCCGCCCAGAAGCGGTCGTAGTAGTTCTCCAGCAGCGACACCCACAGCGACTTGCCGAAGCGCCGCGGGCGGATCAGGAAGACGTAGTCCTCCCGCTCCAGACGCCGCAGGAAGCGCGTCTTGTCGACGTACAGCCAGCGGTTGCGGCGGATGCGCCGGAAGTCGGCTTGGCCGTACGGAATGCGCGGGTGGGCGGGAGGCGTGCTCATGAAGGAGCCTGAGCACCGACACTATCGTGTCGCAGCCGTCCGAGCCAACGGCGTGCGGCGCCGGCTCCCGTAGCGTCCCGTCTTCCACCCTTTGACCGTCCGATCGCGGCGCGGCTATCTTCGTCCCGGTCCCGACCATGCACGACGATCCGCTCAGGGAGGCCGACTCCGAGCTCGCCGCGGAGACCGACACGCTGCCACCCTTTCGCGTGCTCATGCACAACGACGACTACACGACCATGGACTTCGTCGTCGCCGTGCTGGAACGGATCTTCTTCAAGAACCCGTCGGAGGCGACCTCGATCATGCTGCAGATCCACCGGCGCGGCGTCGGCGTCTGCGGCGAGTACCCGGAGCAGATCGCGGAGTCGAAGGCGAGTGCCGTGCACCGCATGGCGCGTGAGCGCGGCTTTCCGCTGCGCTGCTCGGTGGAGCAGACATGAGCCTGCTCTCCCGCGACGTCGAGTTCACGCTGCAGGCGGCGTTTCGCGAGGCCGAGAGCCGCCGCCACCAGTTCGTTACCCTCGAGCACCTGCTGTTCGCGCTGCTGCACGGCGAGGTCGCCGCCGCGATCGTCAGCGGCTGCGGCGGCGACGTGCCGGCCGTCGTCCGGCATCTCGAGCGCCACTTCGCCGATGCGCTGGAGTCGGTGCCCGACCAGGCACCGTACGAGATCGACCTCACCGACGCCCTGCACCGCGTGATCGACCAGGTGCAGACCCACGCGCAGTCGGCCGAGAAGCGCACCGCCGGCGCGGGCGACGTGCTGGCCGCGCTGATGCTGGAGGAACGGTCGCACGCCGCCTGGTTCCTGCGGCAGCAGGGCATCACGCGCCTGGACGTGCTGGAGTTCATCTCCCACCGGCAGGAGGCGCCGGCCGGTACGTCACAGGCGCCATCCGGCACGGCTCGCCGCACCCGTGAGCCCACGGCGCTCGCACGCTACGGGACCGATCTGAACCTCCGCGCCGGCCGCGGCGAGATCGACCCCCTGATCGGGCGCACGGAGGAGTTGGAGCGCGTCCAGCAGATCCTGGGCCGCCGTTACAAGAACAACCCGATCCTGGTCGGCGACGCCGGCGTGGGCAAGACCGCGATCGCGGAGGGCCTGGCGCGCCTGGTCGAGCTGGGCGAGGTGCCGCCCGCCTTCGCCGAGCTGCGCATCTTCGCCCTGGACATGGGATCGCTGCTGGCCGGAACCCGGTTTCGCGGCGACTTCGAAGCCCGCCTGAAGGCGGTCATGGCCGACCTGGAGAAGATCCCGCACGCGGTGCTGTTCATCGACGAGATCCACACCATCGTCGGCGCCGGCGCTACCTCGGGCGGCTCCATGGATGCCTCCAACATCCTCAAGCCACGCTTGGCGGCCGGCGCCCTGCGCTGCATCGGCGCCACCACGCACGACGAGTACCGCCGCTCCTTCGAGAAGGACCACGCGCTGTCGCGGCGCTTCCAGAAGGTGGTCATCGACGAGCCGTCGCGGGAGGAGACGGCGACCATCCTGCGCGGGCTGGCGCCCGGCTACGAGCGCTTTCACGGCGTGCGCTACAGTCCGCGGGCACTGCGTGCGGCGGTCGAGCTCTCCGATCTGCACATCGCCGACCGGCGCCTCCCGGACAAGGCCATCGACGTGCTGGACGAGGCCGGATCCGCGGCCAAGCACCGCGGCCGGGAGCGCTCCGCGACGCGCACGATCGACCGCCGCGACATCCAGCGCGTGGTCGCGCGCATGACCAAGCGGCCGCTGGAGGCGCTCTCGGGCGCCACCCGCGAGCAGCCGGCGCGGATCGAGGCGGCCCTGCGCGCCGGCGTGTTCGGCCAGGACTCTGCCATCGAGCAGGTAATGCGCGCCGTCAAGCGGGACATCGCCGGCATGCGCGAGCCCGAGCATCCGATCGGGTCGTTCCTGTTCGTCGGGCCGAGCGGTGTGGGCAAGACCGAGCTCGCCCGCCGCCTGGCGGCGGCGCTCGGCGTGCCGCTGCACCGCTTCGACATGAGCGAGTACATGGAGAAACACACGGCGTCACGGCTGATCGGGGCGCCGCCCGGATACGTCGGGCACGAGTCCGGCGGCCTGCTCACCGACGCGGTGATCAAGGCCCCGCACAGCGTCGTCCTGCTCGACGAGGTCGAGAAGGCGCACCCCGACATCTTCGACCTGCTGCTGCAGATCATGGACTACGCGGCGCTCACCGACGGCGAGGGCCGCAGCGCGCACTTCCAGCACACCGTGCTGCTGATGACCTCCAACGCCGGCTCGCGCGAGATGACCGAGCCGTCGGTCGGCTTCGCCACCGGCGCGGACGATGGCCGGCCAATCCCCGCCGCGACCGAGGGCGAGAAAGCGGTGAAGCGGCTGTTTCGCCCCGAGTTCATCAACCGGCTGGACGCCATCGTCACCTTCGATCCGCTCGGCCCGGAGGTGGTGGAGCAGATCGTCGACCGCCTGCTGGCCGAGATAGCCGCGCGGCTGCGGGCGCGGCGGGTGACGGTCACGCTGACCGCGGCGGCGCGCAGCTCGCTGGCCGAGCGCGGCTACGACCCGGCGGCCGGCGCCCGCCCCCTGGCGCGCCTGTTCCAGAGCGAAGTGGAGGACCGGCTGACCGAGGACCTGCTCGCCGGCCGGATGCCGGCCGGCACCGCGGTGTCGATCGGGGTCGATGCCGCAGGCGAGCTGACCCTTACAGTTCTCCCTCGATCGCGATAAGCAGCCGCTTGCGCCACACCCCGCTGGTGAATCCCCCCAGGCTGCCGCCGGCGGCGACCGCGCGGTGGCAGGGGATGATCAGCGGCACCGGGTTGGCGCCGCATGCGCCGCCGACCGCGCGCGCCGCGCCCGGCCGGCCGATGCGGGCTGCTATCTGTCCGTAGGTGGCGGTGGTGCCGTAGGGAATGGACCGCAACTGCTCCCAGACCGCCTGCTGGAAGGGCGTGCCGGCCGCGCGATAGGGCAGGCGGAAGGCTATCAGCTCGCCGGCCAGATAGAGATGGATCTCGCGCTCGATGTCGCTCATGGGCTCGTCGGCGTGCCGGCCGTTGGTCCCCGCTCCGCCTGCCGGCTCGTCGCTGAAGGTGAGCCGACTGACCGCGCCGTCGTCGTCGACGGTGACGACGATCGTCCCGAACACCGGCGAGTCGATCAGGAGCTGCCGTGCCATGCCGCCGTTCAGGCCACCTCGATCCGGTGCACGGTCGGAATCGCGTTGATGTTCTTGATCACCGCGGCACGGTCGGTGCCGGGCTCCACTTCCACGGTGAACATCCCGCGCCGTGTCGCCTCCTCCCCCTCCTCCACCTTGCCCGCGATCAGGTGGCCACCGATCTTGCGCAGCCCGCTCTCGATCTCCGAGAACAGGTGTGCGCTCTCGCCGGCGACGATGCGGAAGCTGAAGGTCTGCTTGGGCGAGGTGGACTCCCAGGCGACGTCGATGCGGCGTTCGTCCAGGTCGCGGATCCCCAACATGTTGCTGCAGTCGGTGCGGTGCACGGTGATCCCCTTGCCGCGCGACACGTAGCCGACGATCGGATCGCCGGAGGCGGGCGAGCAGCAGCGCGCGAAGTTGATCATCAGGTCGTCGAAGCCGCCCGCGCGGACGGCCATCTTGTCCGGGTCCAGGATCTGCGTATCGGCGGCGCGGCTGCGCCGCCTGGGGGGCGACTTGGTGCCGGCCGCTCCCTCGGCGCCCGCCGCCTCGGCGGCGGACTTCTTGGCCACGATCGCCCGGTCCAGGATCAGGTCCGGGTCGTTCTGCGTCAGCCACTGCCGGATCTTGGTGCGCGCCCGCGAGGTGCGCGCGAACTGCAGCCAGCGCAGGTTGGGACGCGCGTTCGAGGCGGTGAGGATCTCCACCACCTGCGTGTTGCCCAGCTCCGAGCCGAGCGGGACGATCGCTCCGTCCGCCTTGGCGCCCCGGCAACGGTGTCCGACCTCGGTGTGGATGTGGTACGCGAAATCGATCGGCGTGGCGCCGCGCGGCAGCTCGATCACGTCGCCGCGCGGCGTGAACACGTAGATGGAGTCGCTCAGGATCTCGCGCTTGAGCTGCTCGAAAAACGCCGGCGTCTGCGGATCGGGGGTGGCCGGCGCGTCGCCCGGGGCATCCCACTCGCGCAGCTTGGCGATGATCGACGGCTCCGAGCCGCGGCGCTGGCGCTGCTTGTACACCCAGTGTGCGGCCACGCCGTTGTCGGCGGTGCGGTCCATCTCGCGGGTGCGGATCTGCACGTCCACGACGCGCCCCTGCGGGCCCATCACCGTGGTGTGCAGGCTCTGGTAGCCGTTGGACTTGGGCATGGCGATGTAGTCCTTGAAACGCCCTTCCATCGGAGGCCACAGGCTGTGGATCAGCCCGAGCACCTCGTAGCACTGCCCCTGGTTGGCGCACAGCACGCGCATGCCGAACAGGTCGTGGATCTCGTCGATCGCCTTGCCCTTGTCCCGCTGCTTTCGATAGATGGAGTAGAAGTGCTTGGCGCGGCTCTGCACCTCCAGGTCCAGGCCGCCTGCGGCCGCCCGCTCGACCAGCCGGTCACGAATGCGCAGCAGGTAGTCCTGGCGGTCGTCGCGCCGCTGGGTCACGAACTGGCGGAGCTGCTCGTAGACCGCCGGCTGAAGCACGCGCAGCGCCTCGTCCTCCAACTGCGACTTGATGCGGTACATGCCGAGCCGGCCGGCCAGCGGGCTGTAGATCTCCAGGCATTCCTCGGCGATCCGCTTGCGCCGCACCGGATCCAGGAACTCGAGCGTACGCATGTTGTGCAGCTTGTCGGCCAGCTTGATGATGATGACGCGCACGTCGCGGGTCATCGCCAGCAGGATCTTCAGGATCGTCTCCGCCTTTTGCACCGTGCGGCTCTGGCCGCGGAGCTGCGAGATCTTGGTGACGCCCTGCACCAGATCGGCGACCTCCATACCGAAGCGCTCGCGCAACTCGTCCTCGCCCACCCCGGTGTCCTCGATCGCGTCGTGCAGCAGGCCAGCGCACACGGCGTCGGCGTCCATCTGCGTGTCGATCAGGATGCGGCCCACGCTGAGCGGGTGGACGAGGTAGGGCTCGCCGCTGGCCCGAACCTGTCCGTCGTGCGCCGCGGCCGCCAGCTCGACCGCCGCTTGGATGCGGTGCGCCTCGTCCGGCTGGTAGCGGACCAGCGCCTCGGGGGCAAGGGTCAGCGAGTCGGCACGCACCCCCGGGCCGCTCATCTCCGGCGGGCTCCCACCACCCGGGGCCGGCCGGCCAGGTCGCGATGCACGGTCGGCTCCGCGAAGCCGGCCGCCGTCAGCGCCGCCTCGAGCCGCTCGACATGCTCGGGGGCAGTCTCCAGGAACAGGTAGCCGCCCACGCGCAGCCGGCCACCCGCCTGCGCGATCAGCCGCAGCGTCACCTCGGCGCCATGCTCGCCGCCCCGCAACGCCCCCATCGGCTCCGGCCATCCCCTCCCGGCCATCCGCGCGCAGGCGGTCGCGTCAAGATACGGCGGGTTGGCGACGATCATGTCCAGCGGCCCCGGCACCCCGGCCAGCAGATCCGCCACCCGCGCGTGCAGGCACTCCCGGCCGAGCAGCCGCCGCTGGTTGACGCGGCACACCTCCAGGCAGGCGGCGTCGACATCCGACACCGACACCGCCAGCTCGGGACGCGCCGCCTTGAGCGCGATGGCGATGCAGCCGGAGCCGGTGCCCACGTCGTGCACCCGCCGCAGCGACGGGTCGGCGGCGACCGCCGCCAGCGCCGCTTCCACCAGGCACTCGGTGTCCGGACGCGGGATCAGCACGCGCCGGTCGACGCTCAAGGTGTGACCGTAGAACTCCTTGGCACCGCGGATGTAGGCCACCGGCACCGCGGCTCGGCGGAGCGACAGTGACCGCCGGAAGCTGGCCATGCCGCGCGCCCCGATCGAATCGCCCATCCGCGCGAACAGGCGCTCCTTGCTCACGCCGAGCGCGTCGGCCAGCAGCACCGCGGCTTCCAGCGCCGGCGTGTCGGTGGGGGCGGCGGCCAGCTCGGTGACGCCTGCGCGGAACGCCGCGGCGACCGTCACGCCAGCACCTCGCGCAGCGCCGCCTCGCGCGCGTGCGCGCGCAGCGCGTCGATCACCTCGTCCAGCTCGCCCAGCAGCACCTGCTCCAGCCGGTAGAGCGTCAGGTTGATGCGGTGATCGGTGAGGCGGTTCTGCGGCACGTTGTAGGTGCGGATGCGCTCCGAGCGGTCGCCGGAGCCGATCTGGGAACGGCGGTTCTCGGCGCGTTCGGCCGCGCGCTTGGCCTCCTCGGCCTCGTACAGCCGCGCCCGCAGCACCCGGTACGCCTTGGCGCGGTTCTTGTGCTGGGACTTTTCGTCCTGGCAGGTGACCACCAGCCCGGTCGGCACGTGCGTCAGGCGCACCGCCGAGTCGGTGGTGTTGACGCTCTGCCCGCCCGGGCCGGACGAGCGATAGACGTCCACGCGGACGTCCTCCTGGCGGATCTCCACCTCCGTCTCCTGCGCCTCCGGGAGCACCGCCACGGTCACGGCCGAGGTGTGGATGCGGCCCTGCGACTCGGTCACCGGCACGCGCTGCACGCGGTGCACGCCGCTCTCCCATCGCAGGTGGTCGAACACGTCGGTGCCGGCGACCGAGAACGACAGCTCGCGGAAGCCGCCGATCTCGGTCGGGCTGGAGGAGATCATCTCCACCTTCCAGCGCCTGGCGTCCGCGAAGCGGCTGTACATCCGGTACAGGTCCGCGGTGAACAGCGTCGCCTCGTCGCCGCCGGTACCGGCGCGAATCTCCATGATGATGTTGCGGGACGCGTTGGGGTCGCGCGGAATCAGCAGCTCGCGGGCCCGCTCGACGGTTTCGGTCAGACTCTGCCTGAGCCCGCGGACCTCCTCGGCCGCCAACTCCCGCATCGCCTCGTCCTCCTCCGCGGCGGCCAGCTCCGCCGCCTCCTCGATCTGCGAGGTCAAGCTGCGGATCTCGTCGCGCTCGCGCACTACCGCGGCAAGCTGGGTGTACTCCTGCATCAACTCCCGGTAGGCGCGCTGGTCCCTGGCCTGGGCCGGATCGGCGGCCAGACCCTCCAGCGTGCCGTAGCGGGCGGCAGCTTCGTCCAGGCGGGCGCTTAGCGCCGGATCGACGGTGTCCATGGCGACGGTGTCCGCGACGGTACCCGAGATCGCCGTGCTAAGGTAGCGGGATGACGAACGAGCAGCGATATCTGTTCGATCTCAAGGGCTATCTGACGGTCCGCGGAGCGCTGCCGGCCGACCTGGTCCAGGCGCTGAACGTCGAGCTGGACCTGATCGACGCGATGAGCACTGAGGCCGCGAACGCGGCCGGCGCGATCCGCCAGACGCGCGGCGACCGCGACCCGTACGGCAACCTGGAGTACACCAGCCACCTGCTGCCGTACGGGGGGATCTTCGAGTCGCTCATCGACGTGCCGGCCACGGTGCCGCTGATCGAGGAGATGATCGGCGGCCCGACCCGCCTGGACGCCATGCACTTCATGTCCAGGACCTCAGGCCGCGGCAGCGTCCTCCATCACGGCTACGCGGAGCTCCTTGCCTACAGCGAGTACGCGCTGAACCGCGACCGCTTCGAGTGCGTGAGCGTCAAGATCGGTTACGCACTCACCGACGTGGGCCCGGACAACGGGCCGTTCGTGGTGATGCCGGGCAGCCACAAGAGCAACTTCGCCACCCCCGGACACCTGCGGCTGCCCGACGCCGCCGACCCGCTGGTCGAGCCGATCACGGTGCAGGCCGGCGACGCGGTGCTGTTCTCGGAGGATCTCACGCACGGGGCGCTGGTGAACCGCAGCGACCGGGTGCGCCGCACGATCTTCATCTCCTACGCGCCGGCGTTCCACGCCGCCTGGAACGATCAGACGGTGACCGCGCCCGGTTTCGAAGAGCGGGCCACGCCGCGCCAGCTCGAACTGGTGCGCGGCCCCGCCCCGTACGGAGCGCAGACCACCTACAGCCAGGAGCCGGTACCCGTCTCGTGAACGGCGACGAGCGGCGCTGGATGCCGCCGCAGCGCACCGGCGGGATCGACGCCGCTCCCGGCGAACCTGCCGAACCGGAGGCGCCCGCGGCTCCTCCCGCACCGGCGGGCGAACCCGCTCCGCCCGCGCGCCGCACCGCCAGCAACAGCTCCATGCACCAGACCGGCACCGGCCAGCGGCTGCTCACCGAGGTCGAGCGCTTCCGCTTCGACATCGCCGGCTACCTGCCGCTCGGCACGCTGCTCGACCCTGACGAGCTGGCCGAGGCGCGCGCCGCCATCGCCGATCCCGGCGCCCTGCCGGCCGGCGTCACCGCGGCCGGCAACGGACTGGAGCTGGAGCTGCGCAACGTCATCGAACTCGGCGGCACGCTGGAGGAGGTGTTCGCCCGGCCCGACCTGCACGCACGCATGGTGGAGCTGGTCTGGGGCGAGCAGGTGCGGCTGATCTCCTCCCGCGCGCTGGTCCGCCGGACCGGCGTGAGCGGCCGCGTCACGCAAGGAGGCCGCGCCGACCCGCGCCGCTTCGGCCGCTACCGGGCATTCGTGGAGGGCGAGTTCCGCTGCCTGCTGGTATCGGTGCTGATCGCCCTGGACGACACGCCCGCCGGCGACGGCGCCATCGGGGTGATCCCGGCCAGCCACAAGGCCAACTTCGCCCATCCCTGGGCGGACCGGACCGCCGAAGACCTGCCGGTCCTGCGGCCGCTGCCGCTGGCCGCCGGCGAGGCGCTGCTGTACACAGAGGGCCTGTCGCACGCGCTCACCGCCCCGCGGGCGGAGAGCAAGCGCTGGCTGCTCTACCAGTACGGGCCGTCCTACCTGCTGGACTGGCCCGGCTGCACCCCCTCGGCGGCGGTACGCGAGCGGGCGGCGTCGGACCCGCTCAAGGCGACACTGCTGCGCGAGCCCTACTACCACTGACCAGTCCCGGCAATCGATGCGTCTGGGCCTGTTCCTGATCATGCCGGCCCCGCCTGGATCGGCGCCCGGCAGTGTGGTGGAGCGCGCGCTGGCCGACGGAGCGCGCGCGGAGGAGCTGGGGTTCGACGCGGTCTGGGTCACCGAACATCACGGCTCCGACTACGGCTGGTGCTCCGCCCCGTCGGTGATGGCCGGCGCGCTGGGCGTCCGCACCCGTCGCGTCGACATCGGCTACGCCGTGAACGTCACCCCCCTGCACCACCCGGTGCGGCTGGCCGAGGAGATCGCCACCGTCGATCAGCTCTCGCGCGGGCGGGTGATCGCCGGCTTCGGCCCCGGCTACTCTCCGGTCGAGTACGCGCCGTTCGACGCCGACTTCGACGACCGGCACCGGCTGCACGACGAGGGGATCCGCCGCGTCGTCGAGCACTGGCGCACCACCGACGGGATCAGGCCGGTGCAGGCCCATCCCCGCGTCGCCGTCACCGCGGGATCGCCGGAGGCGGCGGCCCGGGCCGGACGGCGGGGATACGACCTGCTGGCATTGAGCGGCGGGGCGCAGCTTCGGGAGTTGATCCGCGCCTATCGCGACGAGCCATGCGGTACGGGTCGGATCGGCGTGCTGCGCCTGGTAACGATCACCCGCGACGGAGCCCCGGATCAGGAGGTGCTCGACGCCGCGCGCTGGACCCTCAGCCGCCGCAACCGGCTGGTGGGCCTGCCCGAGCCGGATGACGCCCAAGTGGCCGCGTACCTCGCGGAGCGCGCGATTGTCGGCACCCCGCGTGCGTTGAGCAAACACATGGCCGAACTCGCTTCGAACGGCGTGGACGAGCTGATCTGCTGGTGCCGCTGGGGAACGATCGACGATAAGCGGACCGCGCAGACGATGGAGTACTTGACGAAGAATGTTCGTTCCGCTAAGTAAGGCTCAGCGGGTCCGGATCATCTGGACTCCGGGGTAGATGCCATGCCAAGCTTCCCCGGCGCTCAGGATCTGAGCGTACATCACACCCAAAGGAACTTACCCATGATTCGCAAGCTCCTCTTCGCCACGGTGGCGTTCTTCGTGCTCGCGCACGTTGCGCTCGCCGCCGAGTTCAAGGTCGACAAGGCCCACACCAACGTCGGCTTTCGGGTCGCCCACCTCGTAGTCGCCAAGACCACCGGCTCGTTCAACGACTTCGACGCCTCCTTCACCTACGACGCCGAAAACATGGGCGATTTCTCGCTGATGGCCACGATCCAGGTAGCCAGCATCGACACCAACAACGACCGGCGCGACAACCACCTGCGCAGCGCCGACTTCTTCGACGTCGAGAACCATCCGACGATCACCTTCACCAGCACCAGCCTCATGATGGGTGAGGATGGCGTCGTCGTGGTCGGCGATCTCACGATCCGCGGCGTGACCCAGCAGATCGAGCTGCCGATCACGATCGTCGGCCCGGTCCAGGGTCCGGGCGGAGCCACCGTGGTCGGCATCGAAGGCCGCACCACCATCGACCGACACGACTTCGGTGTTGCGTGGGACAACCGCCTGGACAACGGCGGCGTGATCGTCGGCGCGGAAGTCCGCATCGAGATCGACGCCGAGTTCGTCCAGCAATAGGCCGCTCCGGCAGACTTCTCCGCGGACTCGAGGGCTCCGGGTCCGGCCCCGATCGTCGGGCGCCCACCCGGAGCCCACTGCATTCCGCCCACTTTGCGGAGGACGGAGACGTGAGCTTCGCCCCGCGCTTCTCCCATCACCAACTCGACCATGGTCGGATCACGATCGGCGAGCTGGAAGAGCTATGCCCGGATACGCCTTCGCCGGACGCTGCAGCGCGACCTCAAGGCCCTGGTCGACAAGGGGCTGTTGACGCGGTCCGGGAGCACGAACCGCCAGGAGTACCGTCCGCGCGATGGACGTGCGTGATCTTGCGCCACTCTTGCGCCACAGCTTACGCCACTCTTGCGCCATCCCCTGATGAGGCCTGACAAGTCAGAGGTCACGGCCCGGGCCATACTCGACCGCTACATCGAAGGAGTGCGCGCAGACTTCGCGAGCTCGGTCGAGGCCGTCGTGCTGATCGGCAGCCGGGCTACCGGCGGCTACGTCCCCGGCCCCGGCGACATCGACCAGATCACGATACTCCGGCAGGATGCTGCCGACAGTGCTGCCAACCGCCTGCAGGCGTGCATCGACGCGGCAGCCGCGGCCTACGGCGGCGCGGTGCATATGGCGCCGATCATGCATAGACGATCCGACCTCGAGCGGCCGTGGGCGGTCACGTGGGATCTGCGGGCGGTGACTCGGCACCTCGTGACGGTTCCCGAGGAGTTGCTGCGAATCCATGACCATGGCCAAGTCCTCTACGGCGACCCGTCGTGCGTGGACACCCTGCCGGTGCCCACGCGCGAGGAGATTCTTGCCTGTCATCGACGACTCCGACGTTGGAATCGTGACGTCAACCGGTTGCATCCGCAGCAGGATCTGGCGAATCGGTCGGAAATTCCCCCTCGCCTTGCCGTCCAGGTGATCCTGTCGAGGGCCATCTGGCACCACTTCTATGCCACCGGTTCGGCATGCTTCGTCAAGAACGAGATCGCCGGCCGCCTCGCCGCCGAGGTACCGGGTTACCTGTTCCAGGAGGGCGTGGACCTGGCGTCCCGTGTCCGCGTCTCTGGGTCGTTCGAGGTGTCCCCCGAGGTGGCAAGAACACTCACCACGTGGTGCAAGCGGTACCAGCAGTGGGGCGCCGACCACGAACCCGATGATGTTCCCGGAGCTTCGGTCGCCGCTTCGAAGCCCGGAGCCTCGGCCGGCTGAGCTTAGGCGCGGCCCTCGGCGACCCACTTCTTGATCAGCTCGTCCACGTACGCCTCGGACTGCTCGGTGACGCGGGCGCGGCCCGCGTAATAGACCAGTCCCAGGGCGCGGCGCGACCGATCGCTCGGGTTGGGGTCGGCGCGGTGGACGATCATGCAGTGGTGGACGATCAGGTCTCCGGGCGAGGCGATGATCGCGTGCTCGGCGGCCAGGTCGGCGTCGCCGTAGTCGGTGACGCCGCGCGAGAAGCCCATCACGTTGGACATGGCATGCGGGCGGTAGCCCTGCAGGTGGGAGCCCGGCAGGTAGCGGATGCAGCCGTTCTCCTCGTCCACCTCGTCCAGCGCGATCCAGAAGGTCAGAGCCTCGCTCGGCTCCAGCTTGAAGTAGAAGCCGTCCTGATGGGGCGGCGTCACCTTGCCCACGCGCGGCGGCTTGGCGAACCACTGCAACTCCTTCGGGACCGCGGCGTCGTCGAGGAGGTCGGCGGCCAGCCCGACCATCCGCTCGCTCTGGTAGAGGTCCTGCAGGTCCTGGTCGTACCGGCCGAAGTACTGCAGGCGCATGATGCTCTCCGGGTCGCCTGCCACCTCGTAGAACGCCGTGCCCTCGTCCAGCTCGGGCAACCGGTCGATGAGCGCGTCGATGTGGGCGTTGATGTCCGCCACCTCCGCCCGGTTCATGAAGCCGCGCGCCACCGCGTAGCCGTCGCGGTGATAGTCGGTTTTGAGGGCAGCCTGCTGCGCCTGGGTCATGCGGCTACCCAGTGCTGGAACAGCGGCTGCACGGTGGCGGGCAGGCCATCGAAGACGTCACGGGGCACCGGCGGCACCTCGTTCTCGGTCAGGTCGGGATTGGCGTCCAGGATCCGCTGGCGGTCTGGAGACCCCGGTCGCAGCACCTCCAGGTTCAGCCACCACGGGGCGTAGCGCACGGCCAGCCCGACGCGGGGCGCGTTCGACCGGTTGGCGCCGGCGGCGTGCCACAGCCTGCTGTCGCACACCACCACGGAGCCGGGCCGGCCGGTCACGCATACCTCCGTCGGGTAGGGCTCGAACGGCGGCACCTCGACGCCGCCGGAGGGGTTGTCGCTGGAGCGATGACTGCCGGAGACGATGAGCGTGCCGCCGTTCTCGGCGGTGAAGTCGGTGAGCATCCACAGGGTCGTCAGGTGGCACACGGCGTCCGGATAGGGGGCGCGGATGTGGCCGGCATTCTGCTGATTGAACGGCCAGTCCGCGTGCCACTTGGAGCGCTCGTTGCCAGGATAGTTGACGATACTGGAGTTGAACGAGATGCGCAGGTCGGTTCCGAGCAGCGACTCGGCCAGCCCGAGCAGGCGCGGCTCGGCCAGGTAGGGCGCGAAGGACTGGTCGTAGACGATCATCCCGGACACCGCGCCGATGTTCGCCGGAGCGTTCTTGCGGGTGTGCTTGTACCGGTCGACCGTGCGCAGCACGCTGTCGTGGACGTCGTCGATGTCCGAGGGCGGGATCACGTCCTCGATCACGCACCAGCCGTCCACGTACATGCGCTGCCGCATCTGTTCGAGTGTCATGGGAAGCGAACGGTAGCAACGATCGGCGATCCTACCAACCCACCGGCGCCCGCATAGCGGACCGATTGTTGTGCAAACTGTTCCACCGGCGTAACATGTAGCCCGCCATGCATGGCGATCCGAAGACTGACATGCGCGCATTCGTCGAACGGTGGCGAGTCGCCGGCGCACGGCTTGCGGAACTGCGGCGGGAGGAGCTGCGCAACGTCGAGATCGCCAGTGTCATCGAGTCTCTGAACGGTGCGTTCCAGGCTACGCTCGCCCGGTCCGAACCACGTCAGGTCTGATCGAACAACAGGCGATCTTCTCCAGGATACGGCATGCGCGATCTGTTTCTCCTGGCGGGTGAGGTACAGGCGTTCTGCCGCGAACGCGGCTGGAAGTTCTGCTTCATCGGCGGCTTGGCGCTGCAGCGCTGGGGTCTCCCTCGGGGGCCTGCCATTCGAGGAACGGGTCGTCGAACGCGCTTCCTGGCTGACTTCCGTCTGCATACCTGCTCGGCGGAGGATCTCGTCGTTCTCAAGGCGTTTGCGGATCGCTCGCGCGACTGGGCAGACATCGAGGGCATCCTGATCCGCACGGGTTCGCGGCTCGATTGGCGCACGGTCGACGCCGAGCTTCAGCCGCTCTGTGAGGCGAAGGATGCGCCGCACATCCTCCCTCGGCTCGCCGCTCTGCGCACCGGTCCCTGAGGCGCCATTGGCACGTCCGCGTCAGCCGCTGACGGTCACGTGCACGCCGGTCTCGTCCGCGATGACCGGGTAGGGATCCGAAATGCGGGCGCCGCCCTCGGAGTGCTCGGTTCCCAGCAGAAACCACTCACCCCGGAAGTCCACGAGCTGGCTTGCGTACACCGTGACCGGCGACCGAGCGAAGATCTCTCCGGTGCCGTGGATCCGGAACGGACCGAGGGGTGAAGGGCCGACCATGCTGTAGTCGCCGCGGCGGAAGCGGTGGCCCGGGAACCGGCGCGTGAACGCCGGCGACAGCATGTCGGGCACCCGCGTGTCGCCCGCGATCGTGCAGAAGACGAGGTAGCAGCGCCCGCCGATGCGGTAGACCTGTGGCACCTCCATCTCTTCGGTCATGCGGTCGTGCTCGAGCGGAGGCAGGAGCTTCCAGCGGCGCATGTCCCTGCTTTCGGCCACGCCGACGGTGCCGCGTGACGTCGGATCGCCGTGGGTGCGCCGCGCGCACACGAGCTGCAGCACGCGCTCGCCGTCGGCCAGGAGAAACGGATCCCGCCAGTGCACCATGATTCGCTTGCCCGATGACAGGAGCTCGTAGTGGGGGGGCGCAGCCTCCGTCACCGGGTTCTCCTCGATCTTCTCCCAGTGGTGGAGATCCCGTGAGACCGCCATGCCCACGCGCTGCACCATGTACTCGTCTCCCGAGTGGTGCCCGGTGTAGGCCATCCAGTAGGTACCGCCGCGCTCGATCACGCTCCCCGTCGCCAGGCCCTTGTCATCCCACGCACCCGGCGCTCCCCGCCGCAACGCGGTTCCGGCGTCGTCCCAGCTACGCAGATCGCGGCTGACCAGGTGGCCGATGTCCCACCCGTGCTCGCTTCCAGCGGGCTTCATCAGGCAGAAGAGATGCGCCTCCTCCCCGCGCACGAAGTACCAGGTGTCGCCGAACGTGCGGCCCTCGCGCGCGTACATGGGTGCGCCCCTACTGCCCGGCGGCCTGGCGCTCGCGGTCGCGGGCGGCCTGCAGGAACTCCTGGACCTTGATCGGCTGCCCGGTGCGGCTGCTCTCGATGGCGGCGAAGATCAGCGCCACCGACTGCAGGTTGGCCTCCACGTTGGTCGCCATCGGCGGACCGCCGTCCAGCCAGTCCAGGAACTGCTCCAGCAGCCAGGCGTCCTTCCAGTAGCGCTGCTCCAGCAGCGGCACCGCCTGCCCCTGCCCCTCGCGGCTCTGGTTCTTCGGGGAGTAGGGGAACCGCTCGATGCGGCGGTGATCCATGATCAGCGTCTCGTGCTCGCACTCGGCACGGACGTACTCCCGCGCCCAGCCGTTGAAGCCGCAGGCGTTGGTCTTGGCGCCCTCGTAGATGGCGCGCGTGCCGTTCTCGAAGGTCATCATCACGTGGCCCTGCGAGCCGCCGCCGTACTCGCCCCAGGGCGGGTTCCAGGTCTGTGAGTAGAGGGTGTCGCACTTCGAGCCGGCCAGGTCGGCGAGGATGTCCAGGTGATGCACCGACCCTTCGATCATCAGCGTCTCCTGCATGGTGTGGCGGAAACGGGCGCCCCAGTCGCCGAAGTTGCGCAGGCCGCAGGTGAAGCGGCACACCAGGTAGTCGATCGCGCCGGGCCGGCCGGAGCGCAGCTCGTGGCGCAGCGTGGTCTTGTCCTGGTCGAAGCGGTGGCTCATGGTCACGCCCATCTTCCTGCCGGCGCGCCGCACCTTGTCGGCGATGCGTACCGACGCTTCCAGGGTGTCGGCGATCGGCTTCTCGGAGATGACGTGCATGTCGTGCGCGAGCGCCGCGTCCACCACCGACTCGTGGAACGCCGGCGGCACCACCACCGTGCAGATGTCGGCGGGGTTCTCCGCGCAGGCACGCTGCAGGTCGGTATAGCACCGCTCGGGCGGCAGGCCGAGATGGTTCTGCGCGTTCTCGTGCACCTCGGGATTGACGTCCACCGCCGCCACCACCTCCAGGCGGCCGGCGGCCACGTGCGCAGGCAGGAACTGAGAGCACCAGGGGACACCGCGCCCGCCGGTGCCCACCTGAATCAGACGATAGGTATCAGGCATGTCGGATCAGGACGCTAGGGGCCGCCGATACCCCTGTCAATTCGGCGCGTAAGGCGAGGATCGATTCAGGATGGAAGTCGGGCCGCGGAAGATCCGTATCGACCGGGCGAGCGGCTCAGCGGGATGAGCTCGCGTCACGCCGGATGTAGAATAGAACGAGGGCAGGAGATGGGAAGGACGATGCACAAGCGACTTGGCCGCGCGACTGAGCGAAGTTGAACCTGCCGGATCTGCCACCTGCCGGCCGATCGGAAGTCGGCCTCGTCGCTTTCTCCCTTGGAGTGGTGGCGGTCGTCCTGGGCGCCGTGGGTCTCTCCATCTCATGGGTGCCGTTCCTGGGGCTGGTCGCGATCCCCACGGCGGTCATCGGTCTCCTGCTGTCGGGGGTTGGGTTGCTGCTCGCCCTGACGCGCAAGGTCAACGGGTACGGGCTGTCGATCCTGGGCGGTGCGCTCTGCGTGGTGGCCGCGATCGTGGCGATCGGCTCGACTTCGATGGCGGAGGCCGCGGTGAACTCGCTGCTGGAGACCGCGATCTCGTCGGTTGTCGAGACAGCCACGGAGTCGGCGCTTCAAGCTGCTGCCGACGCGGCGTCGGATGTGGTGGTCGACGTGGCGGTCGATCAGATCGTGGAGCGTTTGGACGGGGCGCTGGCGACTATCGTCGAGGCGGCGGTGACGGCAATTGACGCGGCGGCGGCGCGGGAGGCGGCCGGCGCTCCCTGATCGGCGTGACGCCGTCCGGGGGCGCCGGTTCAGCTCGATGCGCTCGCGTAGCGCCGGAGTCCCGCTCGAAACAACAGGTTCGTCGCGACCAGGCCGCCGGCTGCGAGGGCGCCGGCAGCCGACAACATCGGCAGCGAGATCCCGTGGAGCAGGATCTGCGCCGGGACCGTCGTGAGCACTCCCACCGGCACGATCCACGTCAGCAGCAGCTTCAGCCATCCCGGGTAGAGGTCAGCCGGGAACCGGGCCATTTGGACGACTGGCCGCAACAGCCACGTGAACAGGAAGTCCGCCTTCCAGAACATCAGGCTGGCCAGCGACAAAGTCAGGGAGTAGAGGATCGACACGCTCATGAACACCGAGCAGATGAAGACGACGATCTGCCAGGCCGAGAGCTCGCTCTCCAGCGAAGCCAACGCACGTGCGACGAGGACCGAGCCGATGATCAACTCGACGCAGATGAGGGGTGCCCAGCGTGAGACGCTCACCAGCACCTGGGTGCTTCGCGGGCGCAGCAGATGGAAGTCCAGCGTGCCGCTCACGATGGCGCCGTCGTATCCCGACAGCGCGCTGATGCTGGGTCCGAACACGATGCCGTGCAGCCCGGTGACGATGAAGAACACGCCGAGCACGACCCCGGCGCTCGCTTCCGACCAGCCGTTGATCGTGCCCACGTTGCCGAAGATCACGGTCAGGCTCAGAACGCCGGTCGCGAGCCGGACGCCGGCGCCCAGCAACTCGATCCAGAACTGGGTGCGGTACGCGATCATCGACCGCAGGGAATGCCCTGCGAGGCACAACAGCAGACTCGGCACGGCCTCAGCCTCCTACGGCGGCATGGCGCCGCACGCCCAGCCGCCAGAACGAGTACGCCAGCCCGCCGGCCACGGTCAGCCACGCGATCTGCAGGATCAGCCCCCGTGTCAGCGCGCCTTCGTGCACCCTGCCCAGCAGCACCTCGATCGGGAATCCCAGCATGTATCGGAACGGCAGCCATTCCGCGACGGTCCGCAAGCCGCCCGGCAGCAGATCCGTGGGCGCGACCTGGCCCGCGAACACGAAGACGAGCGCGTCCTGCATCAGCACAAGGGCATTGGACCTTGTGCTCCAGAACGCCGTCAGCGCCAGCCAGTAGCCCCACAGGAACCGCAGAGCCCAGGCGGCCAGCAACGTGATCACGAACAGGATCGGATCTCCCGGCAACCGGACATCGGCCGGCGACAGGACGAGCAGCAACAGACCGGCGACCGGAACCGCGAACGACAGGAACACGACCTTGCCGGCGATCTCCGCGGCAACGGTGTCGACGATCGGTGCGATCGGCCGTAGGAGGATGGTGTTCATGGTGCCGTCCCGGATGAGGTCCCCGACCGTCCACGTGGCCTGCGCGAAGGTGAGCTGATTGACCAGGATCAGCACCAGGTAGTAGGCGACGAAGTCTCCCCGCGCATAGCCGCCGATCGCGCCGAACGCGGCGGCGTTCGACCAGACGAGGAGGAAGATCAGGGGCTGCGTCATCCACCCGAATGCCAGCAGGAAAAAGAACCCCTTGTACTGAAACCACGTGGTCCAGGTATGGGCGACGAGCGCCAGCGCCGCCCTCACGGCCGCTCCCCCCGGCCGTACACGCGGTCGAGCACGTCCTCGATCGGCGGGTCCTCGACCTTCAGGTCGGTCGGGCTCAATCGCTCGATGAGCGCGCCGGTTACGCGAGCCACCGACTCCCGCTCGACGCGCAAGGCCAGTTCCTGGTCGGTGGACCGCAGCACGCGCGTCGCCGGCAGCGGCGTCCGCGTGGTCACGGTCAGCAGCTTGAACGGCGCGACCCGCGCGCTCAGGTCGTCGAGCATGCCGTCGAAGAGCAGCCGGCCCTCATCGACGAGCAGCACGCGCCGGCAGAGCGCCTGCACGTCGGCCATGTAGTGGCTGGTGAGCAGCACGGTCACGCCATCCGCGTTTCGTTCCGCGATGAAATCCCGCAGCCTGCGCTGCATGGTGACGTCCAGACCCAGCGTCGGCTCGTCCAGGAACACCAGGCGAGGGCGGTGCAGGAACGCCGCGATCAGCTCGCACTTCATGCGCTCGCCCAGGGACAGCGTCCGCACGGGCTTCGCGAGCAGCGCGCCGGCATCGAGCAGGTCGATGAGCTCGGTGCTGGTCCTGCGGTACGCGTCACGCGGCACCCGGTAGATCTCCCGCAGTACCTCGAACGAGTCGCGCGCCGGGATGTCCCAGGTCAACTGGCTCTTGTTGCCCAGCACCATCGAGATCTGACGCAGGTACTCCTTGGGCCGCCGCCACGGCGTGTGCCCCAGCACCGACACCTCGCCCCCGGTCGGGAACAGCAGGCCCGCTAGGAGCTTGAGCGTCGTGGTCTTGCCGGCCCCGTTGGGTCCGAGCAAACTGATCATCTCGCCCTTGTCCACGGCGAAGGACAGGTCCCGGATCGCCTCGATCACATCGTAGGATCGGCGGAGCAGGCTGCCGAGCGCCGCAGCCAGACCGGAGCCGCGTACCGGTACGCGAAAACGTTTCGTCAGTGCTCGCACCTCGATCGCCGGCATATCCCCGTCCTCTCTTCGCCGATCAGTGTCGACGTTGGGGTGCCAGTGGAGGGTTGCTAATCCGGGTTGGTCATCAGCCTCCCGATCGCGCTCAGCAGCCGCTCGGCCCGCACCCCGGCCTCCCGGAGCGAGCTCCGCCAGCGGTCGGTAGCCGAGTAGACGGTCTCGTCGCCGCGAGGCGCATCGATCACGATCGAAGGGACCTCCGCGCCGCCGCGGTCCAGGTGGGTCATCATTCTCAGGATCGACATGGCGCTGTAGCGGGCACGCAGCAGCGTGCGGATCACCCGGAGCCGGTCGACATCCGCAGTCGTGTACGTGCGATAGCCGTTTCGCGGATCCCTGCGCACCGCGATCAGGCCGTTACGCTCCCAGTCGCGCAGCGCCGTCGTGCTCGCGCCGACGCGCTCGGCGGCCGCCGAGATCGCCATGCCCCGCTCTCCTTCGCCGCTCGCTCGCCCGTCTGCCCACCGGTCGAGCGCTTCGGCCGCCCGGAGCGCCCGCTGCTCCTCCGCCGCGACGAGCGACGCGAACCGGCCGGCAAGCTCCCGGGCGGCTTCGAGATCACCAAGCGCGGCATGCCGCGCCGCTTCCACGGCCAAAGTCTTCCGGACGACGTACGGACCGCCGACCGCCAGGCGAGCGATGCGCATCTGCGCGAGATCCCGCTCCGAGAACGAACGATAGCGGTTCGCCGTTCGCGATATCGGCGCCAGAAACCCGATTCGCTCGTAAAGGCGGACGGTGTTGGGATGAACCCCTGCCACGCGGGCGACCTGGGACGTCGTGTACCGGCGCTCGGAACGGATGGCCGGCGGGACTTCCCTCCCCGGTGCTACGGGCGCAGGACTATCCGACCTTCGATCTTGCCTTCGGTGAGCTCGGCGAGGACGTCGTTGACCTCGCTGAGGGGGCGCTCGGCGATCGGCGGCGGCTCGATCCGGCCGGCGCGGCGCAGCTCGAGCAACTCGGCGAGGTCCTGCGGGGTCCCGACGTGCGAGCCGCGCAGGTTCAGCAGCTTGTAGATCAGGTTGGGCATCGGCATGTCCAGCGCGCCGCCGTACAGGCCGACGACCACGTGCGTGCAGCCGCGGCGCAGCGTGTCGATCGCGAACAGGGTGGTCTGCGGCATGCCGACGTAGTCCACCGACGCGGCCACGCCGCCGGTCTGCTCCTTCAGCCGGGCGGCAGCATCGGGGTCGCCGTTGTCGATGGTCTGTGCCGCGCCGAGCCGTTCGGCCAGCTCGCGCTTGGCCGGATCGGTGTCGGCCACGACGACCCTCGCCTCGGTCATGGCGGGCACCACGCGCAGGCCGCTGGTCCCCAGGCCGCCCGCCCCCACCAGCAGCAGCGTGTCGTCACGGGTCAGGCCGCCGACGGCCCGCTTCAGCGCCGCGTAGGCGGTGATGCCCGCGCACGCGTAGGTGGCGGCCGCCGCTTCCTCCACCCCGTCGTAGGGCAGCAGGTAGCGCGGATGCGGCACCAGCATGTAGTCGCTGTAGCCGCCGTCCACGCGGGCGCCCAGGTAGCGGCCGGCCTCGCAGAAGATGTCCTCCTCGCGCCCGCAGGCGGCGCAGCTCCGGCAGCCCACCCACGGCCAGCACACGCGCTTGTCGCCGACCGACACGCCGGTGGCGTCGGGGCCCAGGGCCGCGACCTCGCCGACCGGCTCGTGCCCGAGCGTCAGCGGCAGCTTCACGCCGACGTTCTCCAGCCGGCGCTGGTTGCCATGGCCCATGTCGAAGTATCCGGCGCGGATGTGCAGGTCGCTGTGGCAGACGCCGCAGGAGGTCACGCGCAACAGCACCTCGGTTCCCGTGGGCTCCGGCGTCTCATAGTGGTTCTCGGCGAGCGGCGCGCCCCACTCGACGATCTGGTAGCTGGTCATGCTGTTCCTCCTGCCCGGGTGACGCCCCGATCGTCGCCCGAACCGGCGCTGCCCGTCACCCTCACCCCAGCGGACGGCCGTCCGCGACGCCGCGGAACCACTCCGGGGCGACCCGCGGAGCGCGGCCGTCGACATTCGGCGCCCCGCGTCCGGCGCGCACGTCGCCGCGGTCGACGATGCGGCTGTCGATGCTCACCCGCGTCCGGCCCGTCCGGTTGGGACGGCTGGCGTGCAGGTGCGCCCCGGAGAAGCACAGCAGGTCGCCGGGCTCGATCAGCACCGGGACCCCCGCGGCGTCGTCCAGCGCCGCCCGGCACTCGGGCAGCAGCGGATAGCGCCCGGGCGACTCGCGCAGCCGTTCCAGGTCCCACTCGGCGCTGGTGTTCGGCACCTGCCGTTCGAACAGCGCCGGCCAGATCACCATGGTGGCGCCCGCCTCGACCGGGAACACCGGCCCCCACAGGTTGATCTGCGCCATGACGTTGGAACCCCAGGTGTCCCGGTGCGCGGGCAGATCCCGCACGCGCCGGCCGCGGTGGGTGTCGCCGCTTGGCTGCAGGCGCAGGATGAGGCGGTCGGAGCAGGTGGAGGCGGGGTCGAGCCCCAGCGCCTCAATCATCGCCCGAAACGCCGCACGTACCTCTGCGTCCCGCATGAACGAGCGCCGGAGGTCCCCGGCCCGCGCCAGGAACTCCGCGCGATCGAGCGACGCCTGAGCGTCCGGCGGGGCATGCGGCGCGAACGCCGCGCAGGCCATCTCCCGCGCCCGCTCCGCCAGGGCCGCCATGGACGGCATCCGCCGGAACGCCAGGATCTCGCCGCGGAACAGCCGCTCCCGGTCGAGGGGCGGCTCGCCGTCGGCGATTCCGGCAGTCACGCTCGCCAGCCGCTCAGATCGTGGCGTCCTCGCCGCGGGCGTGCGCGATCTCGCGTGCCGAGGGATTGACCGACGGGCGGAACGGCACCTCGCACACCTGCGCGCGGTCGGGCTTGCCCGGCTCGCTGGCGTACTCGTCAGGCAGCCACACGGTGAGCTCGGTGCCTATGGCCGACCGTCCGACCGGCACCCACCCCATCCCGATGTTGCAGCCGAGCTCCGGCGCGTACCACGGCGAGGTCAGGAAGCCGATCGGATCGCCCGCGTCGGCGTCGGACACCAGCCAGAAGTCGGGTGCGTAGTCGTCGATGGGTTTGCCGCCCATGGTCATGCCGGCCATCGTCATCTTGAAGGGTGGATTGCCGGCTTCGATCTGTTCGCGGACGCGCTCCAGCGCCGCCTTGCCGATGTAGTCGGCCTTCTTCTTGCGGGGCACCTGGTAGGCCAGGTCGCACTGGAACGGCAGGGTCTCGTGGTCGATGTCCTGGCCCCAGGACATGATGCCGGCCTGGATACGGCGCTGGTGGCCGGGGGCTATGACCATGAGCTGGTGCGCCTTGCCCGCTTCCAGCACCGCGTTCCAGAGCTTCTCGGCGTGCAGGGTGGCGTCGCGCAGGTAGATCTCGTAGCCCTTCTCGCCCGAGAAGCCGGACTGGGAGATGACGACATCACAGCCGGCGATTTCCGCCTCCATGACCCCGTAATAGGGAATGTCGCGGATCCCCTCGCCCACCAGGTCGGCCATCAGCGCCTCCGACTTCGGCCCCTGGATCTGCACCGGGCAGGCGTCGATCTCGTCGATCTCGACATCCATGCGCATGCCGACGTTGACCCCCTGCAGCCAGTACAGCAGGTCGGAGTCGGCGAGCGAGAACCAGAACTCGTCTTCCGACAGGCGCAGCAGCACCGGGTCGTTGAGGATGCCGCCCCGTTCGTTGCAGAGGATGACGTACTTGGCGTGCAGGGGCTTGATGCGCTTCGCGTTGCGGGTGATGACGTAGTCCGTGAACCGCTCCGCGTCCGGCCCCTTGACCCGGATCTGGCGCTCGACCGCGACGTTCCACATGGTGACGTGGTGTGTCAGCGCCTCGTGTTCGGCCGCCGCGCCGCCGTCCTCCGGCCGCACGTAGCCGCGCGGGTGGTAGATGCGGTTGTAGACCGTCGCGCGCCAGCAGCCCGCCGCGTGCGACAGGTGCCAGTAGGGCGACTTGCGCACGCGGGTGGAGATCAGCAGCTCGGTCGGGGTCCGGCCGCTCTGGCGCAGGTTGATCGGGACGATGCGGTCGGACTGGTCGACGCTCTGCGGTTGCGTGGTCATGAGTGCTCCCTGGGGGCAAGGCTGAACGGCTCGCGCGCGAACACGCGGCGCACCATCGGTTCGAAGAATTCCAGCGGCAGCGATTCGTAGTCGGGGTCGAACGCGCACTGGTCCCAGCGGTGGCAGAAGTCCACGGCGTCCTGGTACCACGGGTGGTCGCGATACCTGTCGCGCGCGTTGGGGTCCCAGCCGCGGAAGTGGCCGTAGTAGACGAGCTGGAACAGCCCGTGGTGGCGGACGATCCAGTATGTGCGCTCGGTCACGTAGGGGCGCAGGATGAGGGCGGAAAGCTCCCCGTGGCTGTGCGGGGCCAGCAGGTCGTCGATGTCGTGCAGCAGGGCCGCCACCACCATCTCCTCTTCCGCGCCGTCGCGGTAGGCGCGCGTCGCGGTCTGCAGCGAGTGCTCCAGCCGGTCCACCTGGTAGCCGGCCAGCGATCCGGACAGCGCGCGGAGCTGCCCCAGCACCCGGTCGGCGGTGCCGGCGGCGAACTCGTCCTCGAACCGCGCGAGCAGCTCGTAGTCCTCTCGGGTGCCGTCCGCCATGTGGGTGAAGCTCACCGTGGGCGCGTCCGGCGTCGTCGTCGTATGCATGCCTGTAACTCTCCCGTTGCGCATGGTGTATGCGGGACCTATACGCGGGTCAACAGCCCCGGCGCCGCGCGTTAATTTTTTCCAAAAACTCTTGACACAGGTCGAAACGGCACTCCTTGATACGCGGTAGTTCGCGTGCCCGGGTTCCGGGCCGGTCATCACCGATTGAGGGTCCGCCATGTATCACTCGATCAGCAGTGTCGCCGAGAACGGCGAAGCCTTGGCCGCGGTCTGGCAGGATGGCGCGCAGACCGATCTTCCCTACCTGTGGCTGCGCGACAACTGCGGCTGCAGCGAATGCCGGGTCGAGCAGACCACGGAGAAGCGGTTCCACCTCTTCCGGGTCGCTGCGGACCTGCGGCCCCGCCAGGTCGCCATCGAGCGTCCCGGCCGCGAGGACGAGGCGATCGCCATCGCGTGGCCGGACGGGCACCGGACGCGCTACCGGTCGAGTGAGATCCACGGCCTCATCGAGTTGCCTCGCACCGAGCTGCGCTACTGGGACGGCAGCTTCCGGCCGCGGCAGTTCGACTACCGGCGATTCCTGGACCACGACCGCACCGCCGCGGACCTGATCGAGGACTTCCTGGAGACCGGCGCGTGCGTGCTGGTCGGCGCCCCCACCGAGCCGGACTCCTCGGAGCAGCTCGCCGCCCGCCTGGGGCCGATCCGCGAGGTGGTGTTCGACCGCATCCACAACGTCGTGGTCGATCCGGCCGGCTACAGCATCGCGCACACGAAGCTGGCGCTCGCCCCGCACAACGACTTCACCAGCTACAACTGGCCGCCGAGCGTGCAGCTCCTGCACATGCTGGTGAACGAGTGCGAGGGCGGCGACTCCGCGATCGTGGACGCGTTCGGCGTGGTGGACGGATTGCGCCGCGACCACCCGGAGAAGTTCGACGCGCTCTGTGCGGTGCCGGTGCCGTTCCGCCTGTTCAGCGACGATGAGGAGAGCTACGCGGTCAATCCCGTGATCAACCTGGACGCCGGCGGCAACGTTCGGCTGGTGCGCTTCAACACGCAGCAGATGCAGCCCATTCCGCTGTCAGAGCCGCGGCTGAACGACTTCTACGCCGCCTACCACGAACTGTCGACGCGCATGAACGACCCCGGTGTCCGGGCGTCCTGCCGTCTGGAGGCCGGCCACATCATGCTGATGGCCAGCCACCGCGTCCTGCACGGCCGCACCGCGCTCCGCTCCACGGGCATGCGCCACCTGCAGGATGCCTACTTCGAGCACGACAACGTGCGCAACCACCTGAAGCTGCTCCGCCGCACCGGCCGCATCTGAGAGCGTCGCGCCGGTCCGCGCCGACGCACGTCAGGGATGGGCCGGAGCCAGATCCCAGGCGTCCAGCCGGCGCACGGTGGCGGCGCCGGCGCGGGCCAGCAGCCGGACCTGGACGGCGTCGTCGCGAGTCGGATAGATTCGCTGGGTCACGCACTGGCGGCCGTTGGCATACACCTCCAGCAGCGACCGGTCCAGGAACAGGCGCAACCTCAGAGGCTCCCCGGCAGCCAGTCTCAACGGTGCCTCCTGAGCCGTGACCGTGCGTTCATTCGGCGGCAGCGTGTCCATCAGGACACGGCCGTTGCTGCTGGTGCGGTAGCGGTAGTAGACGATCCGGCGGTCCAGCGATGAGCGGCTCACGTCGACGCGGATGACTCCGGCCCACGCGTCGTACACGACCGGCGTCTGCTCCGCGCCGTCGGGCGAGCAGCGCACCGCGACGCCCACCTCGGCCGCCTGCGCCGAGTCGATCTCCAGCGCCAGTTCCAGCATGTCACCGGCGACGCCGGCCACCACCGTATCGGCGCCGTCTGCCACGGCGAGTGACTGGCGGCGCTGGTGGCGGTAGCGCAACCGCTCCACCTCGGGCGCCGGGTCGATGGTCAGGGTGCCGTCGGCGGCCAGCCCCAGGATGCGCGGCAGCGTCATCACTCCCGACCAGCCGGCCGCGCGCTCGCGCTCCTCTCCAAGGATCTCGCGCACCCAGTCGAAGAAGATGCGCCGCCCCGCGCCATCCAGCAGGGTGCGCGGGCCGCCGAGCTGGCCCCCTTCCCAGCTCATGCGGCCGTGGACCCGGGGATGGAACCGCTCGCCGCGCAGGTCGCCCAGGTAGTACTGGGTGGCCTGCAGGTGGCTGCAGAACAGCAGCATGTGGCGGTCGCCGAGAGGGAAGAAGTCGGGGACGGCGCAGTCCTCGTCCGGCTCCGTCCACTCGCGGCGTGACCGGTAGAAGGTGTCGACGAACCGCCAGCGGCGCAGGTCCTGCGACTTGAACAGGTACGCGGCGTCGCCCGCGCCGTTCGGATGGCGGCGGTTGACCGCCGCGTAGTAGGTGTCGCCGTCCAGCCACGCGCAGGGGTCGTGCACCTCGTAACGGCCGAAGTCCGCGTCGCCTTCGCGCGGCTGCGGGATCACGGGGTTGTCGGGATGCCTGGTCCAGTGGATCAGCAGATCGTCATGGCTTTCCGCGATGCAGACGCCGTCGGGGTTGCCGAAGTAGATGAGGGTCGGCACGCCCTCCTTGCTGACCAGGGCGCCGCCGCTGAAGCAGCCGACGCGGTCGGGTCCGTGCGGGTCCGGCTCCAGCGCGACCGGGTGGTGCACCCAGTGCACGAGATCGACGCTGGAGGCGTGACCCCACTGGATGCGGTGCCAATACGCGCCGTGCGGGTTGATCTGGTAGAAGATGTGGTAGCGCCCGCGCCAGAACAGCGCGCCGTTGATGTCGTTCATCCACGCCGCCGGCGGCATGAAGTGGTAGCGGGGCCGATGGCGGTCGCCGGCCAGGTGGGCCTGCAGGGCCGCAGCCTGCTCGATCTGAGCCTCGGTCTGCTCGATGGACTGATCTGCCACGGGTCAACGCCGCCGGCGCGGCCGGGAACTCATGCCTTCATGCGGCTGTCGGCCGGATCGAACAGGGCCAGGCCGGGAGCGACGGTCACCGGGAAGGGCTCGTTCATGTACAGCACCTGCAGGCGGGTTCCTGATTCCGCATGCTCGGCCGGCAGGTAGGCGAACAGCAGGTACTTGCCCACCGACGGTCCCATGCCGGCCGAGGTCACGCGCGACTCGCGGCCGCGTGCGTCGGCGATGCGCTCACCGTCCAGGGTCAGGATCGGCTCGTTGCCGCCGGTCGGGAAGCGGTCGATGCCGGCCGCGCCGGTGTGGTCGTCCATGGTCAGCGCGCACATCGTCGCCAGCGGACCGTCGGCGCGCGCCTTCAGGTAGGCCGCCTTGCCGATGAAGTCGTCGCGCTTCACGCGCGGGCGGGCCAGGCCGGCCTCCACCGGCGAGTACTCCGCGGTGAGGTCCGAGCCCATCAGCAGGTAGCCCTTCTCCATGCGCCCGGTGGTGCCGTACACGCCGATGCCGACCGGCCGCGCGCCGAGCGGGCGGCCCGCTTCCCACAGCGCGTCCCACAGGCGCACGCCGTGCTGCATGGCCGTCGTGATCTCGAAGCCGCCCTCGCCCACGTAGGAGATGCGCAGCATGGTCACCGGCACGCCGTCGATGATCGCCTCGCGCAGCGTCCCGTAGGGGAACTCCGCCTGCGACAGGCCGGTGTCGGTGATGCCGTCGAGCAGCGCGCATGCGTCCGGTCCCCAGACGCCGATCGTGCACAGCGCCGACGACCGGTTCTCGAACTGCACCGAGCCGTCGTCGGGCAGGTGGCGGCGGAACCACATCTCGTCGCGGGCGCCGTCGAAGGCGCCGGTGACGACACGGAGGCGGTCGGCGGCCAGCCGTTGGATGGTCAGGTCGGCGCGGATGCCGCCGTCCGGGGTCAACAGCGGGGTGTAGATCGAGCTGCCCGGCGGCCGGTCGCACTTGTTGACCGTCAGCCGCTCCAGGTAGGGCACCACGCCGGGCCCGGAGACGTCGAAGAGCTGGAACGCGCTCAGGTCGACGATGCCGACCTTCTCTCGCAGGTGCAGGTGCTCGGCGTTGATGATCGGCGACCACCAGCGCCGGTCCCACTCGTGCGGGCGGTCGGGCACGCCGTAGCGCTCCACCAGGTCGGCGTTCGACGCGTACCACTGCGGGCGCTCCCAGCCGCGCGCGTCGTACAGCTCGGCGCCCAGCGCCGCGGTGCGGTCGTGGAACGGGGCGCGGTTCATGCCGCGCTCGCTGGCCCACTGCTCGCGCGGGTGGACGATGCCGTAGGTCTTGTTGAAGTGCTCGTCCGCGCGCGCGCGGATGTGCCGCTCCGTGCGCTCGTGGGCGTAGAAGCGGGTGATGTCCGAGCCGTGCGGGTCGCACAGGCGCGGGTAGCCGTGGGTCATCCACTCGGCGATCAGCCGCGCGGTGCCCGGCCCCTCCTTGATCCACACCGCCGCCGCCGACCAGAGCCCCTCGACCTCCGCGGTCTCGCCCAGCACCTGCTGCGTGTCCGGGGTCAGGGACAGCAACCCGTTCACGGAATACTGCATCTCGGAGCCGGCGAGCAGCTCGCCCATGATCTCGCGCGCGTGGCCGAGTTGCGGGGCGAAATCATCGCCCGTGAACGGCATCTCGGTGGGCGAGCGCTCCGCCTCTGCCAGCGAGGGGATGTCATCCGGGCGCACCAGGATCGGGCGATGGGCGTAGGATCCCACCTCCATCGCCTCGTGGCTCTGCCGCTCGTACATAAACACGTCCATGTCGCGCACGATCGGATAGCCGATCTCGTTGCCGGTCTTCTGCATCAGGTCGATCGGACCCATGTCCGCCATCTGGTGCACGGCGGGCGTGAGGGGGATGCTGGCGCCGGCCATGGCGGCCACACGCGGGCTCCACACGCCGCAGGCGACCACCACCTGCTCCACCTCGATCGCGCCGCGGCCGGTCACCACCGTGCGGATGCGCGGCCGGCCGAACGGGCGGGGCTCGACCTCCAGCCCGGTGACCTCCGTGTTGTCGAGCACGGTCAGCACGCCCTTGGCGAGCGCCCGCTCGCGCATGCAGGCGCCGGCCTTCACCGAGTCGACCACCGACACGGCCGGCATCCAGAAGCCGCCCTTGATCACCGCGCCGTCCACGTACGGAATGCGTGCGACCACCTCGTCCGGCGTCAGCAGCTCCGCCTCGATGCCCCAGGAGCGGGCCGAGGTCATGCGCCGGCGCAGCTCCTCCATGCGCTCATCGGTGCGCGCGACCTCGACGCCGCCGCAGGTGGTGTTCACCCCCAGCTCCTCGTACTGGCGCTGGCTCTCCAGCGTCAGCATGGCGATCTCGCGGCCGTGGTCGGTCGGGAAGATGAAGTTGGACGCGTGGCCGGTGGAGCCGCCCGGGTTGGGCAGCGACCCCTTGTCGATCAGGACCAGGTCCTCCCAGCCCAGCTCCGCCAAGTGGGCGACCAGGCAATTGCCGACGATGCCGGCGCCGATCACGACGACCCTGGCCCGCTCGGGGACGGGCTGCGCGGCTGATCCAGATGGCCTGTTCATGGCTGCCAATGGTGAGAGCCTGCGGTTGCGGGTCAAGGTTGGCTTCTGAGCTCGGATCCAACTCGATGACTCCCTCTGCGGTCGGTACAATAATGCCCTTGACAGCATATGATCTTAGAATCATAATGAACGCATGAGCTGTACTACACTCAGAGACAAAATAGACGCTCTTCCCGAAGATCGCCGGAAGAGAGTCGAGGAGCTGGCCGATGCACTGATCGCCGAAGAGATGACTCTTCGCGATCTGCGCAAGGCACGAAATCAGACACAGACTCGGGTAGCAAAGAAGCTCGGGATCAACCAGGAAAACGTGTCTCGCATCGAACAGCGCAGCGATCTGCTGCTATCCACACTCAGCGGGTACGTCGAAGCGATGGGCGGAAAACTGCACTTGGTCGCCGAGTTTCCGGACCGCCCCCCTATTGCGTTGACCGGCATAGCTGCTCTGGACGAATAGGCGGCCGTCAAGCGGCTGCCGCAACCTGAGATTGGAGCATGAACCTGCGAGGACGGCCTTTCTCTCGGTGCGCGAAGCGAAGGGCGGCGAGCAACGCCATCTTGAGGCGCACGTACCATGGCGATCGCCGGATCAGGAACCGCCGTTGCTCACCGGGCGGCAACTCGGTGATTGCTTCGAGATACAGTTCTATGCACACCAGCAACGACGCTCGCGCGTCCTGAAACGACGCTCCGTCGGCGGCGATATCGAGATCGATGCAGATCGCGTGCCACAGGCGGCCGTGCCTGCGAGCGTAGCAGCGCAGCGTAAGGGTCACTTGGGCACCCGGCAGTTCGCTCGGCTCAAGCACACCATGAGCACCGTCAAGACGCCGGCAGCGGTTTCACGTGATCTTCGAGCCATGCGCGCAGCTCGGCGAAGCGGAAGGCGTTCGTCTCGAACAGGCGCATGAAGTGATCGTAGGCTGCACGGCTCTCGCAGTCGATGAAATGGCCGTTCAGGCCGAGAAACGCATCGGTGGCGCCGACCGCGGTGCGCTTGTTGCCGTCGACGAAAGGGTGGTTCATGGCGAGGCTTTCCAGCATGGCGGCCGCCTCGTCGAGCAGATCATCGTAGTAGCCCATCTGCGGACGCATGACGGCTGACTCCAGCGCACTCCAGTCGCGGACGCCCGGCGAGCCGCCGAACTGAATGAGCAGATCGTCGTGTATGGCGACCACTTCCTCGATTGTGGGGAAGCTGCGAGTCACCGCGCCAGCAGCTTGTACAGCAGCCGATTGCGCTCCAGGCTCGCCCTGTAGTGGGCCATCACCTCAGGACGGACCCGCTGCTGCGCCCTGGCTTCGATGTAGCTGGCCATGGCGTCTTCGAGCACGGCCTGAAAGTGGCGACCATCGCTGCGGGCGATCTCGCGCAGCGAAGCCAGCAACTCCGGCTTCGCCTGACTGGAGAACTTTGTCCGTTGCCCGACTTGTACCGCCATTCTCCACACCTCCTCGGGTGCATCAGCATGCTCTGGAAAGGAAGCTATGTCAAGAAACGCCATGACGGAGGTGGATACCGATGAACGAGGACCGGTCCATAAGGGAGACGGCGGAATCCAGAGCGTTACACCGCTCGAGCGTGGATTGAACCCAGCCCTGAGTATTGCCAACATCCCATGACCAGCGCGATTGCTGCCGGGAGCGTGGATTGAGCGGATTGGTCGAGTTGCTGCTGTGGACGGCCTTGGCCGGCGCCTGCATACCGGTGGGCGCCGGCTTGGGCGCGATCAGGCACATCGGGCCGCGCTGGCTGGAGCAGGAGTTCCGGCACTTCGTGGTCGCCTTCGGCGGCGGAGTGCTGGTCGGCGCCGTGGCCCTGGTGCTGGTCCCGGAGGGAGCCACGCGCCTGTCGCATCCGGTGGTGGCCACGGCGCTGCTGCTGGGCGGCGGCGCCGCGTTCATGACCGTGGACCGCGTGCAGGCGAAGCGCCACCGCTCGGCGCCGCAGTTCATCGCGATGGGCGCCGACTTCCTGCCGGAGTCGCTGGCCCTCGGCGGCATGTTCGCGGCCGGCGCCGTCGTGCTGGCGCTGCTGATCGGGCTGCAGAACCTTCCCGAGGGCTTCAACGCGTGGCGGGAGCTGTCCGGCAACGTTCGCCCCGGCGTCGCGTTGCGCCGCATGCTGCTGCTCGCGCTGCTGGGGCCGGTGTGCGGGGCGGTCGGCTGGTTCTGGCTGGCCGATCAGGACGCGATCCTGGGCGCGATCATGCTGTTCGCCGCGGGCGGCATCCTGTACCTGACGTTCCAGGACATCGCGCCGCAGGCGCGGCTGGAACGCCACTGGTCGCCGCCGCTCGGCGCGGTCCTGGGATTCGCTCTGGCGCTGGTGGGCGAGTTGCTGCTGGGCTGACGGACATCCCGCGTGAACGGGTAGAGGCATCCAAGGCGCCGGCGACCGTTCAAACAAGTCGTGACTTGTCTAGTCTTGACTTGTCGTAACACGACTTGACGATCTTGACTGCAATCGTCATCTTCCGATCCTGGTGAGGTTTATCGGGCGCGACGCGGAATTGAACCTGTTGCAGCGCGCCTTCCGGTCGCCACGATCGGAGCTCATTCCGATCTATGGCCGGCGCCGGGTGGGCAAGAGCGAGCTGATCCTCAAGTTCATGGCACGCAAGCCCGGAGTCTACTACCTGGGTCAGCAGTCTTCGGCGGCCCTGCAGGTGCGAGAGTTCCTGGCAGAGGCCGGGCGCGCGCTCGACATGCCGCTGCTGGCGGAGCTGCGCGCCGCCGGCTGGCAGCAGGCGTTGCGCACGGTGACGGAGCAATGGGACGCCGCCAACCCGGGGGCGAAGCTCGTGCTGGCACTCGACGAGTTCCAGTGGATCGCCGCCTCCAGTCCCAGCCTGATCTCCGAGCTGCAGCACTGCTGGGATCGATCGTGGCGGGATGCCGGCAACATCGTGCTCCTGCTGTGCGGTTCGTACCTGGGTTTCATGGAGCGGGACGTGCTGGGCAGCAAGAGCCCGCTGTTCGGGCGGCGTACCGCCCAGATCCACCTGCAACCGTTCGGTTTTCGCGAAGCCGCCCGGTTCCATCCGCGCTGGTCGCCCGAGGATCAGGCACGGGCCTACTTCCTGGTCGGCGGGCTGCCACAGTACCTGCTCTGCCTGGACGACAGCCGCTCCATCGAAGCCAACGTCCGGGAGCATCTGCTCTCCGAGTTCGCGCCGCTGTTTCACGAACCCGTCTTTCTGCTGCGCGAGGAACTGCGCGAGATCGCCCCGTACCAGGCGATTCTCCATGCCGTCGCGTCCGGCCACGGCGCCGCGCCCGCAATCGCCGCTGCCACCGGCCTGCCGGAGCGCAGCCTGCACTACTACCTGCAGCAACTGACGGGCCTCGGCTACCTGCGCCGCCGCTATCCGCTGGAAGGCGGGCGACCCAATCCGCGCCGGTTGCGCTTCGGCATCGACGACCCGCTGCTGCGCTTCTGGTTCCGCTTCGTCTTCCCCAACATGAGCGTGATCCGCGGCAGCGGTCCGGTACGCGCCTTTGCCGACCGCATAGCGCCGTCACTCGACGCCTGGTATGGCGGCTCCTTCGAACGCCTGTGTCGCGAGGCGCTGCCGCTTGTCTACGCCCACGAGGGAGTCGCCGCCGGCTTCGAGGTCGGCGAGTACTGGAGCCCGGCGACGCAGATCGACCTCGTCGGCCTGCGCGACGACAACTGGACCGACCTCGGCGAGTGCAAGTGGGGGTCCGTACGCTCGCCGCGCGCCGTGGAGACGGGGCTGGAGCGAAAGATCCGGCACTACCCCAACCGCCGGGGCGCAACACTCGGCCGTCGCTACTTCACCCGCCGCAAGCCGGCCGCAAGACGCGGGAGCGAAGGCTGGTCTTCCCTCGAAGACCTGTATTCCCTGGGGGTCAGCGCTCCGCGAGGGGCGTGACGGACAGCCGCGCGCAGAGCTCGTCGAGCGAGCTGATCACGCCGGCGTCGAGCGGGATGCCGTTCGCCTGCAGGTCGGCCATGGAGCGCTGCTCCGGCTCGCCCGGCAGCACGATCTCCGTCACGCCGGCCCGCTTCCGCGACGAGCGCAGGTACTCGAAGTAGCGTTCCTGCGCCGCCTCCATCGCGCTGCGGTCGGTGATCGTCGCCGGGTCGAACGCCTGCAGCAGGAAGTGGTTGTGCAGGATCGGCCCCAACATGCCGGGCACGCCCCCGTTGAGGACGCTGCCGAGCAGGTCGACGATGACCGACAGTCCGTAGCCCTTGTGCGCCACGGTTCCGCCGAGCGGCAGCAGCGTGCCGTCCGCGTACAGCGCCTCGGGATCGGTGCTCGGCTCCCCGTCCTTGTCCAGGATCCATCCCGGCGGCAGCGTCTTGCCGGCGGTGCGGGCCAGCTTCACCTTGCCTTCGGCCACCACGCTGGCCGTCGTCCGGGAGGTGGCGGCGGAACCACACCTCGTCGCGGGCGCCGTCGAAGGCGCCGGTGACGATCCGGAAGCGGTCGGGGGCCAGCCGCTGGATGGTCAGGTCGGCGCGGATGCCGCCGTCCGGGGTGAGCAGCGGGGTGTAGATCGAGCTGCCCGGCGGCCGGTCGCACTTGGGGCCGTCGCCCTGGTGCTGGTACCGGAAGGGGCCGCCCGCCTGTCGCATCCGGTGGTGGCCACGGCGCTGCTGCTGGGCGGCGGCGCGGCGTTCATGGCGCTGGACCGCGTGCAGGCGAAGCGGCACCGCTCGGCGCCGCAGTTCATCGCCATGGGGGCCGACTTCCTGCCGGAGTCGCTGGCCCTCGGCGGCATGTTCGCGGCCGGCGCCGTCGTGCTGGCGCTGCTGATCGGGCTGCAGAACCTTCCCGAGGGCTTCAACGCGTGGCGGGAGCTGTCCGGCAACGTTCGCCCCGGCGTCGCGTTGCGCCGCATGCTGCTGCTCGCGCTGCTGGGGCCGGTGTGCGGGGCGGTCGGCTGGTTCTGGCTGGCCGATCAGGACGCGATCCTGGGCGCGATCATGCTGTTCGCCGCGGGCGGCATCCTGTACCTGACGTTCCAGGACATCGCGCCGCAGGCGCGGCTGGAGCGCCACTCGTCGCCGCCGCTCGGCGCCGTCCTGGGATTCGCCCTGGCCCTGGTGGGCGAGTTGCTGCTGGGCTGATGGAACAAAGTCCGCACATGACGGTCCTATCCATGGAGCTGTGCGCGCGCCAAGACAGATTCGATCAATTCCCGGGCGGCTCTCGGCGACCGTGACACTGCGGCCAATGCCTGAAACGCCCTCTGGTACGCGGTTACCTCCACCGCCGAAACGTCCCCGAACACCGATTCCGCCGGCCTCATTTGAAGATCGCCCAGTCGACTCTCGACCACGTTGAGTCTACCGAGGTACGCGTTCACATCGCTGTTGCTCGACGCGATACTCCGTCGGACGTCACCCGCCTGCTGCATAGCACTCGCGGCCAAAGCCTCGGCGTCTTCCCGTGCCAGGTAACCTGTGGCGGCGAGATCGCAAGCATCCTCCACGTGGCACAGATCTTCCAGTAGTTTGCGCTCCCGGTTGCGAGCCAGAGACGCCTTCCTGCATCGCGCCGCGATAGCCTGAACCACTGGGCCAAGCTGGTTCTCGAGATGGCGGAGGTGCGGGCCGATCTCGAAGTAGTCGCGCCGGCCGTTGGGAACGATGCGCGGGTCCACTACGTGCATCTCGCCTACGCACCAGCGATTGAATCGATCTTCCTTGAACAGGCGATCGAACACGCTTTCGTCCCCAACCTGGATGTTTCCGTAGCGCGCGCGAATGCCGCGAACGCCTTCATCCTTGGGTATCGCGCCCAGGTAGGGCGTGTGAGCGATCCAGCCAACGGCAGCGCTCCGCTCCCCATCCAGAGCCGGAATGCGGATCGTTTCCAACTCCGTATAGTACGATTCCCTCTCCTTGGCAAAGAGAATGCTTTTTCCGTGACGCCTCGTTACGGAGTTCTCTTCTCCCTTAATTACGACATTCAGATTCAGCGGACGCGCCTCTCTTGTCAGGAGATTCCCGACTTCTGAGGCGAACGGAAACTCCGTCGAAAACGGTACCGGACACACCTCGCCGATGTAGGACCGTACTGCCTCACGGTTCAGAACCATACCCGCAACGTGCCGGCCGATTCCCTCGATCTCTACCTCAAAGAAGTGGTCAGGACGCTGTCCCGCCATGGCGGTCTCGATTCGGACGCACTCGTCGACGCCTCCTTCCATGCGCTCGGTCCCGACGTAGTTGCTGCGCAGCTTGTGACCGTCCCACGTGATGCGGGTCATCGTCCCGTCGCCCCGAGCCCGCGTCGTAAACCTGACCGACTCGGCGAAGGCCAGTCCCGCCAATCGACCGATTCCGCGAAAACCTCGATCGAGCCCTCTCCGCTTCTGACTTCGCGCGACGGGCACAAGCGCCCGCACCGCCGCCTCGTGCGACAGTCCCGGCCCGTCATCTCGAATCCTCACTCGTCTGCCCTGCGGGTCAATGTCGATCTCGACTATTCCCCGCAGCGCGCAGCCGTCGGCGACCACGGCGTCCGCCGCGTTCTGAATGTACTCTCGATAGAGGGCCAGTGGATTGTCGTACATGCCGGCCGTGATCAGGCCCATGATGGCGGCGCCGATCAGCGGCGAGAGGGCGTCGGTGTTCGCTACGTCGTCAGCCGCGGCGCTAAGCTCACCTGTCATGGTTCCCGTGTAACGTGTGATCGTGATCAAACAGTCCGGCGTCTTCGACGATTTCATCCTCTTCCGGCGCGGCTAGCTCCGGCATCGGCGCCGCGGACGCCGGGAACCCGCCATCGGCGACGTTCAACCCGTCCCGTGGATCGACCGCATGGTATCGAATCGCCTCTCTCACGAGTCCATCAATGCCACGATCGTCAGCTATGCTCAGAAACCGATCCCGCCTGCCTTTTGCGTCAAGCGGTCCTGCAAGAAGTCGGAGCAGCTCGCGTTCCTGGCTGTCGGAGAAGCGTCGGCGCAAGGAGTCGTACTCCTCCCGAACACCTACCCCTTCCTCGTAGTCGTAGTAATTGCGATGAAAGATAAAAGCGTGAGGATAGCTCAGCAGCCTCTCGAACGCATGTCGGTCATCGCCGTAGGCGCGCATGAAGAAAGACGGACTGCCGCTCACGATCCCGCGAGTTGCCTGCAACATGATCTGAAACGACCGCAAGTAGTAGCGGTTCCAATGCTTGCCCACATGCGAACGGTCCTTCAGCGTGACGGGCTGGTAGCGCATCGGGAATGACCAGATACGAATGCCCAGTTCCTCGTTCAGGGCGATGTTGAGTCGCATCCGCTCATACAGATCTGCCGGCGTATCCATGAAGTTGTAGAGCATGTAGTTCGACAGGGACGTTATACAGTTGTCCGCAGCCATGCGAACCGCCCTCTCGTACACGCGCCGGAGACCCATGTGATCAAACGCGATGCGCAGCGGGCTGAGGCAGATCGTCGCCATCTCCCGAAGGTACATCGGCGACTTGACAAGGATGCGCGCGTCCACGCCCTGGTTGAAGTCCACCCGGCGGAGTACCGGTCGTTGCTCCGCCCGATGCAGCTTTGCGCCGGGCACGAAGCCGAGATCGCGGATTTCCGCGATCACTTCGCGAAATCGTGCCGACGCGGCTATGTTGTTGTCCATCAGCACCAAGTCTTTCTTGGCGCCGTGGGCGGCTTCGATGCCTCTGACGAGCTCGGCGAGTGGCGGCATCTCCCGTTGATCGCCCTCGAGATCCGGTACGCCGCAGAAGGCGCACTTGCGGACGCACCCGCGCGACGCGTAGCCAAAGTAGGCGTCCCGCACCGGGTAGGTGTAGTCGATGTCGTTCAGAATGGCGTAGTCCGGCGTCAGCTCCTCTATCGGTCTGCCGTGGACGTCCTCCGCTCCGAACTCGTACTCGTCCGCCGACAGTTGCAGCGCGACGGCTGGCGGTCCGTCCAGGAGTCCCTTGATGAATCGAACTCCGGACCAGCGACTCTCGTTGACAAAATCGCCGTGCATGAGAGACGCGGCGATTCCCCCGACGAATACGCGTTCATGTTGCGACCCTGCGACATCGATCGCGAAGTCGATGGCCGCTGCAGTACGCTTCCATTCGAAGCTGAACAGCGTAGTGACATATACGCGGTCCCACGGTCCTCGCGACAAGTCCGAGTAATCGCGGTCGAATCCGATCTTCGTGAACCGGACGTGCTCGCCACGAGCCCTGTGGTAGGCGGCCAGCTTCATCAGGCCAAGAGGGGGGTACTTGTTGCGATACCCCGGCTCCACAAGCAGCACGCGCTTCCGCGTCAAGCGCTACTCCTTGTTTCCCGGCTGAAGCGTCGCGTTGATCTGCCGCTGAACCCGGCGAAACGTCTCTTCGTCGACCTCGCTCCTCAGCACCTCAAACACCGTGCGAAGAACTTTACGACATTGCCGCCCCAAGTGGGCTTGCGCCGCATCGGCATCGGTTTGCCGCACCTCCTCCACGGCGCGAACCGTCTGCTCGATCTCGGCTCGAATCCTGCTTAGCTCGTCGCTATCGTTTTCAGTTCTGCTGTTCTTCCTCTCCTGCTTTTCAAGTCTCTCCGCTTCCGCCTGCAATCCGCGGATCGTCGCTTCCTTCTCGTCATGCGAAGCAAAGCCGTCCGTCACCGATCGCTGCGCGTCTTCGATCTTCTTCTTGGCGGTGCGGACCCGTCTTTCCATCGACCTTCGTTTGGATTCTGACCGGATGTCACTTTCGATACGAGCTGTTTCCTCTCGGATTTGGGCCTTGATCCGGTCCCATTCTACTGACGGCTCGAAGTCGTCGCGCTGTGCATTCGGCACGAGCTCATGGGCAGTAACGTGGATTTCGCCGAAGCACCAGAGGCCAAGAGGACGTGTCTTGAATAGCCCGCTGACTATCCGTCCATCCCCAATGCCAATGTTGTGCATCCGGACTCGCAAGCCGGCGAAGGAAGCGTCGGCGAGCTGACCTCGGCGTTCGTGCACCGCAAGCCATCCCCACCAGCCATCGATCGGCCCGGTGTGCGGCAGGGAAATGACGTCGGTGACGCGAACGTTTCGCTCTTTCCGGTTGCCGTCTTTCGTCCGAAAGGTGTTCGCGAACGGACGACGAATGTCGATTAGGACGTGACCGTCAGCGTCGCATATGGAAGCGGATACCGCTTCCACGGTGCTGCTGCTGTCCGCATCCACGGCGAATGAACGGAGCTTCTCGTCGAACGACCACTTGGTCGGGTCGCACCGCACGGGCGCAACCTGGCCAAGGTACTCGGCGAGTCGGTCCTCGTTCAGCATATGGCTATCGGCCTGTACTCCCTCAAGCGTTACCTCGAGATAATGGACCCCGCTCTCGTCACGTTCTTCGTCGATTCGTGAGTTGTCCGTAATGGCCTGAATGATCGTCGCCGGCTCCTGGCCGGGCTGCGTCAGTCGGTTGATTGCTGCTGCGTCGAACTCGACGGTGCACGACTTGCCGTTTCCGTCCGAGGTTCGAAAGCGCAGCGTTTTGCAGTAACTGATCCCCGCCATGCGCCCAATGCCGCGAAACCCGGCATTACGCCTGGACTCAGTGCCCGACCGGGCCTTCTCCGAGCTCCCGATGTCCAGGAGATGAACGGCCGCCGCTTCAGGGCTGAGACCTGTTCCGTCGTCCCGGATTCGCAATTGCTTCGCCGTCCGATCGATGCTGATGACGACCGTGCCGGCATCGTGGGCGAGCACACCACCCCGACGCGCGTCGCGGATGCTGTCGTACGCGTTCTGGACGTACTCGCGTATGCAGTGCAACGGCTCGCTGTACATGCCCCGGGTGATGGTCTCCAGCAGGTGGACTCCAAGCGTCGGAATTCGCTCGCTCATCGTTCCCTCACCCGGGTCGGTAGGCATTCCGCGGGAAGCGCAGTTTCAGCGTCCCGGAGCTGAAGCGCGTGTGGCTCACGAGGAGCTCGCCCTTGCGGAGAAACGCCACACGCTTCGTCTGACTTCCCGGCAGGCTCTTGATCTCCTGGTCGCGGCTCGCCTCGACGGCGGTCGTGCGGCCGAATACTTGAGTGCCCGAGTTGCCAGTAACGTGACTATCGACCCCCGTACGGAATTGCTCGGCACCGAACAGGATGATCCCTTCGGACCGACCACGCTCGCTGATCTCGCGCAGGTGGCGCGTGATCGACCGCGCCTGACCGTGTCTCGGCGCGAACTTGTTGAGCTCGTCCGCGAACAGAATCACCGTTTCAGGACTACTCGTCGTGTCGTTTTCGTTGTCATCGAGTAAGTCGCCGCCCAGCCGCGCGCGTCGAACGAGATGAATCACGTCACCGACCACAAAACCTTGAAGATAGTCCGGGAGCTTGGCGATATCGATCACAACAACCTGTCCGGGCCGTATGTGCTTCAGCAGGGCATCGAGCGCGACTTGCCGGTGTGCCACGGCCTTGACTCCCTTCTCGGTAAAAACGGGATTTCTGGTGCGCTGACTGAACAGACGCGAGAAGCGTCGCCACGACGCGACCGCGATAGGCTTGTGCGGCGTGTTAGCAGACCATTCGCGTATACTGTCCCGGAAACCGTTCCACGTCGAGTTCCTGTCAATGTTGTCCATACAGTACTCGGCGCAGCTTACGAACGTCTGATTCGGGTCGTCGATGTCCTCCACCAGAAGGCCCAAGCGCTCCAGCGCGTGTTCCACGTCGTAGAAGTACCGGTATCCCCTTCCCGCCGCGACATTGGCGTCCACCGTGTCGGGATCGAGGTTCGTCTGGGCGCGGGCACCGGTCGAGCAGTAAGGGTAGAAGTAGGTCACGTCATCGAGGGGAGCCGCCGAGAGCCCGCACTTCTCCCAATTCGCCTTGGTGCCGGCGTCCAGATCCGGCGCCGCTTCGTGCAATCGGAGAAGATCCGAGCCCTTGACGTTCAGGATCACGAACGCGGCGCGGCGGTCTCCGTCCGGCTCCTGCCGCTGCATCTGCTGAATCGCAGTCATCAGGAACATCGCATACGAAGTCTTGGTGGCAAGCCCGGAGATGCCCGAGATGTTCAGGTGCGCTCCTTCCGGGCCGATGAGGTAGTCGGCGTCCATGTCCACCTGAATCGTCATGGGCGCATGGTCTGGACCGGACATCGTGACGTATCCGGCGGGAATCCGTCGGTGGTAGTCGTCCGTGCCAAGCGCCTTGCGCACCCCGGTCTCGTCCGGCCAGTGGACGCGCGCGCCGTGCGGCACCGGCATCTCGATGTCGCGCGTATTGAATAGCACCGTGGCATCCGCGTAGGTGGTGACCACGCGAGACACGCGCGCCGGGATTCCGGAGTCTCCGAAGTCGGCCGAGATGAAGCTGCTCAGCGCGCTTGGCTCATCCGAGACCTGCTGGATCTCGTCTATGATCGCGTAGAAGGAGCCGATGTCCCGGTGCATGTCCTCCGGGGCGGAGAGGCGCACGAAGTCGAACGGCTTTAGGTCCACCTCGGGCGCAAGCCAGAAGCGGACTTGACCAGTGGTCGTCGGGTTATGTTCGGTGGCCACCACTCGGCCTATGGGCATTTCGCGGTCATCACTCATGTTTCCGTGTTCCCTCTTGGTCTCTCGGTGATCGGTTCAGAGCATGGACATCATGGTCCGGTCGCTTTTGAAACGAGTTCTGATATACCGTTCGGTGACATGAATGGGATACAGGTGACTCGCCCATCGTGAGTCGTTCCACGGCGTCGTAGGGTGGCGCAGGCTGAGCACGTTCTCCGAGATGACGTTGCAGCGGTTCGCGTCGAGTGCCGGTTCCGTTCCGGTGGGGTTGTCGGGAAAGATCTCGATCTTCACTACGCCATCGGTAACGCCCAGTCCAGAGATCGGTTTCGGTGAATGGAGGCGCAGGTACCATGCGCCGATGCTCAGATTGCGGTGCTCTATCTTCCGAGCCGCCGTCCGGTGCCGATGCTTGAGATGGGCGACTATGGTTCCAATTTCCCTTGCATTGGAGCCAGTTCCAACTCGCTGGTGCACGTCGAACGACTTGGCCACGCCGACGACGTTGCGGAACGCTTCCCGTTGCCGGTCGAGATTCTCGTAGAACTGGAGGGAGCCGTCAATCATGAGCAGTGAGTCGCGCGTGACCTTTCCCGACTCCGAGAACTGAGTGATGAGATGGATCTCCATTTCATGCATTCTCGCCAAGCTTCGCTCCCGCGCGCTGTCGATCGGATCGGTGTCGCTCTTGATCGGGTATACGTCCAACTCAAGATCGAACCGAAAACGTGAGCCATACGCCGCGCGGGCAACCTCCTGTCGCGCGGTCTTTGTGTCTTCGTCAGAGAACGTGTCGGGCAAGAACAGGATGTTCTGGTCACTATACCGCTCGATGGCGATCTTCGTGCTATCCAGCCGGGTGGCGGCCACGCCGATCTGAGCGATGAAGATCGGCAGGTAGCGCCGTTTCGTGTCCACCACGTGTCCGGCACCGGTTGTCTTCATCGACGCATCAAGGAAATACCGGAACAGGCAACCTCTTTCCGGTCGGAGGTCATGGACCTCTATCTGCTCGTTCGGCGGTCTGGGGGCCTCGAAAGGCCGGTACGCCGGTCGTCGATCGTCCTCCGTGTCGAACACGAGCGGTGCGTCCGATTCGCTCGGACCGATGCACTGAAACCCGCTGTCCCTGAGACGTTGAATGATTCCGGCCATCAGATCAGAGCGTCCGGCCCACCGACGGACGCAGCATAGTGGTTGTTCGCCGAACTGTCTATGCGATCCGCATCCGAGCAGCGACTCAAGTGGATCCGACAGTCGTCACACCGCAACGTAAGGGTCACTTCAGCCTGCCGCAGTTCGCTCTGCTCAAGCACAACATGAGATACCGACACTGTACCACGTTAGTTCCTGTCCGGGAATTGCCGCTTTGGAAGTATGATGGCCGCGGAGGGTCCTTGGCGGCACGTACAAAGCGGTAGACAGGTCAGGAATCGGTCGGAGACAGCTCGGAAATGACAGGGCATGAGACGCTATTCATGGTTCATTCACATGAGCGAAAACATACGCTCTTCTCAGCGATATATGCATTCCTATCCGGCAGTTCGTCCGCCGGCCGGTGAATTGTGTGACGAAAACCGCCGGTGGCTGCTGCTCAGGTAGGCAGCAGCCGCGCCAGCCGTATCAGATTGTGCGCGAAAACCGCCGCGTGCACGTACGCTTGAAAGCGTTCCCGCCCATGCCAGTTGCAGCGGTCCAGTCCAAAACACCGCTTCAGGTATGAGATGCCCGCCTCCGCACCAGCCCGAAAGCGCTTGAGTTGACCGTATATCCACGACGACGGCGTCATGTCGGCCGGCTCCAGACCACTCTTCTTGTGGAACACCACGTGCTCCACCCCCAACGCCTTGGCGTCGCTCAGATTCTGCTTCGAGGCATAGCCTCCATCGAACGCTGCGCGCTGCGGCGGTTCGCCGAACGCTTGCACATGCCGCTGCAACATCGGCAGGCAGCGCGTGCTATCGGCAGGGTTGCCTGCTTCGACCACCACATCCAGCACCAGCCCGCTACGCCCCGTGCTCAGGTTGATCTTGTGCCCGTACTGCGTGGCGCGCCCGCCCTTGACGATGATGTCGGTGTGCGGCTCGAACAGGCTCACCACCTTCTCGGCGGCCGGCACCTTCTGGCCGTCGAACACTCGCCGCCTGGTCTGGTCCACCACGCGCTCGATCAACCCCACATAGGCGTCCACCTCCGCACACCAATTCTTGGCCCACGGATCAGTTACGGTACTCACGCGAGCCCGTGCCGCCGCCGCGTAGCCCAGCGACAGCGCCACCAAGTCCAGCAGCCGCCGATAGCCGCGCCGTCTCCGCTTCGGATCGCGCGCCGAGCCGATCTGCCGCTCACGCCGCTTGGCGGCACGGCAGTGGTCGCTGAACTGAAGCTCCGGCAGCAGCTCCTGCGCTTGGCACAGCAGCCGTGTCAGCACCCGCACCCCGTCGTACAGCAGGCGGCTGTCCGACGGTGCCAGGATGTCGGTGGCGGTCGTCGTGGAGTCGATGCGCACCTGCGTCCCGGCTTCGATGCCCCGCTCCTTGGCCTCCTGCAACAGCACGGCGTCCAGCCGTTCCCAGGTCTTGGCGTCAATCATGCTGATGGCGCTCTGCAGCGACGACTTCTTCGGCACCCGCCACGGATCGACCCGCGCAAAGCGCTGCGTGCTGCGCGAATCGCGCAGCGCGAACTCCAACTCCCGGTACGAGAAGTCCATCAGCCGCGCGATCACCGCGCAGCGCAGGATAGTCTCGCAGGTCAGCCCGATACGACCACACGTGGCCGAGCCGCCGACGCAGCGGCCGACCATATCGAGCAGTTCGGGATGTTGATCGAGCAACAGGGACGCCAGTTCCAGCTCGTCGGCGACGGTATGGTCAATCTGCGGCGCCTGGAATACACTTGGTTGTTCGGTGCGTGTCATGCGCATCGGGCTCTCCGGGGTGTTTCGGTTGTTTCGTGGTTTTGGTCACCAGCGATGATAACCGAAACACCCTCTTTTCAACCCCACCAAATCCCTCAATTCACGCCGAATCAACAATTTGCGAGTTTACGGACAGGAACACGTTAGCCGCAGACGTGCCACCTACGCCCGATCACCAACGATGCGTATACGCCTCGACCATGGCCTTGCGCGCGACGCCCCTCGATCCGTCGCATGGCGGGCTCATGGTCACTCCTCCATGCGATCGAGCAGCTTGGCCAGTTCCGCGAGCTGTGGCGGCCTCAACCTCGATCTTGGGACCCTACACATCACGAAATTCATCCATCCCATTCCTCCCTTCGACCCCTCGCTGTCCCAAATGCCGCGCCCCTCGTGCCCGGCGCCAGCCAGTATCGCCCCGCACCGCTTCTCGCCACCGAACGAACTCCACCCGGATTCTCGCAGAAATCACAGTTCGCTTCATTGTCGCGCAATGCCCGATACGGTAAGCGATTGCGGACACCGCCTCCGATTCCTCCACATTCTGCCGATGATCTGCCCAACCCAACTGCACCCAGCCGCCATCATCACGATCCCCGTGCTACTATAAGTATAGTGCCCCATCGTCCATATCATAGAACCTAACGCGAACACTCCCACTGAGCCGGCGATTTTCCACCTTATTTTCCGCATATTGAACCGCCCAGGCGCAATTTTCCCTGCGTCTATGAATCCGCTTTTGTTCTCGATTATTGTTCCTTCGATACACGGATCTATCTCCTGACTGTCGTGCAGTACTTCGATACTCATCCCGTCGTCTGGATCAAGGTATCGAAATTCTAGCGCCAGCGTGTGCGCGTTCTTCACCTTAATATCAGACCTGTTAGACTTCGTACTTGCCTTCAAAATACGGTACCTAAATATCCGGTCACCTTCCCTGAAAGCCACTGTAATTGGATCAACTACGTCCTCTTTCTTTAGCGCCCTACAGCCGCTATTCCACAACACAATAGTAGTAACTACGAGCTGTGATGCGACGTCTCCTCCCACGAGTATTCTCACGTCTTCGGGAAGCGCTCCCCCTATTATGCTAACAGACGATTTCTGATAACATATTCGGTATGTCTTGTGCCGATTGATCCACGCTGCGACTATACCGCCTATTCCCACCGATAGTCCAAGCAATGCTAGCCAATTAGACTTCACAAAAGCTATCATCTGAACCAGTCCATCGCAGATATCAATCCAGGTATATACAGACTCTGCTCACACTCATGTGTTTACGCATGGCAGCACCTCCGGATCCACCTCGACTGTGAATTCCACATCCACACGGGCGCTACCGTCGTCACTGGGCGAGAATACCGCACCTCGAAAATTCGCGTTCAGCCTTTCGGCAAGGTCTTTGCAGCTACACGAACCACAGTTACTTGGCAGGGGCACGTCTATTTCGGTCGCGAAGTGGTCCACCAATAGATCATCGATGAAGTCAGGCAAGCCCTCGATGTTGGTCACCTCGCCAACTAGGCGGAGTTCGTCGAGCCTTGCCGGAGGTATCGTGAGCTCCCACTCCACCCACTTAGTATCCTGAAATACTCTTGTTTTGAGCTCGTCAAAGAGTAGGTTAACCCTCGCCCACTGGTCATATGTAACCCTGGATCTGAGGCCAAGAGACTCTCCACCGTGTCTTATGACAGTGCTGCCTCGCCAATAGACACGCCGTGACCAATGCTCGCTCTCTAGGTCACCTTGAGCAGTTAGGTACTCGTCTATCTGCCGGGGCAATGATGGCAGTAGTACAGACGAATATATCAAAAGTCCGGGCCGCACATCCCACGAGTTGAACGACCCTACGCTGTCGGTGCGGAATGTAATCTCCTGAGACGAAGCCGCAGCAGTTGACGCCAAGATCGATAGCAGGACAATTGTAATGCGCATTATCACTCTCCGCCGAATTCAGGATATTTCGGAGGCTTGAATAGACTGTACCTATCCGACTCCACTAATGTGAGTTGCCGTGCGCGTCATCGCTCAGCGCCGAGACGACCAGACGCGCTAGTAGCGCTCCGCGAGGGGGGTGACGGACAGCCTTGTGCAGAGCTCGTCGAGCGAGTTGATCACACCGGCGTCGAGCGGGATGCCGTTCGCCTGCCGGTCGGCCATGGCGCGCTGCTCCGGCTCGCCGGGCAGCAGGATCTCGGTCACGCCGGCCCGCTTCCGCGACGAGCGCAGGTACTCGAAGTAACGTTCCTGCGCCGCCTCCATCGCGCTGCGGTCGGTGACCGTGGCCGGATCGAACGCCTGCAGCAGGAAGTGGTTGTGCAGGATCGGCCCCATCATGCCGGGCGCACCCCCGTTGAGGACGCTGCCGAGCAGGTCGACGATGACCGACAGTCCGTAGCCCTTGTGCGCCACGGTTCCGCCGAGCGGCAGCAGCGTGCCGTCCGCGTACAGCGCCTCGGGATCGGTGCTCGGCTCCCCGTCCTTGTCCAGGATCCATCCCGGCGGCAGCGTCTTGCCGGCGGTGCGGGCCAGCTTCACCTTGCCTTCGGCCACCACGCTGGTGGTCATGTCGACCAGGATCGGCTCGCCGCCGGTGGGGACGGCGATGGCGATCGGGTTGGTGGAAAGCCGCCGCTCGATGCCGCCCCACGGCGCGATGAAGGCCGAGCCCTCGGCGCTGCAGAAGATCTGCCCGATCAGCCCCTGCTCGGCCAGCATGACCGGGTAGCCGCCGGCGCGGCCCACGTGGAAGGCGTTGCGCACGCCGACCGCGGCCATGCCGGTGCGGTCCGCCTTGGCCGCGGCGATCTGCGTGGCGAGCTCCGCGACCGCGTGGCCCCAGGCGTTGTGGCCGTCGATCACGGCGGTCGACGGCGTCTCGCGCTCCACGGTCGGCCGCGCCGAGGGGTCGATGTGGCCGCGGGCCAGGAAGTCCGCGTACTGCGGCAGCCGGAACACGCCGTGCGAGTCGTGGCCGACCAGGTTGGCCAGCACCAGGTGGCGGGCGACGATCTCGGCGTGCTCGGCGTAGCCGCCCAGGGCGCGGATGACGTCGGCGGCGAAGGTGCGCAGGGTGTCGGCGTCGTAGCGCACGGCGCCGGCCGGTCCGTCGGCCCCTCCGGCAGGTGATGGCGGGCTCATGGTCACTCCTCCAGGTGGTCTGTCGGCTCGGCCGGCTGCGCAAACTGCGGCGCCGCGCGCGTGATCGCGAAGCCGAACAGGCTGCCGCAGATGCCGCCGGCGATGTGGGCGAACTGCGAGATCGAATCCTCGGTGACGGCGGCGAACACCTCGCGCGTCAGGTACATCAGGACCACCAGCACGAAGGTGAGCGGGATCTCCCCGGAGCGGATGTTCGTGAACGAGCTCAGCAGGATCATCATGAAGACGATGCCGCTGGCGCCCATCAGGCCGGTGGACAGGAACAGCACGTTCAGGCCGCCGGTGGCCAGCGCCGTGATCGCCATCATCAGCAGCAGCGGCCAGGAGCCGTACTTCTCCTCCAGGATCGGCCCGATCAGGAGGATCAGCGCGAAGTTGGCGAGCAGGTGCGCCCAGTTGGCGTGCCCGAGCACGTGGGTGATCAACCGCAGGTAGCCGAGCGGCGCCGAGCCGGCCAGGCTGCCGGGAATGGCGAAGTTCCTCTCCGCGAACTGCGCGCCCGCGATCTGGTCGATCACCATCACGACCGCGGCCGCGACCGCGTAGCTCAACACCACCGGCGCGTTGTATCGGATCTTCATCATTCCCTTCCTTCGATGACGGCGCGCACCTCCGCCAGCGTGGCCGCCACGGTGTCGGCGTCGCGCCCTTCCAGGCGCAGCCGCAGCAGCGGCTCCGTATTGCTCGGGCGAATGGTAAACCAGACGTGGCCGTACGCCACCGACAGCCCGTCCAGGGTGTCGAGCTCCGCGTCGCGGTAGCGGTGACGGATGCGTTCCATCGCCGCCAGCGCCTCCTCGCGGGCGCCGACCGGCAGGTTGATCTCCGCCGACTGCGCGTAGCGGCTGCGCAGCGGTGCGGCCAACGCCGACAGCGGCTGCCCGCCACGTGCCAGGAGCGCCGCCATCATCACGATTGCGTACAGCGCCGACTCGGTGAAGAAGGAATCGGAGACGCGGAAGTACAGGTGTCCCGAGGTCTCGCAGCCGAACACGGCGTCCGCTTCCACCATCGCGTCGTACAGGTGGGTGTAGCCCACCGCCGCGCGCACCGCGCGGCCGCCGGCGGCGCCGATCTCCTCGGCGAACACGCGCGAGGCGATCAGGTCGTGCACGATCGCGGCTCCCGGATGGCGCCTCAGCATCTCCCGGGCCAGCAGGGCGCCGCTGAAGGGGGCGGCCACCACCTCGCCGCGCTCGTCGACGAACATCACCCGGTCGCCGTCACCGTCGAGGATCGCCCCGAAGGCCGCGTCGCCGGCGCGCACCGCGGGCGCGATGTCGCACAGGCTGGCCTCCTCCAGCGGGTTGGGGGGATGCGCCGGGAACGTGCCGTCCGGGTCGCCGTTGAGCACCGTCACGAAGCCGTCCAGCCGGTCGGACACCGCACGCGTCAGCGCTCCGGCCGAGCCGTTGGACACGTCCACCACGACCGGCGCCAAAGGTGCCCCTTCCGCGGCCGTGGCTACCAGGTCGACGTACCCGTCCACGGACGGCGCGGGCTCCGGAAGCGGCCGGGCGGCGCCGGCCTCCTCGCCTTCGACCTCGGCCATCAGCGCCTCCACGCGCGAGAGTCCCTTGGCGTAGCTCACCGATCCGCCGGTGCCGTCGAAGACCTTGAAACCATGGTACTGGGGCGGGTTGTGCGAGGCGGTCGCCATCACGCCGGCGTCGCAGCCGGCCTCGATCTGCAGGAAGTGGAGCGCCGGCGTGGTCGTGAGGCCGACGCTTGCCACGCGCCGCCCTTCGGCGGCAAGCCCGCGCGCCAGGGCCTCACTGAGCGCCGGCGAGTGGGTGCGCGCGTCGTGGCCGAGCAGGTAGCGCTCGGCATCCAGGTGCCGGGCCAGCGCGCGGCCGATCCGGTATGCCACCGGCACGTCGATGCCGGCGCCGTACACCGAGCGAATGTCGTACGCGTGAAACGGTTCGTTCATGGCGTCGTGCGGATAATCTACTCCCCCGGCTTCAATCGGACGAGAGCGAGCTCGTCAACTCGTGCTCCCGTTCCCGGTTGCGGGCCAGCGACCGCTTCAGCTCGCGCATCGCCTGCCCGTCGCGCCACGTGTCCTCGCGCGCCAGGTCCGCCTCGATCCGCATCCGCTGCTGCTCCAGCTCCTCCAGCTCCTCCAGCACCCGATCCTCGCTGGCAGCCCGCGACCGGGGCTGCGGCTTCTCCCTGGTGCGGTCCCGGCTCCTGCGCCGGTCGGTGGCGCGAGCCGGGGCGTCCTCATCCTCGTTCTTCCGTTTCCATTCGTAGTAGGAGAAGTCGCCGGGGTACAGGCGGGCGCCGCCGCGGTCCACCTCCAGGACGCCGGTGACCAGCCGGCGCAGGAACGCGCGGTCGTGCGAGACCACGATCAGCGTTCCCCGGTACTGCTCCAGGGCGCGCGCCAGCGCTTCGGTGGAGACGATGTCCAGGTGGTTGGTGGGCTCGTCCAGCAGCAGCAGGTTGATCGGCTGCAGCAGCAGGCGCGCCAGCGCCACGCGCACGCGCTCGCCGCCGGACAGCACGCCCACCGGCTTGTCGACGTCGTCCGCGTTGAACAGGAAGGCGCCAAGCAGGTCGCGGACCTTCTGCTGCTGGTCGGCGGCCGCGGCGGCCTGAACCGTCTCCAGCACCGTGAGCCCGGGATCGAGCTGCCGCTCCTGATCCTGCGCGAAGTACGCCTGCCGCAGGCCCACGGCCCGCCTGATCGAGCCGGCGCTCGGCTCCTCTGCGCCGGCCAGGGCCCGCATCAGCGTGGATTTGCCGGCGCCGTTCTTGCCGACCACGGCCAGCCGGTCGTTGCGCTCCACCTCCAGGTCGACGCCCGCGTACACCTGCAGGTCGCCGTAGCGCCTTGCCAACCCGGCGCAGGTCAGCGGCACCTTGCCGCTGCGCGGCGGATCGGGCAGCGACAGCTTGATGGTCGGCGCCTGCACCGGCCGCTCGCGGCGAGGCAGCTTCTCCAGGTAGCGGATCCTGCTCTGCACCAGGCGCGCCTTGGAGGCGGTGGCGCGGAAGCGGCGGATGAACGCCTCGATCCGTTCGATCTCTTCCTGCTGCAGGTCGTACGCCTTGGCGTCGGCGCGGACCTGCTCGGCCCGCGCCCGCTCGAAGTCGGAGTAGCCGCCCGCGTAGGAGCGGAGCCGGCCGTCGCGGATCTCCAGCACGCTCTGGCAGCAGCGATCCAGGAACTCGCGGTCGTGGGCGACCACCATGAAGCCGCCTTCGCCGCGCGCCAGGAAGCCCTCCAGCCATTCGCGCGCCGGCAGGTCCAGGTAGTTGGTGGGCTCGTCGAGGAGCAGCAGGTCCGCGCGGCTCAGCAGCACGCGGCCCAGCGCGACCCGCATCTCCCAGCCGCCGGACAGCTCGCTCACCGGCCGGTCGCGGTCCGATTCCTCGAACCCCAGGCCGCGCATGACGACGCCGATCTCACGGTCGCGCTCGTGGTAGCCTCCGCGCTCCAGCCGTTCGAGGAGCTCCCCGTACGCGGTGAGCACCTCCTCGACGTCATCTCCGTCGGCCATGCGTCCCTCCAGCGCCGTGGCCTCGGCCGCCACCGCGTGCAGGTCGGTGAACGCACGCTCCAGCTCCTGGACGACCGTCCGCCCGGACCTGGCCGCGTCGTCGCCGGACCCGGACTGCGGCAGGTAGCACACCCGCGCGCCGCGCTGCAGGCGCACGCTGCCGGCGTCCGGGGGAAGCTCGCCGGCGGCCACGCGCAGCAGCGTGCTCTTGCCGCTGCCGTTGGGACCGGCCAGGGCGACACGGTCTCCCCGTGCCAGCGTGGTGCTTGCGCCGGCGAGCACCGTCTGCGCGCCGTAGGCGACGCTGACCCCTTCCAGGGTGACGGCAGCCACGTCAGCCCGCGAACCGGAAGTAGATCACCAGCGGCGGGGCCGCCGTGCCCAGCACCAGGAGTTGCTCTTCATCGATGTCGCCCGCCAGAGCCATGCGGATCCCCTCTTCGTCGCGCGCGTAGACGAAGGTGACCGCCGCCGGCGGCGCTGTTTCGCCGCCGCGATCAAACGCCATGGTGAGCGCGCCGGAGTACTCGGCGCGCAGCGGCCGCGACAGGTGCAGCCGCAGGGTGACGGTTCCGGTTCCCGCCGCGTCGGCGGGGATGACGCCCGGGACCAGCCGCTCGAAGCCGCTCCAGCGGAACCGCTGCGACGGCTCCAGCAGGACCTCGCCGTAGGCGCTCGACCGCAGCGTCGGCCCGCTTTCGCGCAGCGCTTCGTAGATCCTGTCCCGGCGCTCCCGCTCGGCAGCGATCAGATCCTGCACGTCGGCGTCGAGGACGACGAACTTCTGCGTCTGCAGCCGTCCTTCATGCTGGAACGAGACCATGATGCTCCCCTCGGTTTCCGAGACGATCCGGACGCCGCTGCCGTGCAGGACGAACACCTCCTCGCCAATGCGATCGATCCGGTCGAATGCGAACGCCAGATCCAGCTCCGGCAGTCGCATGCGCGCCAGCCCGCCGGCACCCTGCGGCAGAACCTCCCCCGCCGTCGGGACGGTCCGGCTGCCCGGCTCTACCGTGAACCCGTACGTGTCGTTCAGCCGCGTGAGATCGATCCGCCGGCGGAGCAGCATGTCCGCGTAGTACTGCGGGCGCCACGCGACACCGGTGATGCGCTCCAGCTCCGTCTCTTCGCCGAGCAGCCGGTCGGCCGCCGCCTGCGGATCCTCTCCGGTCTCGAACAGCAGCAGGAACTCCCCGAACGTGAACCCCTGCGTGCCGTCGGCGGTGAGCACCTGATACCAGAAGTTGCTGTAGTCGCCGACCGTCACCGGGCCCTCCCCGCGGCCGATGATCTTGACGGCCTCGCCCTCGCGCAGACGGTAGAGCAGGGCCGAACGGGCGTCGGCCGCTTCCCGGATCGGCAAGCCGATCCGCGCGGCGTAGCCGAAGGTGTGGACCAGGTCGCGGTAGGAGGCTGCGAACGCTTCCGCCTGCTGCCGGTCGGTGAACAGTCTCACCCGCCAGCGGGCAATCTCGCGGACCGTTTCGGCGTCGGTGTAGCGGTAGACGTCCTGGATGTCCGACTCGCCACTGATGGAGAGCACCGATCCGTCGATGCCCGGTTGCGGTGCCCAGAGCACCACGCCCCAGCCTACGCGCCGTTCCCCGCACGCCGCCAGAAGCGCCACGATCACCGGCAGCAGGGCGATCAGGGCGAGCGGGCGCGCCGTCCGGGTCTGCCTTGCGGCCACCCCCGACGGCGCGGACCCCTCCATCAGGCGCTCGACAGCGTACCGCCGGCCTGCACGATAAGGGTTTCGCCCGGCTTGATGATGTCGTTCGGCGACCGGCCGTTGCTGGCCGCCAGCGCCTCCACGGTCACCCCGTGAGCGCGCGCGATATCCCACAGCGAGTCGCCGTGCTCGACGACGTGCACGGCGCCGGACCCCGCCTGCGCCATCCACGGAGGCCCGACGCCCGGCGAGTCCACGTCCGGCACGGAACCCGGCAGCGGGATGACCACGGTCAGGCCCGGCCGCAGCCGCCGCGGATTCACGCCCGGATTCTCACCGAGGATCCGCTCGACGCTGCTGCCATACCGGAGCGCCAGGACCCACAGCGTCTCTCCCGGCCGAACCCGGTGTTCGACCGTCGCGCCCGACGGCACCGCCACCGGAGTGACGGTCACCGGAGTGGCGGCCACCGGAGTGACGGCCAGCAGCGGGACAACCGCGGTCTGACCGGGGCGCAGCCGTTGCGGGTGCAGCCCCGGATTCTCGTCGACGATCAGGTCGACGCTGCTTCCGTAGCGTTTCGCGAGAGCCCAGAAGGTCTCTCCGGCGCGGATCACGTGCTCGATGAAATCGAACAGCTGCGTGCGCTCCTCCAGGAGGGCCCGCACCTGCTCGGCGTGGTCGGCCGGGACCTTCAGCCAGTATCCGTTCAGGTCCGCGGCACGCGTGTCGCTCGATGCGATCACCGCCGGCTCGACGCGGGCGTCGTTCGGGGTGAACACCGAGCCGAGCTCCGCATTTGCGGTCCGCAGCAGATCGAGGTCCATACCCGTGTGCGCGGCCAGCTTGCGCAGGTCGGCCCGGCCGCCGGCTCCGACGCGAACCCAGGTGATCGGCTCGAGCTCCGGAAGACCGTAGCGCTCCGGCTCCGAGAAGACGCGAACCGCCGCCAGGAAGCGGGGCACGAACTCCGCCGTCTGCTCCGGCAACGCGCCCGATCGGCGCAACTCCCAGAAATCCCTGGTGCCGGCCCGGTCGATCGCCCGCTGCACTCCGCCCGGGCCTGCGTTGTACGCCGCGATCGCGAGCAGCCAGTCGCCAAAGCGTTCGCGGTTCGTTGCCAGGGTATCCAGCGCGACCTCGGTCGCCTTCCAGAAGTCGCGCCGCTCGTCGAGCCGGCCATCCATCTGCAACGGATAGCCGCTCGCCCCGAGGCGTGTGATCTGCCAGATGCCGACCGCGCCGCTCGGCGACACCGCATCGGGGAGATAACCCGACTCGATCACCGGCAGCAGCCGCAGCTCCTGCGGCAACCCGCGCCGCTCGATTGCAGCGCCTATGTGATCGGAGTAGATCCACGAGCGCTCCCAGACGCCGTGCAGCCATCCACGCCAGGTCCGCTTGGTGAACTGCTCGATGTAGTGCTCGACGCGCGCGTGGTCGCACGCCTGCCAGTCGCTCCGGCACTCCTGGGCCGCGAGCGGAACGATCCCCGTGGTCATGAGCACGGCGATCGCCACGAGCGCGCGCACGCCGACTCCCCTTGCTGCGTTGCTCATCCTTTCCTCTATATGCGCTGGCCTCTATGTGCGCGGGCCTCGGCGCGTCCCGGCGTCTGCCGGTTCGGCACGGGGTGGCCGGCGCGAGGACCTACAACTTCTCGCCAAAGAAAATGCCGGCCCACTCCCAGGTGCCGTCGACGCGCGGATCGATGCCATAGTCGATCCTTCGGAAGTAAAAATACCAGGTTGTGACCCGTGCCGTCCATCCCGCCGTGCGCAGGAAGGCTTCCCGGTCGTTGGAATCGGGGTGCAGCTCGGCATCGGCGTGGACGCGCCGCATCGAGAACGCCTCCAGTCTGAAACGCTGTGTGAGCGTCGCGTCGCTCCCCCACGAGGTCGCGAAGAAGTTGACGTGGGCCTGCAGACGGCGCAGCGCGCGCACGTCCCCGCGGGCGACGGCCGCACGCGCCTCCGCCACCAGCGTTTCCAGATCGTCCCGCACCCATGACTTGTCGGAGTGATGGAAGCTGATCAGCTCGCTCACCCGCCGGTAGGCATCGGGCTCGCCGGGTATTTCGGTCGGGGGGGCGCGGAGGAACCTGCCGTACGCCTCCAGGCCCTGCTCCCAGTCGCCCCGGCGGGCGTAGGCCTCCGCGAGCCGGTAGAGGCTCAGGCCGAGGTCGACGCGCTCGGGGAACCGCTCGACCAGCTCACGGTAGTACTCGACATGGCGCACGGCATCGTCGAGCTCGATCAGGCGCTCCAGGCAGTGCCGGTGCAGCGATCGCCCGCGCACTTCCAGATCGGGCAGGTTGCGCAGCACGCGCCGGTAGTAGTGGACGGCCATCGGCGCCTGTCCGGCCCCCAGGTAAGAATCCGCGACGGTCACCAGGTGAGCGGCGTTGTACGGGTCCTGTGGATGCTGCCCGGCGTACAGGGTCAGGAAGGTCCGCTCGCGTCCCCCTTCCCCGCCGCGCCTCAGGGTACGCGCGATCTCGGCGACCAGCGCGTACCGCCGGTCGGCGGTCCCGGCGCCGGGGTCGGTCCGCTCCAGTTCGACGCGGAGCTGCTGCAGATCGGCATTCAGAGACCGGTCCGCCACCCACAACAGTTCGTGGCGCGCGCAGCCGCCAAGCACGATGAGGAACGCCAGCGCGACCGCAACCTGTCCGAGCACGGCGCCGCATGCCGGGGAGCGGCGGGACCCGCGGCCCGCGCTCAGGCGACCGCGTGGCAGGGGATCCGGCATTCGCTGATCGGTCATCGGGGATCGGTCATCCGGTGATATACTGTGCCTCCTGATGGGCGAAAAGATCACCATGACCGCGAGCGGCTTGCAGGTCCCTGACGAGCCGATCATTCCCTACATCGAAGGCGACGGCACCGGCCCCGACATCTGGGCCGCCGCCGTGCGCGTACTGGAGGGCGCCGTCGCCACCGCCTATGGCGGCCGTCGGCGCATCGAGTGGCTGGAGGTTCTGGCCGGGGAGAAGGCCAACGAGCGCACCGGGAGCTGGCTGCCGGAGGCCACCGAGGATGCTTTCCGCGAGTACCTGGTCGGCATCAAGGGTCCGTTGACCACTCCGGTCGGGACCGGCATTCGCAGCCTCAACGTCGCCCTGCGTCAGAGGCTCGACCTGTACGTCTGCCTGAGACCGGTCAAGTACTTTCCGGGCGTGCCGTCGCCGGTACGCTCGCCCGCGGATGTCGACATGGTCGTCTTCCGGGAAAACACCGAGGACGTGTACGCCGGCCTCGAGGTGAGTTCGGGAACCCCGGAAGCGCAACGGATCATCGACTTCGTGCGCGACGAGCTCGGCTGGGAGATCCGGCCGGATTCCGGCATCGGCGTCAAGCCGATCAGCAGGACCGGCACCGCCCGCCTGGTGGAGGCGGCGATCCGCTACGCCCTGCAGCACGGGCGCCGCAGCGTCACGCTGGTGCACAAGGGCAACATCCAGAAGTTCACCGAGGGAGCCTTTCGCGGCTGGGGCTATGAGGTGGCCGCGGAGCGCTTCCCCGATCAGACGATCGCCTGGGACGACCTGCCGGCCGACGGCACGGTGCCCGACGGCAGGGTCCTCATCAAGGACGCGATCGCCGACATCTTCCTGCAGCAGATCCTGACCCGGCCGCGCGAGTTCGACGTCATCGCCACCATGAACCTGAACGGCGACTACATCTCCGACGCGCTCGCCGCGCAGGTGGGCGGCATCGGCATCGCACCGGGAGCCAACATCAACTACCACACCGGGCACGCGATCTTCGAGGCCACTCACGGCACCGCGCCCAAGTACGCCGGCAAGAACGTCGTCAACCCCAGCTCGGTGATCCTGTCCGGCGTGCTGATGCTGGAGCACCTGGGCTGGACCGAAGCGGCCGCCGCGATCGACCGCGCGCTGACCGAGACCATCGCCGCCGGGCGCGTCACCTACGACTTCGCGCGGCTCACCACCGGCGCCACGCAGCTTTCGACCAGCGCGTTCGCCGACGACATCGTCGCGCGGCTGGAGGCCGCGTGATGCGAGCCCCGGCACGCACGTGCCGCCTCCTGCGATCGCTGCTCATCCCGCTGGCGGCGGGCGCCGCACTGCTGCTGGGCTGTCAGACCCCCATGCCGGACGCCTCCGAGCTGATGACCGCGCCCGAGTACTTCCAGGCGGCCCGCGACGCCAGCAGTCAACGGAACTATCAAGCAGCGATGGACTACTACCGGGCCTACCTGGAACGCTTCCCGGCCACCGCCGATCCCGACGAGCTCGAGCGCAATCTCTGGGCGGAGTACGAGATCGCCTTCATGCACCACAAGCTCGACGACGACCAGGCGGCCATGGAGCTGCTGGGCCTTCTGGTGGCCAAGTACGACGGCGAAGGAGGTGAGGACCTGCCGCCGGCCCCGGGCCGGCTGGCGCGGCGGGTCATCGAGGAGCTGCAGAGCGCCGAAGGGTAGCCGGCAAAAGCGCTGCCGCCGCCCCGGCCGTATCCGGGGTGATGGCAACCCGAACAATCGACTTCCGGAGGCTCGCCGCGACAGCGAGCCTGGCCGGCCTTTTCTGCGTCGTGGGCGCGTGCGGCAAGGTGCCCGCACTGCGCACCGTCATCGATCCGGACCTGACGCCGCCTCTGCTGCGCGCCGTCGAGGTGCCGGACCGGCGCTCGATCGCGATCACCTTCAGCGAGCCCGCGGTGCTCGAGGATGGATCGCTGGTCATCGAACCGCCTCTCGGTCTGGATGGCGTCGCCTACGACGGAGCCCGCATGCTGCTGTCGGTCGCCGAGCAGAGCTCGGGCGCCGAGTACCAGCTCAAGGCGGTGGTCACCGATGAGCGCGGCAACGGCCTGGGAATGACCGCCCGCTTCCACGGCCACAACGGCGAGGTGCCGGCCCTCCTCATCACCGAGCTGACCACGCGAGGCACCCGTACGCGGCCCGACCGGATCGAGCTGGTGGCCCTGACGGCCGGCGACCTGGGCGGGGTGACCCTGTTCGACGGGACGCCGGGCAACTACCGCCACCGGCTGGTGTTCCCCTCCATCGCGGTGGAGCCGGGCGACTTCATCGTCATCCACTGCGTCAGCACCGGTGACCCGGCGGAGGTGAACGAGACGGCGTCGATGACCGAATCGGCCCATCCGCAGGCGTCGGAGGATGCCTGGGACCTGTGGCTTCCCGAAGGCGAGGGACTGTCCGGCAACAACGGCGTCGTTTCGCTCTACGCACGGCCGGACGGCGACGTGCTCGACGGCGTGATCTACAGCGACCGCACCTCCGAGTCCGACGAACGCTACCGGGGGTTCGGCACCCGCAGAGTGCTGGAGCGCGTCGACGAGCTGGTGGCGGCCGGCGGCTGGCAGGTCGCCGGTGAGCTGGCGCGTCCCGAGGATGCCGTCGACTCGAACGACACCACGTCGACCCGCTCGATGGCGCGCGGCAGCGACCACGCGGACACCGACTCCCGCACGGACTGGCACATCACCCCGACCCGCGGGGCGACCTTCGGCGGCCTCAACACCGACGAGGTGTTCAGCCGGGAATGATGCGTCGGTCCGCGCGGCGCGTTACACGAGCGCCTTGAACATCCCCTCGATCTTGCCCTTGGGGACCGCACCGACCTGCTGGTCGACCACCGATCCGTCGTTGAACAGCAGCAGGGTGGGAATGCTGACCACGTTGAACTTCATCGCCAGGTCGCCGGCATCGTCGACGTTGACCTTGCCGACCTTGACGCGTCCCGCGTAGTCGGAGGCCAGCTCCTCGACGGCGGGCGCGATCATCTTGCACGGGCCGCACCAGTCGGCCCAGAAGTCGACCAGCACGGGGGTGTCCGCCTGGAGAACCTCCGCATCGAAATTGTCGTTGGTAATCGTCACTTCCTGTCCCATTCGGCTTGCCCCCTTGGGAGTCGTTGTGCAGAAAGTAGGGTGAAGCGCGGCACCGATCAAGAAGTCCCCGGATCGGCCAGCCGCGCCATCAGACCGCGTACCGTGTCGTACGGGTCGGCGCCCTCCGGAGCCTCGAGCAGCGCGCGGATGAAGGCCGAGCCGACGATCACGGTATCCACCAGCGGCGCGAGCGCGTCGACCTGCGCCCGTTCCGAAATCCCGAAGCCGGCCATCACCGAAACGCCGAGCGCCCTGGCGTCGCGCAGGAAACGGACGCTGTCATCGCTGATCCGGGTGTAGCCGCCGGTCACGCCCTTGCGCAGCGCCGTGTACAGGGAGCCGCTGCGCGAGCTCTCCACCACGGTACGGAGGCGTTCCGCGCGGGCGGTCACGGGAACCACCGGGACCACCTCCAGGGACAGGTTCCGGCCGGCAGCGTACAGCCCCTCGTCGTAGTCGGGGGGCAGGTCGGGGACGATCACGCCGCGCGCGCCCGCGTCCCGGCAGCGCGCCAGGAAGGGTTCGATGCCCGGCCGGAAAGCCAGGTTGGCGTACACCATCACGAAGACCTGAGGCGCGTCAGGGCGGCTCGCCAGCCGGTCGACCAGCCGGAAGCCGTCGTCCACCGCAAACCCGGCCGCCAGCGCATCCGCGCACGCGCGCTGGATCCACGGACCGTCCGCGGTCGGGTCGCTGAACGGGAACTGCACCTCCAGCAGCCCGGCGCCGCCGTCGATCATCGCCTCGCCGACGCGCAGCGAGGTGTCCCAGTCCGGGAAGGCCGCCACCAGGTGGGCCATGAAGGCCGGCTTGTCAGCCATGGGCGATCTCCTGCGCTTCGCGCGTCAGGAATTCCGCCCAGCGTTCCGGCTGCAGCGCTCCCGCCAGGATGAACAGGTCCTTGTCGCCGCGGCCGGAGACGTTGACCACCACGCTGGCGTCGTCCGGGAGCGCGCGGGCCGCCTTGATCGCCGCCGCGCCCGCGTGCGCGGACTCCAGCGCGAAGATGATCCCCTCGGTGCGGGCGAACAGCCGCACCGCGTCGAGCGCTTCGTCGTCGGAGGCCGTCGTGAACTCCACGCGGCCGCTGGTGCCCAGGTGGGCGAGCTGCGGGCCGACGCCGGGGTAGTCGAGTCCGGCCGAGATCGAGTGCGTCTCCGCCACCTGGCCGTCGCCGTCGGTGAGGAACAGCGACTTGTAGCCGTGCACGATGCCGGGAACGCCGCTGCCGGACATGCGCGCCGCGTGGTCGCCCAGGGCGGGCCCGCGGCCTCCCGCCTCCACGCCGATCAGGCGCGGCGTCGACGCCTCCAGATGCGGAGCGAAGAAGCCGAGCGCATTCGATCCGCCGCCCACGCAGGCGATCAGCGCGGCCGGCTGCACGCCGAGCTGCCGGCACTGGTCGGCGACCTCGCGGCCGACCACGGACTGGAACTCGCGCACCATGTCCGGGTAGGGCGACGGGCCCATGACCGAGCCGATCACGTAGTGGGTCCGGTCGAAGGTGTCCGACCAGTCGCGCAGCGCTTCGTTGATGGCGTCCTTGAGCGTGCGCGAGCCGGAGCCGACCGGGACCACCTCCGCGCCGAACAGCTCCATCCAGAACACGTTGGGGCGCTGGCGGCGCACGTCCACCTCGCCCATGTAGACCCGGCACTCCAGTCCCAGCTTGGCGGCGACCGCGGCGGTGGCCACGCCGTGCTGGCCGGCGCCGGTCTCGGCGATCACGCGCGGCTTGCCCATGCGCTTCGCCAGCAGGCACTGGCCGATGACGTTGTTCACCTTGTGGGCGCCGGTGTTGGCCAGCCCCTCCAGCTTCAGGTAGATCGACGCGCCGCCGATCTCCGCCTGCGCGTTCACGGCCGGCGAGAGCGGCGTCGGTCGCCCCGCGAACTGGCGCCCGAAGCGGTCCAGCTCAGCCAGGAACTCCGGGTCGATCACCGCCTCCGTGAACGCCGCCTGCAGCTCGTCGAGCGGCGTGCGCAGCACCTCGGCCGCGTAGCGCCCTCCGAACTGGCCGAAGTAGTCGTTGTACACCTTCATTTCGGACTCCTCATGCCCAGACTCCTTATGCTCAGACTCCTCATGCGGCCGTCCCGAGCGGCGCGCGAATCGCGGTGAAGAACGCCCTCAGCTTGGCCGGGTCCTTGCGTCCCGGTGACGACTCCAGGCCGCTGGCCACGTCCACCAGCTCCGGCGCGTGGCGGTCGATGACGGCGCCCACGTTGTCGGGGTTGAGGCCGCCGGCCAGCCAGAGCGGGCCGCGGCGAGCGGCCTCGTCGATCAGCTCGGAGTCGATGCGCCGGCCGGACGCCGGCGCGTCCACCAGCACCCGCGGACAGCGGTAGTCGCCGATCCCCTCCAGGTCGGCCCGGCCCCGCACGCGGACCGCCTTGTAGTAGGGCTGCGCCAGGTCCGCGCAGCGCTCGGCGGGCTCGGCACCGTGAAGCTGCACGGCATCCAGGTGGCCGTCGCGCTGCAACTCCGCCGCGACCTGGGCGTCGTCCACCGTGATGCCCACCTTCAGCGCGCCGACGTCACCGAGCTGCGCGATCATCTCCGGCGCCACGCGCCGTGGGGACGCGGCGACCAGGTTGAGACCGAGCATGTCGGCGCCGGCGTCGACCGCGCGCAGCACGTCGTCACGGCTCGTGACGCCGCAGATCTTGACCAGTGGGCGGGTCGGCTCCTCGGCGCCGATCGCGCGCAGCGGCATGCGCTCATAGAGCCGGCCCCAGAAGTCGGCAGGCGCCGCGCCCTGAAATCCGGCCACCAGCTCGGCGGCCAGCTCCGGCCGCCGCACGACGCCTTCGCCGACCAGCACGCCCGCGAAACCGGCGGCGCGCGCCGGTGCGGCCTGCTCGGCGAAGAAGATGCCGGACTCGAACACCAGCCGCGCCGGCCAGTCGATCGCCGGCCGCAGCCGCAATGGGTGAGCGAGGTCGGTGGTGAAGGTGGTCAGGTCGCGGGCGTTGATGCCGACCAGCGCCGGGCGCAGGGCGCGCACCTCTTCCACGTCGGCGGGGTCGTGCACCTCCACCAGGGCGGCCATGCCCAGCCCTTCGGCCGCCTGCAGCATCGACGCCAGCCGCTGCCGGTCGATCATGCCGGCGATCAGCAGCACCGCGTCGGCGCCGGCCCGGTGGGAGACCTCCACGTCCCGCTCGTCGAGCAGGAAGTCCTTGCGCAGCACGGCGAGGTGCCCGAAGCGCTCCTTGATCCGCATCAGGTCGTCGAGCGAGCCGCCGAAGTGGTCGGGCTCGGTGAGCACCGACACGTGGCGGATGCCGGCGGCCATGTAGCGTCCGGCCTGCGCGACCACGTCGAGATCGGCGTCGATCGCGCCCCGGGAAGGGGAGCGCTTCTTGATCTCGCAGATCACCAGCGGCTCCGCGGCGAACGGGGCGGCGGGTGCCTGCCGTGCCGTGGGCACGGCCGCGCCCAGCGCCGGCCCTTCGCGCGCAACCCGTTCCCGGCGGCCGGCGACGATGCGGTCGCGGATGGTCACGGCGTGGACCCGTCCCGTCCTCGATCGGCAGGGCCGGCGGCGTCGCGCTCGGCCAATGTCGCCGCCAGCGCCGTGATCTCCTCAACCTTGCGCGCCGCCCCTCCGGAAGCCAGCGCCTCCAGCGCGGTCTGCGTGCCGGCGCGGATGTCGCCGGCCAGCCCGCACACGTGCAGCGCGGCACCGGCGTTGACGGCGATCGCGTCGCGCAACGCCGGACGGCCCCCGCCAGCCATCAGCTCGCGCGCCGCCGCGACGTTCTCCTCCGGCGTGCCGCCGGCGACCGCGCCGATCTCGTGGCGGCCGACACCCAGCTCTTCCGGCGTCAGCCGGAGCTCGGTCGCCTCACCCGACTCGTCGATGAGCACCGCATTCGTGGGACCGGTCACCGAGATCTCGTCCCCGCCGTCGTCGCCGTGCACGGTCATCACCCGCCGCACGCCCAGCAGCCGCGCCGCCTCCGCCACCACCCGGCAGAGGGCGCCGTCGTAGACGCCGATCACCTGGTAGGCGGCGCCGGCTGGATTGGCCAGCGGCCCCAGCAGGTTCATCACCGTCTTGATGCCCAGCTCCTGCCGCACGGGGGCGGCGTGGCGCATGGAACCGTGATAGGTGGGCGCGAACAGGAACGCGAATCCGGTCGTCGTCAGGAGCTCGGCGGTGGCCGCCGGGCTGAGGTCGGAGCGGACGCCGAGCGCTGCATAGAAGTCGGCGCTGCCGCTCTTGCGGGTGAACGACCGGTTGCCGTGCTTGGCCACCCGGGCGCCGGCGGTGCAGGCCACCAGCGCCGCCATCGACGAGATGTTGAAGCTGCCGATGCCGGCCCCGCCGGTGCCGCACGTGTCCAGGAAGTCGCCCGAGACCTCCAGGGGCGTCTTCTTGCGCCGCAGGACCGAAACGCACCCGGCGATCTCCGCCGCGGTATAGCCCTTGGCGTTCAGCGCCACCAGGAAGCCGGCGATCTGCGCCGCGTTGAGGTTGCCGTCGGTCAGCTCCTCCATGAACGCGGCAGCCTGCTCCTGCGTCAGGTCGGTGCCGGCCGCCACCGTGTTCAGCAGCCCCGGCACGTCCAGCGGTTCGCGCTTGTAGTTCAGAAAGTTCGCCAACAGTCTCCTCCCGGATGCGGATGCGATCGATTCCGGGTGAAACTGCACGCCCTCCACGACGTACCGTTCATGCCGGATGCCCATGATCTCGCCATCCGCAGATCGCGCGGTGACCGTGAACCCCGCAGGTACCGTCTCCGGGTCGATCACCAGCGAATGATAGCGGGTGAACACCGCCGGCGACGGTATGCCGCGGAACACGCCGCGCCCGTCCGAGGTTATCGCATCGGTCTTGCCGTGTACGATCGCCTTCGCCTGGACGATGCTCCCTCCGAAGGCGGCGCCGATCGCCTGGTGCCCCAGGCAGACCCCGAGGATCGGGATCTTGCCGGCGAATCGGCGGATCGCCTCCAGGCTGACGCCGGCGTCCTCCGGCCGGCCCGGGCCGGGCGAGATGATGATCCCGTCAGGCGCAAGCGCCGCGATCCCGTCCGCGTCGATCCGGTCGTTGCGGAACACCCGGATCTCCTCGTCGGTGATCTCCGACAGGTACTGGAACAGGTTGTAGGTAAACGAGTCGTAGTTGTCGATCAGGACGTACATCAGAGCTCCACTCCCAGCGCCCGGACGAGCGCTCCCAGTTTTTCGTCGGTCTCCTCCAGCTCCCGCTCCGGCGACGAGTCGTAGACCACCCCGGCGCCGGCCTGCAGCACCATCACCCCGTCCTTCTTCAGCCCGCAGCGGATGGCGATGCAGGTGTCCAGGGAGCCGTCCGGCTCGACGTAGCCGACGACCCCGGCGTAGAAGCTGCGCGGCGCAGCCTCCAGGCGGTCGATCACCTCCATGGCGCGGATCTTCGGCGCGCCGGACACCGTGCCGGCGGGGAAGGTGGCGCGCAGCGCGTCGATGCCGTCGCGGTCCGGGAACAGGTTCCCCTCGACCTGGGAGACGATGTGCATGACGTGCGAGTAGTGCTCGATGACGTTGAGCTCGGTCACCTCGACCGAGCCGGGGATGCACACCCGGCCCAGGTCGTTGCGGCCCAGGTCGACCAGCATCAGGTGCTCGGCCAGCTCCTTCTCGTCGCCGAGCAGCTCCGCCTCCAAGGCGTCGTCCTCGGCCCGGTCCGCCCCGCGCCGCCGCGTGCCCGCGATCGGGCGCAGGATGGCGCGGCCCTGCCGGCAGCGCACGTGCACCTCCGGCGAGGCCCCGAACAGCTCGAAGTCGTCGTAGCGCAGATAGAACATGTAGGGCGAGGGGTTGGTGTGGCGCAGGTTCCGGTACGCCTCCAGCGCCGGCAGCCCGGTGCGCACCGCCAGCCGGCGCGACAGCACGCCCTGCAGGAGGTTGCCGGCTATGATCTCCTCCCGGACCTCCCTGACCCCCGCCATGAAGCGCGGCGGGTCCCCCTCGTCCACCACCTCGGCCTGCCCGCGGTGGCGCTGGGGCGCCATGAAGTTGAAGTCCATGTCGTCGATCCGCGCCATGGCCGCGTCGATGGCCGCGTCCAGGTCGATCTCGTACCCGTCGTAGTTGATGCCCAGCAGGGTCACCGAGTCGACGTAGTGGTCGAACACGGCGAACAGGTGGCCGAACAGGAAGGCGGCGTGCGGCAGGCCCAGCACGTCGGGGCGCTCTTGCAGGCGCACGGTGTCGAAGCGCGACGCGTACTCGTAGCTCAGGAAGCCGATGCCCCCGGCCGGGAACGGAAAGTCGAACGCCGAGCCTTGATGCTCGGCCGCGAACGACCGCAGCACGTCCAGGATGTCCCGCTCCGGATCCGGCAGGCGCGTTTCCGTCCCGTCCCGGACCAGCACCACTCCCGCGTCCGTTTCGCGGACGCAGAACGCCTCCCGCACCAGCAGGATGGAGTAGCGCTCGCGCCCCTTCATGAAGGAGGCCGACTCCAGCAGCACGCGCGCGTCCAGCTTCCTGGCCAGCGTCACCGGCGTGAAGCGTTCGGCCGAGATCGTCTTCGTCGCTGTCTTCTGCAACTCCTTCCTCCGTAAATACAAAAAGCCGCAGGACCCGGTACGAGCACCGGAACCTGCGGCTTCAGCACGTGCCGACATGCGGCCTCAGTGCGTGGTTCCGGTTACACCACCGGCCACCACCAAGCGCGCACATCGCGCGTCGCGATGTCGTTGCGATCGGTCATCTGCCCGCTACCCTACGCGGACCCGCCCACCCCGGTCAAGTGGAGCGCTCGCTCGCTCTCTCGCTCTCGCTCCCTCAACTCCCTCCTTCTCTCTTCAACTCCCCCTTGACCCGCACGGGAACACTGTGCCAAGGTTCCTGCCGATCCAATTCGTGCGGACGGCCCCTGTCGGGCCGCCTGCGGAATACAACAGCCGCTGAAGGCCCGGCGTAGGAGTAGCTACCTCGCTTTGGCCGGTGAATACGTAGGACTCGCCTTACTTACTGTCTGCGCGAATTGGATCAAAACGACCCGGCACCTTGCCGGGCGGTTAAACGCGCCTAAGCTAAGGAGGAAATGTCCCGTGAAGAGTTCAATAGGACCGGCGATTGGCCCCCATAGTCTGTTGGTATTAGCGCTGATAGTGCTTGTTACTGCTGGCTGTGAAGATACAGCGGCTCCAAGTCAACCATCGACATCCCCGGTGGTCACACCTACTCCATATGTGCCTACCGATGTTGTGATAGGTAACGGGTGGACGATGAAAAGTGCACGTATAGTTGCCCAGTCGGACGTTCCTCAGCCAACGAGTGACGGAGATCTGGAAGTCCGAAATGTCCGGTTGGTGTCGACTACCGACAATAGGGACTTCGGTCCTGTCGAAGCGGCATTTGAGCCAGCCAGCACCACTACTACTGAGTACTTTATCGAAATCGAGATGGAGAAGAAATATTACGCCCACGAGGTTACGGAAGTGTGGCTAGAACTCAAAGATGGTAGAGTAGTAAAGTGGGGGGACACTCCATTAGGAGACGCTGATTGTGAGGCTCTTATAGAGCGAACAACCTATACGATTGAAGGCAACACTGTAAGTCTCATCACGGGATGCTTGCCCATAGTGCTGAACAAGTGTCTACAGTTTGCACCAACATCCTGCGTTATAGGACGCTTTCCTCCTGGCATTAGTGAAGATGATTTTGTATTGTCACCATGCGTAAACGCAGGGTCTATAGCAGGAGTAGCGTTTGACCTTGATAGACAGCAATGGCTATCTAACCCTGATCCTGACACCGCTCACTTGCACACGTGGGAGTACTTTTATGGGCTTCTATATGATGCCTACTATAACGTCATGCAAGGGTTCAATTGTATGTGGTCAACAGCGCCCCCGGAGCCGATCGAGGTCGGATGGTCTCCGTCTCCCCGCACTCCAATACAGCGAAAGGAAGTTACTCAAGTGTCCGCGCCGCCGCCCCCACCGATCAGCCGTTTGACGGCAAGAGGCGGCGGGAGTGTTGGTAGTCTCAGGTTCCCTGACTGCCCGCCTGGGACCAAGTGTTGAGCTGAGCCCAGAGATTGGGCCTGTGCGACAGACGATAGTGACGGCCCGTTCGGCCCGCCGCTAGCCCGGGTTACCGGGTGGCACTTCCGGCCGTTCAGCAGCTCAGCTTCAGCTAAGGTCTCTCGCCAAAATATAGTGGTCGAATGGAGTAGCCGCTAATTAACGTACTCAGCGACCGCGAACCCCGTCCTCGCCGAAGCGGTCAAGACCAAGTTCGCGGCTGCCCTCGATTCATGGCTCGACGAGCGCCTTCGGCGACGCTGGGAGGCGGTCGAGGTGCGCCAGATGGGCCGTCGCGGCATCTCCTGTGTGCCGCCGCCACCACCGGTCTGTCGCGCACCACCATTCGCGCCGGGCTGAAGGAACTTGATGTCAACGAAGCAGCCGGTGCGCCACCGGACACCGCGCGTCTGCGACATTCTCATGGGCGACGCCGCGGTTGTTGCGCGTCGGGCGCATCCGGTAGTGGTCGCACAGCGCCTGGTAGCGCTCAGTCAGATCGTCTTGGGCGGCGCGGTCCAGGTTGCGGAACGCCGCCGAGAGGCTGTCGGTGCGGTGCTCCCGCGGCGAGCCGCCCAGCATCGCCAGCGCCTGCTGCAGGCCGGCGCTGAGGGGCGATGAAGCTCTGGCCGCCCACCACTACGTCGGCGTGCCGAACCCCGAGTAGGGCAGCCGGAAGTGGTACAGGAGGTGTGCCAACGGCTCGCCGGCCACGATCACCCCAGGTCCGTGCCGTCGGTTGAAATCCGACAAGCCCATGTGGCCGGGCTGATGGCTCTGAACGAAGATGACCTCCTATTCGGGACCGTGCACGGCACGCCGGCACGCCAGCGCCGCACGCGACGTGTCGCTGCATTCTCATCTTGATTGTCGCTGCCATGCCGCTGTACGCGGTGTTCGATCGGCCCAGACGGTAGCGCTGAAGTGGGACGAGCGCAGCGAAGTCACCGAGTGGAATCCCGTGTTCGCCTACGTGGCTCTGGAGTTGGGGTTCACCACGGAGATCGTTCTTCAAGCAGCGCCGGTTCAAGGATCGCGATGATCTGGGCGTGCAACTCCACCCGTGGCTGCACGAGATGAACCACCAGCGACCCAACCGCGCCACCGGCAGATCCCCGAGCAACGCCGCCAGCAGGAGCTTGAGCGACTGCGGCCCCTGCGCACGGGGCCCGAGCGGCTGGCGTTGCGGATTCCAATTCAGGTGGACGTGACCGGCGAGGTGTTCCCACGACGGGCTGCGCTACTCGATGCAGGATGCAGATCGCGCAGCTCCGAGAGGATGGCGACACCTTGACGTGCGTTCTCGTCGGCGCGCTGCAGACGCACGAACGGATCGAGGATCAGCAGCACAGTTTGGGGTCCCCCCCGGGCACGGCACGGCACATAGCGCCGTTGACGGGCCGGTGTTGAGTGTATACGGTGAGTGTCCTATGAGACCGAACGCTTGCCCAAGCCGCAAAGCACACGTGGCGTCGCGAGGCGACATGGGGCGACCTTCTCGGCGAGGCGACATGACGGTCGTAGATCGGTGCGAGCGTTGCCGGCGGCTTCGGGAACGGACCACCACGGCGGCTGGGGTGTGGGCGCTGTTCTACAGCGACGCCCGCCGGTCGCACGCAGTGTGGCGCCCGTCGGGGCCAGCCCCGCCGACGAAGAAGGCCGACCGATGAGCGCCGAAGCGATCGCCATCATCGGCGCCGCCGTCGGGTTGTTGGCCGTGCTGGTGCCGCTCATGTTGTACCTGCATGGCCGCTTGGCGGGAGAAATCGGCGAGGTCCGCCGCGACCTGCGCGCTCTGGGCGAGCGCGTGGCGCACGTAGAGTCGGGGGTGCTGACCCTGGAAGCCCGAACGGCTCGCATCGAGACGGCCGTGCTTGCCCACGGCGAGCGCATCGCCCGCATAGAAGGCGCGCTGACCGGCCCTTGGCGTCCTTCCGCGGACGAGCCGTCGGCTCAGGAGGCGGAGATAGCCCGCCAATACATGGGTGGATCGCTTGAGCGCCCACCTGGCGACTGACCCCTGCCGGCAATTCCCGGACCGGAAACTACCCTACGTTCCTCCGTTGCACACTCTATAAGCAAACTCAACGATCTCAGCGGCCTTCTGGGCGTCTGCAGGAGCCTTCAAGAACCCTTCCTTAACAAACGCATCACACATCGTCTGCAGTGTCCGAGAATCCAGTTCTCCATCGACACCTACCGATTCTATCGTCACGAAATTGTGCATGTAGGGGAATATTTCAACACTAATTTCTTCATAAACAGGATTTCTTCGAAGCCATGTCATGTCATCCGCAATAGCAGCAAGAATACTTCGAAAGCCTCTCCAAGCCGCGTCGCCCTCCACCAACTGCACTCCTTTGCCTTCTGACATCTTTTCGTGGTCATGCATGTAGTACACCGCTGCAAAGTAACGATGGCCGAGATCGTTGAACACATTCTCACCGCCCCGGAATTCGTTCGCGATTGTGCTCATAGCAGTGGTCCTAGCGATCTGCCAAGAAACGCCGGCGGAAAGCATCGCGATCATCACCGGTACCACGATCGCTGTAATCCACCATTTCTTTGTGTTCGGCCCAATGGCCGCCATTCGCTTCGCGTCACGCTTCATCTCTCCGGAACCTCCACCCACAACTGCCGCCGTCCTTTGGTAACTGTTCAGGCGTAGGGTAGCTTCGTTCAGCAGATTCCGTCAACCGGTCGAGACTTCGGATTGTAAGTTGTTTCGGACGCTGTACGTGCTGAGCTGGCTCGCTTACTGCCGTCCTGACGACCGCCATCGTCGGCTCTGACACTTCGGTTGACGTCTCGCGGAACGATCTGCACGACGGGTGCCTACCAGTAGGTAGGTTTCAGCTCCGATTTGGTGTAGGGAAACAGGTCGATGCCGACCGGGAATCCGAATGGCAGGTAGTCGCCGATCCGGTCACGGACCGGCCGGCGCGACCCCGAGATCACCACGCACACGTCGACATCGCTGCTTGGGGCCGGAGCACCGTTGACCCGCGAGCCGAACCAGATGATCCGCCGTACCTCGGGTCGCTGCGCCGCGATGTGACGAGCCCAGCCGCGGACAGCCGCTTCAACGGTCGCCTGGTTGTTCGATTTGACCACGAGCGAAGCTGATGATCGTCTCGGCACAGCGAATGGCATCTCGGAGTCCTTCTTCGTATAGAAATCGACCGGCGCGCCCGTGTCGAAGCCGTGTGGATAGCGGGTCAGGATGTAATGCTTGTCGAGGCTCTTGGCGCAGGTGATCAGTTCTTCGCCGGCCTGCTCTGCGGTCGTCACCAAACCGAGGAGAGCCGTAACCGTGTGTCCCCAGGCATCCTCACCGCGGCTCAGAAGGACCGCCTTGAGTGACTTCTCCGCAGCTTGCTGTGCGGCGAAACACGCCCACTCGTGCGTATCATGGTCGCGCGCGTTACCGGCATGGCGGAAATCCGCGTCCGCCTGCCGAAGCCAGTCTCCGTGACGTGCGGCCATGACGATCCACTGTAGCAGGGCTGCGGCGGACTGCGGAGATGGCCCTCCCTCCGCCCGCAGCCGTTCGAACTCACGGCGCGAGCGTGCTAACCTGTGTCTTGTCAACAGAATGTCGCGACCGAACGTCATCTACATCGACTGCCACGACCTTGGGAACTGGCTGGGCTGCTACGGCCGGCCCGATCTGGACACTCCCCACCTGGATGGGCTGGCGGCCGCGGGCGCGCGCTTCGGTATGCACATCGCCACGGCGCCGATCTGCATACCGAGCCGCTCCTCCATGTACACCGGGTCGCTCCCCCACGAGGTGGGGGTCATCGGCCAGGAGCCGCTCGCCCCGGGGACGATCTGCATGGCGGCGCGGTTTCGGCGGGCCGGGTATCGGACCGTGCTGTGCGGACGGCTGATGATCCCGAACGACCCGCACTGGGCGGGATTCGCGCGGCAGATCGCGACCGTCCCGGACGAGCAGGCGGACGCGGCGGCGGCCTTCATCGAAACGCAGCGCGGCGAGGACGCCCCGTTCCTGCTGCAGGTGTCGTTAACGCAGTGCCATCGCCCGTTCGGAGAGGCGTTCGACCCGGAGGTGCCGGACCGGATCGCGGTGCCGCCGTATCTTCCCGACACGGACGTCACCCGCCGCGACCTGGCCACCCTGGCGTGGCAGATCCGGGACATGGACGCCCGCGTCGGCCGCATCCTGGCCGCCATCGACCACGCGGGCCTCCGCGAGCGCACGCTGGTCGTGTTCACGACCGAGCACGGCCCGGCCGTGGCGCGCGCCAAGCACACCATCTACGACTCCGGGCTGCGTACGGCGCTGTTGATGCGCCTGCCGGGCCTGATCGCGCCGGGCAGGACCATCGCTGAGCTGTCGAGCAACGTCGATCTGCTGCCTACCCTGTCCGATCTCTGTGGGCTTGAGCCGCCGCAGGGCATCCAGGGACTGAGCTGGGCCGCGCAGCTTGCGCCCGGCGAGCCGGCCGCGCCGCTGCGCCGCTGGGCGTTCAGCCAGCTCAACTGGGGCAGGCGCAGCGGGCGCTGGTACTACACGCCGGCCCGCGCCATCCGCACCTCCGGCTACAAGCTGATCCGCAGCTACCGCAGCGTCCCCATCTACGTCGACAACGGCTGGCTGGCGCGCTACGCCGGCGACCGGGAGACGGTGGAGCGCTGGTACGGCTCCCCGCTGCCGGACACGCAGCTCTTCGACCTGTCCGCGGATCCGTTCGAGCTGCGCGACCTGGCCGGCGATCCGGCGCTTGCCGACGTGGAGGCGCAGCTCAGGGAGCGCCTGGACCAGCACCTGCGCGCCACCGGAGATCCCGTGCTCCGCGGTCCGGTCGCCAACCGCGCGGGCGAGCCCGACGTCTGCCAGTGGCAGGAACAGGCGGACGGGAGCTTCAGCCTGACCCCCGACGACCCCATGGACACCGACGAGGAGTCGTTCACCTGAACGACGAAAGGCGGCGAAGCCACTGCCGGAGCGCGCGGCGCCCTGCCGGCGGGCTCACGCCGGTGGCGCTGCGTCCGTTGGCGGCAGCATGTCCGCTTCCGCGCTGTCGTCATCCGACGTGTCGCTGTCGGCGACCGTCGCTGCCGTATCGTACACGGGAAGGCGGACGGTTCGTTCCTGCATGAACCTCCGTTCGCCGTCCTTGAGGAATCCAAGCCGAGCTTTGAGCAAACCGGTTCGGTCACCTTTGCGGACCATCGGGGCGCAGTTGCCCGGGAACCCGTGAGTCGGCAGCAACTCGGCGAGGTGCTTGTCGTTCAGGTGTTCCAGATGGCTGAAGACTTGTCCGCGAGACTCCTCATCCATGAACATGCGGTTCGCGGGGCTGGCGACCATCTCAGGTGGACTCGGGTTGGACCATAGATAACCGACCGCCGCGGTCCCCAGTCGCGAGAGCAGCGCGCCCGGATTCAGGCTTCGTGAGCCGCAGACAAGCGAGCGGGGACCAAGAGATGCCAAGTACAGCAGGAAGGCGCGCACGCGCGCGCTGCGCGCGTCGAAGCGCTCGGGGAACCCCTGCGCCGGCGCCTCCAGATCGACCACGCTCACGTGGCTGTTGGAATCACTCGCGAGCGTGCGTATCTCCGCCAGCGCGTCGCGGGCTTGCGACGAGTTTACGCCGCCGAACCAGCCGGTGAATGACGTCACCCAGAACCACCGCTTCAGCTTGTTCAGCGCGGTCTCGTCCGGCTGGGGGCAACGGCGGTAGAACTCCCCGAGCATGACGAGCTGTAGGCCATACGGGAGCAAGCGGTCCGAAGTGACGCCGAGTTCAGCGAGGAGTCTGAGCGCCCGCATAATGCCTTGCTTTGCCGCCTTGAACGCCTGCGGCAGCTCCTGGCGAATTTCCTCCTTGACCACGAGGTCCGCCCAATCCTTGGCGTAGATGTCGCGGTCGAGCGCCGCGAGAACGGACCTGAGCAGGAAGATTCGGTCCAGATTCCCGAACCTCTTGTCGCGAAGATCGGCCTGGAATTCGTCCAGCATTCGGGCGAGATGAAACTCCCCCTCCCGGTACGTGAGGGCGGACACGAGCTCATCCGGGGCGATCTTGCGACCTGTGCGATTCAGCCGCGCGAAAACGGTGACAGCGCTCTCCAGATCGGCGTCTCCGATGCGAATCACCGGGAGCTGATAGTCGCGAAAGGCACTCGCCAGACGGTCCGCCTCGGCGAGCCGGCGCTTCGCCCGCTCGCCGTCGTCGTCATGTTCGATGAGGCGGCACGCCGCGAAGAATCCGGCGGTTGTGAGCAGGCTCCGCACGGGGAAGTTCTGCTGGTACTGGTTCGTCGTCGCGTCCGGGAGCGTAACGAATTCCTGGTTGTCGAGGTCGTAATAGATGCGCCACTCGATCTGATCCACGTTCGGTTCGACGTCGTCGGTCAGCCGCAGCGTACCGACCAGAGTGGACACACGTTGCTGCCCGTCCAGCAGGTAGCCAACCGCGCCCTCAGGTGGAGGCCCGATCGTCACCGGTCCGATGCGATCGTTCGACTCGATGCTTCGTGAAGTATCCCACACCAGGATCGAGCCAATGGGATAGCCGTGGAGAATGCTGTCGAGCAACTGAAACACGTCAGGCTGCTTCCACACGAAGGCCCGTTGAAACCTCGGAACGCGGATCCTGCCGGAGGCGACGTCTTCGACGAGACGCCCGAGGAACACGACCTCCGGCTTGACTTCGGTGCGCTTCTGTCGCCCATCGGTCATCTCGCTATACCCCGCTTCGGATCAGCTCGATACCGTGTTCGAGGTCTCCCTGCCCGCGAGCCCGCAACTCCCCTGCGGCCGCCACGGCCTGCACGTTCCAACACTCATGCACGTTGGGTCCGAAGCCATTTTCGAGGATCACCCGATCGAAGTCCGGCATGCCGTCGAACAGGTCCTGCTCCGACGTGGAAGCGTTTTCGACCAGCCCTCCTTCATGTCGAAGAAGTTCTTCTGATCGTCGCTCAGTCGGTCCCATGCTGCGACGCGTTGCCGGTGGTCGGCGCCGGTATCCGGCCGCGCGACGAGGAGAGCCTTCGTCAGGTAGTTCTCGGCCTCCCGTTTGGCGAGTACCCAGCACGACTGCCCTCCTTGTTTGCACGCTCGACGAAGAGCGCGGGCCTCGCCGCTCGCCTGATCGTTGCTCCCCTTCCGGTCGCTGTCGATCACGGCGACCAGTCTAGTAGGCCGAGGCCCACACGTCCTGTTCCGGACCGCCTGCGCCATCTGGCCCTTCCCGCCCACGCTGTCGAATCGAATCGGTTCGGTCGGGTTTCTCCAAAGAACGGCCAGATCCGGGTCCAACTCTTCAATGATCCGCCGTACGAACGCCCCGTCGCTATCACGATTCTCCACCAGGATCTCAAGCGGTGTTTCGGCCAAACGACACGCCGTCTCCGCTGCCAGTTCGTCATGAGCATTCGGGTACGCTGTCACCCGTAGGCGGCGTTCGTGCGGCTCCAGGGTCCATGCCGCCAACTTGGTCGCAGCGACGAGCATGTCCTTTACCCTGACTCCCTGTCTTCCGGGGTCGAGACACCAGGTCGATGTGCTGATCGCCTCGACATCCCGGTCACCGGTGAGGTCCCACACATGCCAGCGGTCCTCGATCTTGGCCAGGATCCGGTCCAGCCACTGGTGAGAGTCCGCGTCGTTCGCCACGCTGGCGTCGATCGCGATGCGCACGGCCCGCTATCCCTTCTGTCTGGCCGCGCGACGGATGGCCAGAATCTCCTCGAAGTCCTCGGTGAAGACGCCCTGCGGCCACCGCTCCACCTCACCATCGTCTCGGATGGCGATCTTCTCCACCACGGAGCCGCGTCCGGGCTCTGCGTGAATCCAGTACACCAGGGCGTCCCCGGCTTGCAACCGCCCCTCCGCGATCCAGCGACGCGCACGGAGGAGCAGCATTGCGGAATGCGTCTCGACGATCAGCGGCCTTGCGGACCCTGCGTAGTTTTTCAGCAAGAGCTCTGCTACGTGGGCATGGGCGGCCGGGTGGAGTTCCGCCTCCGGATGCTCGATCACATCGACGCCTGCTCCCGCCCGGCGTGCCGACAGTGCCGTGACGGCGACCGGCAGCACGTGCGAGAGCCCGCGCCCCGACTGGAGCATTCTTGCGCGCCCGTTTCCGACCGGCGTATCGGTCATCAGTTCGGCATAGCGGCCCTGCGCGGTAACGTTGATGCGTACGCCGAAGGCGGAAGCGTACCAGTCGCGGACCTCTTCGCGCAGGGTCTCGTCGGCAGCAAGCACCTCGGGGGCGTCTCGTCCGTCAGGCCCGACACTCGCAGGCGCGGCCTCCGGCGCCAGGAACGGCGACGATCCGAGTATCCTCGGGCACCGAAGGTGCCGGACCCCTGTGGCCCATCCCCTGAAGGCGTCGACGCCCGCGCCAACCCATGGCGCCAGCGTGTCCGGATCCCGAGCCAGCAGCCCTCGCCACTGGAGCCGCTTCAACGTGGAATCTCCTCCATTGACCGAAACTTGGTAGTCGGCGGAAGCTGCGTAGCCTGTCCGCTTGGCGAAGACCACGCGATCTTCGTGCTGAAGCCGCCACTCGAGCACCAGCCGCTCCGATGGCCGGCCCGGTTCGACCGTATTCCCTACCGTCACGTCCAGCGCGGACTCGCCGGACTCCGCGCGTAGCGTGATCGCAAACGCCAGCCGGCCGTGAACCGTGCGGCCGGTGACCAGATCCTCGAAGCTGTCGCCATGCTGTATCCCGCCAGATTCCAACGGCAGCGGCTCGCCCGCAGCGTCATCCGGAGCGGACAGCCCACCGGCGATGAGCTGGATGGCCTGCGCCAGCGCCGTTTTGCCCGCGTTGTTCGGACCCACCAGGATGGTCAGCGGCGCGACCTCCACGTCGGCTTGTTCGGCGTAGCCTTTGTAGTTCCGCAGGCTGAACTTGCAGAGCCTCACGACACGATGCCTCCTGGCGGCAAGTCAGCTATCTGCCTGATTCAGGTTCGCAGCGTCATCGTGATCAGGCACTACCTGCTCGCTCGGTTTCGGCACTGCGGGTGGTCGCGGCCTGCTCCCGCGCCCGGTTCGTGGCGTCGCGCCACTCCTCCCACGTGGGCGTGGGGCCTGAGCTCAACACCGTCAGCGACTCGCGGCCGGAGGCCCGAAAGCGGTCGTGCAGCTCTTCCAGCGCAACGCGCGGCCCGCCGCTCAGCGTGGCAGGCGCGGCGTGATAGCGGAAATCGACGCTCCAGCGCGATGCGTCGGTCCGGTTCATCTTGCTGGCATGGAAGGTGAGGTTGGTCAGGAACAGGACATCACCCACCTGCATCTCCACCGGGGTCGGGGTGCCGCGCTGCTCGACGTCCTCGGCGGTGCGCACGTTCAGGTCCTCGCCACGCGCCGCGTCGATGAGACCCCAGCGGTGGCTGCCGGGAAGCACCCACACGCAGCCGTTCTCGACGTTCGCGTCCACCAGCGGCACCCAGACCGTGACGATGTGCGCCTCTTCGGTGGAGCCGATCCGCTTTCCGCGGGACGGCTCGTTGTAGTAGTGGCTGTCCTGGTGCCAGGGGAAGGAGGTGACCTCCGCCTCCGGCAGCTTGGTGCGGATGTTCAGCGCGCCAAGCTGCACGACCTCCGGGCCGATCAACTCGCGCAGTACCCGCAGGATGGCCGGATGCCGGTACAGATCGTAGAAGACCCGATCGAAAACGCTCCCGATCCAGCTCCGGGGCGAGACGTCCATCTCCCGGCATATGGCCGCGAACCGCCGCTCGAACGGCTGCTCGGCGTGCAGCGAGCGGATCTCTCCCTCGGCCAGCATGCGGCGGGCGTAGGCGTCCACCTCCGCGGCCAGGAACGCGCGCACCGGCTCCAGGCCGGCCGCCGCCACGAGGCCGCGCCGTACCGCGTACCCTTCTTCCTGATAAAGATCGAGAAACGAGTCTTCCATCATGGACACATCGTACCATCGCGCGCCCGCAGCGACAGATGGCGGGACATCGCTCTCCCCTGATCCTTGCCCGTCACCAGACGCAGCGCATCGCCTCCACGCAGCTCTTGAGCGCCGGCATCGGATTGTCGACCTCGCCCTCGTATTCCAGGATCAGCGGGCCGTCGAAGCCGATGTCGTCCAGGGCGGCGGCCAGCGCCGGCATGTCCAGGTTGCCGGTGCCGACCACGACGTCGATGGGCTCGCGCCCCTGGCGGTAGACGAAGTCCTTGACGTGCACGCCGTACAGCCGGTCGCCAGCCAGCCGCGCCAGCTCGACCGGGTCGGCGCGGGCGTCGATGGCCCAGGCGGTGTCGAGCATCACGCCGATCTCCGGTCCCGTGGACTCGAGCAGCAGCTCCAGCATGGCTTCGGACCCCAGCCAGTGGCCGCCGCCGTGGTTGTGCAGCGCCAGCCGCAGCCCCAGTTCGCCCGCCACCCGCTCGGCGGTGCGGAATGCCTCGCGTGAGAACGCCGGCCGGAAGTCGGCGCTGACCAGGCCGAGTCCCAACCGCCGGGGCAGCTCCAGGCTTGTCCGCATCGCGTCGGCGTCACCGGACAGGGTGGTCACCCCGGTGCTGACGATGCCGATGCCGGCCTCCAGGAACGCTTCCGGGTCGCCGGCGTGGAGCTCGACGTGCGCCAGCCCCAGGTCGGCGACCTTCTGCGCCACCACGCGGGAGTCGGTAAAGCCGCGCAGGCAGTAGGTCTGAATCGCCAGGTCGCGGCGTGCGGAATCACTCATAGTCTGCGAGTCTACCCGAGCGATGGCCTCCGATCGAAGGGACGCGCCGGTGCTGGACGGCTTCGACCGCGCGCAACCGCTGGCCGCGCGCATGCGCCCGCGCGCCCTGGACGAGGTGGCCGGCCAGCAGCACATCATCGGGCCGGGGCGGCTGCTGCGCCGCGCGATCGAGGCCGACCAGCTCTCCTCGATCATCCTCTACGGTCCCCCCGGGACCGGCAAGACCACCCTGGCGCGGGTCATCGCCAACACCACGCGCGCGCACTTCATCGCCATCAACGCCGTGCTGGCGGGGGTCAAGGACCTGCGCGAGGCGATCAAGGAGGCCGGCCAGCACGCCGACCGGTACGGCCGCCGCACCATCCTGTTCGTGGACGAGGTGCACCGCTGGAATAAGGCGCAGCAGGACGCGCTGCTGCCGTGGGTGGAGGCCGGCACGGTGATCCTGATCGGCGCCACGACCGAGAACCCGTACTTCGAGGTGATCAAGCCGCTGGTGAGCCGCAGCCGCATCTTCCAGCTCCTGGCGCTGGAGGCCTGCGACCTGCGCGCGCTCGCACGGCGCGCCCTGGAAGACGCCGAGCGCGGTTACGGCCGCCTGCAGGTCGACCTGCGGCCCGAGGCGCTGGAGCACCTGGTGGACGTCGCCTCGGGCGACGCCCGCAGCCTGCTCAACGCCCTGGAGCTGGCGGTGGAGACCACCGACCCGGCCGGCGGGCCGATCGTCGTCGACCTGACCGTGGCCGAGGAGTCCATCCAGCGGCGGGCCGTGCTCTACGACAAGGACGGCGACGCCCACTACGACACGATCAGCGCCTTCATCAAGAGCGTGCGCGGCTCCGACCCCGACGCCTCGCTGTACTGGCTGGCGCGCATGGTCTACGCAGGCGAGGATCCGCGCTTCCTGTTCCGGCGCATGCTGATCCTGGCCGCCGAGGACGTGGGCCTGGCCGATCCGCGGGCGGTGGGCGTGATCGCCGGCTGCGCGCAGGCGTTCGACTACGTGGGCATGCCGGAGGGCCGCTTCCACCTGGCGGAGGCCGCCCTGTACCTGGCGACCGCGCCCAAGAGCAACTCCGCCATGGGATTCTTCGACGCCCTGAACGCCGTCGGCAGCGAGGCGCCGGGCGAGGTGCCGACCCACCTGCGCGACGCCAGCCGCGACGCCGAGGGGTTCGGCCACGGCGCCGGCTACGCCTATCCGCACGCGTTCCGCGACCATTGGGTGGCGCAGCGCTACCTGCCGGGCGCGCTGGCCGGCCGCGTGTTCTACCAGCCTTCGGAGATGGGATACGAGGGGGACCTGGCGCTGCAGGTGGCGCGCCGCCGCGAGGAGCAGCTCGCCGCCATGCTCGACGACGACGGGCCGGTCGAGGGGCTCACCTCGGCCGGCGCGCGGGTGGCCGACGAGCGCGAGCGCTGGCTCGCCCGCATCGCCGGCGGCCGGACCACGGCGCTGGCGTCGATTCGAGACCGCGTGCTCGACGGCGCGCGGATCCGGCGCCACCACGTCGTGCTGGACCTGGCGATGGGCACGGGGCTGTTGACCTGGGAGTTGCTGCGCCGCGCGCCGGAGGGCGGCGTCTACGCGCTGTCGCCGTCGGCCGACCACCTGACGATGGCGCGGCAGATGGTAGAGGCGGTGCCTGAGGGCGAGCGCCCCGTGCTGCTCGCCGGCGGCCTGTCCCGGCTGGGCGAGCTGCTGGCGGACTCCGGCGACGGGGAGATGCGCTTCGACGCCGCGGTCGGCCGGAGCGCGCTGGCCCGGCTCGACGATCCGGAGACGGCGCTGCGCGAGCTGCGTGCGGCGATGGCCCCCGACGGAACGCTGTCGCTCGGCGAGACCGACGGCGCGTCGTTCCCGGCGCTGACCGAGCTGTTCCCGCTGCCCGCGGCCCGCCTCGATCTGGCCGAGCGGGTGGACCAAGTGCAGCAGGGCATCGCGGAGCGAGCGTCACTGACGCCCCAACGGCTGCAGGCGATGCTGGAGGCAGCCGGCTTCGCGGAGGTCGAGGTCGAGGAGGAGCCGCTCCGCACCGACATCCAGGTCAGCCAGGCATGGATCGACCGGCTGCTCGGCATCGAGAGCCGGTCCGGGGCACTCGCGCAAGCGCTCCGCCTGGAGCTGTCACCGGACGACCTGACGGCCCTGCAGGCGGCCGCCGTTGCCGCGATCGGCCACACTGTCACATGGCGACGGCCGGTGATCTACGCGCGCGCTACCGTCTCGAACAACTCGTCGTAGGCGTCGATCACCCGCGGCCACGCATGGCGGGCGGCTATCCGCCGCCACCGGTCGCGCCCGGTCCCCGGAGACTGCAGCTCCCGCGCGAGCCTCTCGACCAGGTCTTCCGGGCCGTCGTACAGGCAGCGCTTGTGGTGCTCCGGCGGGATCAGCTCCGGATAGACCAGCCGGCTTGGGAGCAACGGCATGCAGCCGGCGTGAATGGCCTCCATGACCGCGATCCCGAAGTTCTCCTGCATCGCGGTGGAGATCACCACGCTGCCGCGGGCGAGCTGGCGCAGGTACTCCGGCCGCCGCGGGAACCCGTCGAAGACGATGTGGTGGCGCAGCGCCGCCCGCGCGTGCACCAACGCATCCGGCTCCGGGATCAGGCGCTCGCCCAGCAACGCTACGCCGAACGGCACGCCGCGCCGCGCGACCTCCGCAAGGACATCGACGAAGGTCCCCGGATCCTTGTCGAACTCCCAGCGGTGGTTCCAGATCACGACCGGCGACCCTTCCGGCGGACCTGCCGCCCCCGCGTCCTCGAACCGGCAACCCGGATAGAGCACGCTCGAGCGCCGATCGAGCTCCGCCAACGGCACCGCCGGCCTCGCCTCCTCGTCCGGAAGCTGCTCGATCACCTCCGGCAGCCGCGTGCGAAACGCCATGCGGTGGAACCCCGAGTTGAAGACCACGTGATCGGCCACGGCCACGTTCGTCACGTCCCTCCACAGAAGCTCCGCCCCTGCGGACCCGCCCGGCGGCACGGGGTAGGAAACCTGACTCTCGTGCAGATACAGCAGCACCGGAGGCGTACGCACTCCCCACACCGCGCGCACCTGCGCCAGATCAAGCAGACCGGTCGCGACCACCAGATCGTACCGCTCCGGATGTGCCACCCGTTGCGCCAGCGTCAGCCCCGCCGCCCGCAGCCGCCACTTCCACAAACGCGCCGGCAGGCTCTGCACGTCGATCGCGTGCCGCGAGTACTCCCGCAGCCCCGCGACGAACTCCCGGTGCGAGCCCCCGTCAAAAGGCTCCAGAAACAGGATGTGCACGTCTCATCCTACCCTCTGCATTGCCTCCAGGCCGTCCACTTGACGATCGACGTCACAACATCCGAGCCTGCCTGACTCCACTGCGTCCGCGCCGTGGTACCTCGGCAGCAGAGGCTGTACAGTTGCGAGTGCCGACGTACGCTGATCCTCGAGGAATGGAAAGGTAAGTGGCCGCCCTACGTTTTCAGGTTCATGGTGAACTCGGAAGCATCACCCTGACGGGCTTCCTGGCTCAGATTCAGGACCATTTGCGCCTGCTCCAGGAGTACGACGTCGCCATCTCGCACGAGAAGCGGGCGACCCTGGAGTGGTTGATCACGGACGTTTCCACCGGAAGCCTCATCTTGGACACGGAGTCCCGCAGCACTCTGCCAGACAAGGACTACGGCCCTGAAGTAGTCGATGCATGCTTTACTGGCTGGGAGCGCATCGAACATGAGGGATCCAGTCCCCCGTATCTTTCCGAAGAAGGCATGAATCTCGCACGGCGTATCGTGGCACGAATCGGCAAAGAAGGAATGACCGAAATTGCGATGTCGTCGCCCGAATCGAAGCGTCACGATCACTTCGCGAGCCTCCGACAACTTCAACCAACTGCTTCCGGCGAAGGATAAGTCGCTCGGGTCGGCCGAAGGGACCCTGGAGACCGTGTCGATTCATCACGGCTCGCGGTTCATGATCTATCACAGCAGGACCAAGAAAGCGATCCGCTGCGACATTCCACAAGACTCGGACCTTCTGGACCAGGCCAAGGAGGCACTCGGAAGTCGAGTGCTGGTGGCCGGGCTGGTGCATACGAATGCACGCGGTGAACCAATACGAGTATCCGCGGAGACTCTGCGGGTCTTGAGTGATACCGCCGCACTTCCGAGCATCGCCTCGCTCGGGGGGAAGTACCCCGACCTTACCGGCGACCTTACCACCGAGGAGTACGTCAGGAGTCTTCGTGACCGTTGAACAGTACAGGTATCCGTACTTGGACTCATCCGTCTTCATCGCTTGGCTGAAAGAGAGATTCCGGGATGACTCAACAGCCCACTCATCTTCAGATCAGATGTAAGGAGCCACAACGGCCCAACCTGTTAGCTATTGCAGGAGCCCCGACACGCTATGATAAGATTCTCGCTGATTCGCCCGCTCGATCAGCCACCGAACAAACGCCGCCTCCTTCGAGACCTGAAGGCGGCACTCCAAGATTCCCGCTTTACACACTTCTCTGTGGTCGTAGCCTATGCGAAGAGTGGCCCCCTTGCTCGACTTCAACCACTCTTATTGAAATGGAGATCGGCTAGAAAGACCTCGATCGCTGTATTCGGCATCGACCAGCAAGGAACCACCAAAGACGCCTTGGACTTGGCTCTCCAACTCTTCGACCGAGTATACATCACCAGCGAGCCCGGAATCACTTTCCATCCAAAACTCTACATCTTCAAGGGCCCTCATGACGCCCACGCGTTCGTTGGCTCCAACAACCTCACCGTCGGTGGCACCGAGAAGAACTTCGAGACCGCCGTCCACCTAGAGCTCGACCTGCCAGAGGATGCTGCCCATCTCAACACGATCGAGTCCGCACTGACAGATTTACTCCCAACAAGGTGCCCCGCCACTCGACAACTTGACCTCGCCCTTCTGTCGAACCTTGCCCAGGACGGGCTCATCCTCGACGAGAGCGCGACTCGACGCCGCGCCTTCGGCGACGGCGACGCCGCCACCGTTGCGCGTCCTCGCCCCATCCGCACGTCGCGCCTCCCCGTCCTACCCGAAAGCCCACTCCCCCGTTCTCAGCCAACACGAACTCTCACCACGCCGCAAAAACGCCGCCTGGCTCGCTCCTCTCACCCCGGAGACCCCCCGCTACCTTCCTCAAGCGCCCGTGCTCTCGTCATTCAGATCAAGCCCCACCACAACGGCGAGATCTTCCTTAGCATGACTGCGGTCAAACAGAACCCGGCATTTTTCAAGTGGCCATTCACCGGAACCACCACCCCTAAGAAGCCAAACAATCCTTCCTATCCCCAGTTGCTTCCCGATCCTATCGTCAATATCACCGTCTACGGCCGTGGTCTATCAGTGATAGAGGAGTTGGAGCGCTTTCGCCTGAACACAGTCTACTACGCGAAAAGGAGTGAACTTCGGGTCACCGCTTCTCCTCTCGTTCGGGTCGTCCCTGCGTACTCCGTGATGATTATGGAACACTCGGTTCGACCCGAAATCTCTTATGAAATCACAATCCATCGCCCCGACAGCCCTGAGTTCAATCAGTGGCTGGATTCATGCAATCAATCGATGCCCGGCGGCGGCACTCAACCCCGCAAGTATGGATGGTTCTAGTCCGTAGGTTTACTCGCGTCTTTTCAGGGCTATCACTTGATTGCGGGTAATTGCGTTCCTGATGTGCTTGAGGTTCTCTTTCGTGACACTTATGTCCACTTTCTCTGTTGGTTCCAAGCCAACCATCTCGCCAATCAGTTCTACATGCTTGCACGTCTCGATCTCCACCCACTCGTCTCCCGCCTTCGTCCGACTGTTTCCGACCACATAGAACGCTGTCGATTCCGGCTTGAGAACCCGTGCAACCGACTGCATGCCGCGCTTAATGTCCACCAAATAACGCCACAGCAGCGCAGGCATGTTTGCCCGTCGAAATCCAACCTCCACCCGTTCGTTTGCTTCATAAATCCCGCGGATGTCCTTCACGACGGTCGGCGGCAGCACGTCGCCTGCGTCATCGCCCAAGAGTTTCTCCTCCGCCTCTACCTTTTCGGCGCGTTTGATTTCTCTCGACCCCGTAAGCCGCTGTTCAAGGGATGAGCGCACGCTCGCCGGAACACCCATGATCGCCATGAGCGAAAGACGATCCGTATCGATGTAGGGCAACGCCGTGGCGTAGGGCGGACTCGTCACCACACAATCGACACTCTCCTTTCCCAAGCCCAGGGATTTCATCGCTACCTGCTCGCGCGAGTCCCCCGTAACAATCATCGGGGCCATTAGCCTACTCGGCTGCCTCCCCGCCACCAGCCAATATTGTTGAAGCCGCTCGTGTTGCTGCGCCAACTGGAGTTCAAACAGCTCCAGCACTGGCGCATCCTCCAAAGCGGTCTTTCGTCGTCGAATCCGTAGATCCGTGGGATCCTGGTCTGACACTTCCCTGACAATGCTACTCGCGACTATCTCGAAGAAATCCACCAGCGTCCGATCTCCGAAGAGGCGCGCTTGTCCCAGAATCCAGTTGAGCTTATACAGCACGGGCTCCGCAAACCACCTCACCAACTCAGAGTGCGTACTTGGCTCAAACTGATCGAGGTTTCGGGCGAGCCTTCCTTTCCGATGTTTCAAGCGCTCGCTCAGCGCTCTGATTGACTGATCTACCACGGCTCGGCTCATAACAAGAATCCCCGTCTTCGCACGCGCCATCTTCGCCGCCAGCGGGTTCAGCTCGCAACCGTAAGCGCCAAAACCATTGAGCATTCCTTCAACCAGAGTCGTCCCGGACCCACAATATGGGTCCAGCAGGACCGATCCCACGCCCGCCTTCGACATGTTCATCAGCGCCTTTGCCAGCTGTGGATAGAATTTGCCCTTGAACGGGTGTAAACCGTGGGTCGCGTACTTTGGGTCCTTTCGGGTTGCGGTCCCCGCGTCTCCGTTCTCCAGCACTTTCTGCCAAGTCGGTTGAGCCGCTTCGTGATTTTCTCCTATAACGTAGCTGTGTGTGAACGCTAGCCGCCGTATTTCCGAGAGAGCCGGCTGCTGGAGTCGCGCCACCACTCGGCCGTTGGACGTGGTATCCCCGGTCCGGGCTCCCGTCAGAGCTTCGATCTCTCGATCCCGTAGTCGTTCCTCATAATCCCACATGCGATAGCCGGGACCGTCCAACCGAACCATTACTGGAGCGTTCACTTTGCGAAGTATCACAAGCTGCTCATCCCGGGCTCGCCTTCCGGCCTTTGCAAACGAACGTTTCGTCCGATGTAGGGGACGTTCGATTACTCCGCAGACCTCGAACCCAGTATTTCCAGCCGCCTCATCTATAGCGTCTGAAATCGCAAATACTTCCCCTTTGAAGAGCGCGTCGCCAACTACGAATACTGCATAGCGACCAGGCATGAGTACTGCGGAGCAACCTTCGAGAGCCTGAATCATATCATCGCGGTATTCTTCGAATCCCGTGTTGTTTCTTTGATGCCGTAGGTGCGATCCGATTTCGATCCGGCCAAGGTCCCTCGGATCGTGCCCCAACCAGAAGAGACGAAAACGGTGGTACAGATGGTAGTCAGTGGCGTTCGGATAAGGAGGTGAGGTAACGATTAGGTCGGCCGCATTCTCACCGACGAGTCTGACAAGGTCGGATCTACTGTCGGCCGTGAAAAACTGGGCATCTGCGAATTGGAGGTCCGATGACGCGGCATTGAGCCGGCGTACTATCGTCCCTAGTGATTCAAGGTACGAGCGGAGCGTGAGCGTGGGATGAATATCTTTTTCGACGGCAACGTAGCGGGTCTCTGATTCCTGATAGGAAACTCGGATGACGATTCGTGACAATGCCAAGTGAGCAGCATCACGCGACAACCCGGTGGTCGTACGGTCGATTAGGTGGCGGAGAAGACAGAGCTCACCTATAGCACTCTCGCCGAACCACTTCTGAAGGTTGGGAATCTCGGGTAGAAATTTTCGGTAGCGCTGTGTCAATGTAGAAGCCCAGCTTCTCGGGTGATCTCCGTGGCTGATGATGTGTCCTTCCACTGTCGCAGACAGCTGCTCCAGGTCGGCCCGAACGTGGGGAGTCATATACCCTGTCTTGACGCGTCCGATTAGCGCGGACAGAGGGTTCGCGTCGAGCGAGAGCGCACGTCGACCGAGGCGGACTGCCTCTACAGCCGTCGTTGCGCTACCGCCGAAGGGGTCAAATACGACGTCTCCGGGGGAAGAGAGGGTCGCAATCAAGTGGGCGGGTATTTGAGGGATAAACTTTGCCGGATAGGGGTGCAGATCATGGGTGAGGTATCGGGTATCGTCGTCGGTGAATGACCAATCCTGGGCACGAAGGGAATCGATAATGGCTTGTTGGTTCTCGAGTGAGACGACGCCGGAAGAGTTGCCGGACGGATCAGTCGCTGGCGTTGAAGGAAGTGCGGTTAGGATGTACTCCTCGAACCAGTCACTGAGGGAGGCCCCCTGAAGGGAGGCGGCAGTCATCATCGCAGACTTGTGCTGATCGGTGGTCTCGAGGACGACGCGGGTGCGGGGCATGCTGGGCTCCTCTGTAGTGTTGTACCAATGGCAAGGTCAGTTTACGTGAGGATGGTGGCGAAGTCAAGTGGGAGGCTCCCACGGGGTAACCCACTGCCTCGAGGACGGAATCAGAACGGAACGTCTGAGCTTGGTCCGACAGAGCCGAGGTCAATGCGACCGCACGCATCCGCTCTTGGACGCGGGCCAATTCGGAGATCTGAGGACCTATAGGAAGGGGAATTATATACAATGGTGCCCTTGACAACCGGGGAGTGCTGAGCGTCCGCGGAGGACGGATCGACTAGACGAGTTCGAGCGGCGGGCGGCCGTCGAGGCGCTTCTCGATCGCATCGAACCGCTTGGCGTGACCAGTTGCCATCCCCTGAACGACCGCGGCCAAGTCGTCGACCTTCTGCTCCACGGAGCCGAGACGCTTCTCCACGGAGCCGAGACGCTTCTCCACGGAGCCGAGACGCTCGTTGACGATCTTGAGCAGATCGACAACGTCCGCGATGGTCGGTTCAGGATGATCCATTGCGTTGCCGCTTCCGGCGCTGCCGCCACTCGGCCGCGTTGACCTCCTGGACCTCGGCTGGCTGAAGGACACGCCGCGCCACCTCTTCCGGCGTCGCGTCGATTCGAGCAACCTCTTCCAGCTCGTCCTTCGATGGCTGGTACCGCTTCTCCGGTACCTCAAGGATGCGCTTTGCCATTGTTCCCTCCTCACACGGCTTGCGGGCCGTGGCACTATCCTTGTACCGTCGGCCCGCCACCGGGGTCAAGAGGCCCCGAGTGAACGAGACCGTCCGTCGCGGTGGTTCTGACCCATGTCGGGTCACCGGCGCGGAATACAACAGCCCATGATGGCGGCGGGGAGTAGCTACCCCACCGCCGGGTGAATACGCGCGGCAATCCACACCCAGGATCACCTGCGGACGGACGGTCTCAACGGCCCGGCGTCTGTCCGGGCGACACCAGGGAGGTGGACCATGAGACTCCACCACGTTCTACCGCTGCGGGGGGGGGGGGGCCCCCCCCCCCCCCCCGCCGGCCACCCGCGCCCCCCCCCCCTAGGCCCCCCCCCCCCCCGGGTAGGAGGCCCCCCCCCCCA
>JAPPNY010000110.1:94841-116744 GCA_028818385.1 Spirochaetaceae bacterium
CACCCCGGGTTGGTCAACTGTCGACCCCCCCGTGGTCCCGGGGGGGGGGGGGGGGCGGCCCGCGCCCCCCCGCAGCGCTGACCAGCGCGCCGACGAGACGTTCGCACGACGCCGACGGCGGTATCGTCGCCCCGTCCCGATCGTCGTAGCCGTTGCGGCCGCACTGGTGGTGCTGCTGGGTTGCGACATCACCCAGGAGCACATCGACCAAGCGAGCGAGCGGCTCGCCGAAGCGACCGTCGCCACGGGGAGCCCGCCGAGCGCGGGCTCCGTCACGCTGCGCGCCGAGCACATCGCTGGCTCCACATGGCGGATGATTCACATGGAAGCATCAAGATGGCCGCACGCGGACGCCGTCGTCACAATAGGTAGCAACGGGCGGTTGATCTGGCATGCGGTGTCGGGGGCACTTGAGAACTTCGGCAAGGCGTCCCATTGGTCAGTCGATGGATCGGGGGCGTTGCAACTCTGGTATGAGCGCGGCGGGCGACAGAGCGCCTGGACGAACCCCTCCCGCGGCACATACGTCGACCAGAACCATGCCTGTCTTGGCTGGGTGGGTTCTTGCGAGTTGGTGCTACAGCGCGTCACGCCGTAGGGTAGTGCGGGCCGATAGAGATCGAGCGCGGGGTCTGGATCCCGACCAGCCCTCGCGCGCTGACTACGCGAACGCCACCAAGTTCATTGTCACAATGAACTTGCAGGTACTTACAGCAGGCGTTACGCTCACTGCATGAAAAAGGACGCCGACCTGCAGCTACAGGCGGCGTCCAGCTCGATCGAGTTGCCAGAGAAACAACTGACGTGGCGATCTTCAATGCTGCGTCTTCCCCCTGTCAACCCCGGTTGAGCGAAGGAGGATACCGGTCCTGACGACCGAAGAGTGGCTGGCTTCGCGGCCAGCCCGGCAGTAGACCCTCGCCACGGCTCTTGAGTGGTCCCTCTGAGGGCGGCCGTGGCGAGTTCTCCTGCGGCTGGCCGGGTAGCTGACCGCCGGCCGCCTTTCCTCAGAGGGCCATCTCCCGCGCGCCTGACGGCCTGCCGTTCGGTTCAATGAGATCGGGGTACCGGAGCCGCTGACCGAGCATCCGTCGCACCAGAGTCCGCATCTGGTCGATGGTATTGGCACGGCGCAGGTTGTGGCGGCCTGAGAACTCGGCGACGTAGCGATCAAGGTGCTTCGGGCTCATCCGGTGATAGACGCCGTAGTACCCGCGCTTCATGGCCGCCCAGAACGATTCCATGCCGTTGATGTGGGCCTGCCCTCTGACGTACTCCCCGATCGAGTGCCGGACCGCCGTGTGGTTCGGCAGGCCCTTGTAGCTCGCCAGCTCGTCCGTGAAGTGGTCGGCCGCGACGCTGGCACGCTGGGCGACGAAGCTCTGCAACTCGCGTTTCTTCGTGGACTCGACCACGGCCGCGCTGATGCAGTTGGTCTCGCGATCTTTCACGCCCGCGACGATCGTCTTGCCGACTGCTCCGCGCCCGATGTACTCCCGATCGCCGATGTGCTTGTTCTTCTGCTTGCCGCCGAAGTACGCCTCGTCGGCCTCTACCGGCCCCTCGAACAGATCTCCCGGTTCCCCATAGGCAGCGCGGATTCGGTGCGCAAGATGCCAAGCGCTCTTTTGCGTGATCCCGAGGTCGCGGTGCAGCTTCATTGATGAGACGCCCTTGAGGGATGTGGTATGGAGGTAGATGGCGATCGCCCAAGTCTGGTAGTCGAGGTTCGAGCTTTCCATGATCGTCCCGACCTTCACGCTGAACCGCTTGCGGCATTCGCGGTGCCGGCAGCGGTATGGCATCGTCCGATGAGCGCATCCCGTCTGCACATCGTCATGGCCGCACTGCGGGCAGGTCGGCTTCCCGCCCCATCGCTGCTCAGCGAACCACGCCTCTGCGGTGGCGTCGTCGGGGAAGAGGCGGAACAGATCCGCGAGGCTCATGCCACGCCGGAAAGCCTTGCCGGGACCCTTCTTCGCGGTGCTGGTGTCCATGACAGAATAGTGCCACAGCCGGCGCTATCTTGTCAATGGCACCATCGTATATAATTCCCATAGGAAGGGTACTCAATATGCAGCTATCGCACGGCCAAGCTGCGGTACCTTACGGCGTCGTGCTTCGCGTCGGCATCGTCTGGCTGCCCAATTCCGGCAAGTTCCGGAACCTCTGCGGGACGGGAGGTGGACCATGATCCACAACACGTTACCGCTCGGTCTCCTGCGTCGTGAGAGCTTCGCCAGACGCCGGATGCGTCATCGCCGCCCTATCCCAATTGGAGTGCTATCCGTCTGGCGTCAATCTGTGTGCTGCTGCTCGCGGCGTGCGAACAGGCGCCGCGGACGCAGGAGCCGGAGAGGCGCCGGGGACGCAGGAACCGGACCGCCATGCGGTCGGGAAATCGTGGGAGATCCTCACGATGGCGATCGTGCAGTCGATTGGCCCGGAGACAGAATGAGTAGTGTCCATGGATGTGCCGAGCGACATCGTGGGGCGGTTCACGTTCGACGACGGAAGGTACGTGTTTCACCAACGAGGGGGTGATCGCCCTTACCGCGGCGTGGGGATCTACATCAGCGACGATGAGACCGAGTGAATCATGGTCACCCAACTCCCGGCTAACACTGTGGACGTTATTCGGTGCGAGATGGAGGGTGAGGATCGCCCCACGTTCGCAAGACGTCCAACTCTCCGGCGGTCCGTATCACCAGCGACCGGCGACACTTCATCGCCATCCTCTACGACATGGAGCGGGTGTCGGAGTCAAACTGATCCCCTACCATGGTTGACGCCGCGTCCGCTGCGCGGCTCAATGGCCCCCTGAGACAGGTAGAGCCCGCCGGCTGGCACCCGGGGGCTCTACGCGAGCAGGGCTTGCTCAGGAGAACGGATCGCTGACACGGCATCCTGGTCTGCTGCGCGTCCGCGCCCGATAGGCGCAGGAGGTTCCCCTGAGCAACCTAACCCCAGAAGAACAGAGAGCCATGGACTATGCGCTGGAAGCCACCCGTGAGTTTCGTGTCGGCCAAGCCATTATCGTGAAAGCTATCGTGAAGCAACTCGTGACGTTTCTGCCCCCAGAGCAGGTCCAGGAACTCGTTCGCGCTGTTCGAACAGAAACTGAGTCAGAACTTGCTCGAATCAACGCCAGTACCGGAGTTCAACAGCTTGCAGCGTGGGGTCTCGCAGGCTTTGAAGTGGCGGTCGAAAATCTGTCATGACGGGGGATCATGACAGATGAGTGAGCCCTATTGCGAACTCCACAGCTCCGAAGGCGGGGGTTCCCCCGGCAAGCGCGCTCCTATGGATCATGTGATGCGTCGCCTGCCGAGGAATCAGGCGGGAGTCGGCAAGCACAAGTGCCCATACTGCGCGTACGAGCTAGGAATCGAAGAAGGCCGGAGACGGGAACAACAGCGGATCGCTGGCGTTCTCGGGCTTTCGAAGACATGAGCAGACTGAGCATGGGAGAACGCTGATGAGTAACGAGCTGCGAGCGTATGGGGATGAGCTGGTTCGGCTCGCTCAAGGGGACCCTGAGATGATCCGTGGGCATGCCATGGCAATTCTGACTGCGATTGCCATGGCTGACTTAGAAAGCCGGGGAACCATTCATCTCATCCTCTCCAGCCTCAGGAGGCTGGAAGAAGCAGATATCGTGTATCGAGACCCGAAGCACGCAGAGTCTTCTCGGAGATTGAGGCGATTGCTGATCGCGGCACTTCCGATAGCGCGCGAGATGGTCGATGACCACGCGACGGGCGATCGGCGGTGACGGTCTCCGACTGTGACTGAGTTCGAGCGCTCAAGAAGGGGCTGAAGGCGGTGCTGTAGGTGTCGCCGGAGACCGCCGCGGCGATCAGGCGGGGCGAGGCCTCGGGCCGGAAGAGGATGTCCGCCAATTTCTCGACGAAGTCCCGATCGCGATCCGAGTGAGAGAGGAATATTTCTTGAGGAAACATGAGCCGCTGTGGGGATTTGTCGTCAAATGAGCGATCGTCAGGCGACCTGCTGGAGAGTCCGGGCGACTTCCTTGATGCCCTCCTCCTCGTTGGCGTGTTCGGTCAGCTTGACCGTTTTCAGATTCCACAGGATCCACGGAACGTCTTCGTTCTTCAGCTCGTCCGGATTTCCAACCACGACGGGTATCAGACGGTCGCGAAAGCGTAGTTCTCCGAGAGCATATTCGATTTCCGAGCGCACCCAATTCGAACGCATGGTGTGTGGCGTCAACAGAACCACCATGGCCTCGGACTCCCGCAGTGCCTGATCCACTTTGGCTGCCCAGTTGTCTCCGGGCAGAATCTCGCGGGTGGCTTCCCAAACCTCCAGACCGGCTTCGTGCAGGATGTCGGCAACTCTCCTCGCAATTGCCTCATCCGTATGTGCGTAGCTCACAAAGACTTTCATGGCGCTACAAACCTCCCCACACGTTCACAATGCTCCGTCCGTCGTCAAGTCTACGGTGCCCAGCTCCCTGCCGGCAATCAGTGGCAACTGAACTCCTGGTGGAGTTCCGATGCCAACTACGGGGCATTCTCTACTCTCGCCAGCCGGGCAGCCTCAACGAGCTCGATGTCGCTCTTCAGCCATGGCGGCGTCCTTTCGTGAGCCAGGATCTCTTCGGCGGTCATCCAGCGGATGTCGGCCACTTCGTCCGGTGCCGTGATCGCCGGCTCGCCTGTCTGGTAAGCACCGAGGAAGAGAACGTCCACGACCGGTGTGCCGTCGTCCATGGTGAAGCTCACGCTCCGCACATACCTTAACTGGCGCCCGACCGTCACTCCGGTCTCTTCCTCGACCTCGCGTCGGACGGCGGCTTCCAGAACGCTGTCGGGGCCGTCTCCAACTTCGACCCTGCCGCCGGGGAACGCCAGAACGCCCGGGTACGCCACACCCTCGCCTCGTACGATCATCAGGAAGGTTCCAGCCCGGCTCACCGCGCACTGCGTGTTTACGACAGACCGCGCGCTCCCTCCAGCGCTCATATCGTCAGGATGCTCCGGTGCGGTAGGGTAACGCCACCGTGTTGCGAGTCGGCATCGTCGGGCTTCCCAACGCCGGCAAGTCCACCCTGTTCAACGCCCTCACCGGCAGCCGGCAGGCGGACGTGGCCGCCTACCCGTTCTGCACGATCGAGCCCAATGTCGGCGTGATCGAGGTGCGCGACGAGCGGCTCGAAGAGGTCCGGCGCCTGTTCGAGTCACCGCGGGCGGTGCCGAGCGCGATCGAGTTCGTGGACATCGCCGGCCTGGTGGCCGGCGCCAGCACCGGCGAGGGACTCGGCAACCGGTTCCTGGGCCACATCCGGGAGGTCGACGCGATCGCGCACGTCGTGCGCTGCTTCGAGCGCGAAGGCGTCCCGCGCGCGGAAGGCTCGGTGGCCCCGGTCGCCGATGCGCAGACGGTGGAGACCGAGCTGGCGCTGGCCGACCTGGGCACCATCGAGCGGCGGCGCGAGCGCACGGTGCGGCGCGCCCACGCCGGCGAGAAGGACGCACGGGACGAGCTGGCGCGGCTGGATCGCTTTCGCGCCGCGTTGGATACCGGCATCCCGGCCCGTGCCATTGAGCCCGAGCCGGGCGATCACGAGCTGCTGGGCGAGCTGTTCCTGCTCACCGGCAAGCCGGTCATCTACGTCGTCAACACCGGCGAGGAGCTCATCGGCGCCGACGACGGACGTGTGGCCGCCGTGCGGGCGCATGCCGCCGGCCAGACGGGTGGCGAGGCGGACGCGATGGCGATCTGCGCCGACCTGGAGGCGGAGGTCGGCGACCTGGAGCCGGACGAGGCGGCCGAGTTCCTGACCGACGCCGGCATCGCCGAGCGCGGCATCGACCGGCTGGTGCGTCACGCCTACCGCCTCCTCGGCCTGATCACGTTCTTCACGGCCAACGAGACCGAGGCGCACGCCTGGGCGATCCCGGACGGCACCGGTGCGGCGCGAGCCGCCGGCAGCGTGCACAGCGACATGGAGCAGGGCTTCATCCGCGCCGAGGTGGTCGGTTACCAGGACCTGTCCGAGTGCGGCGGCATGACGCAGGCGCGCGATCGCGGCGTGCTACGCGTCGAGGGGCGCGACTACAGGGTGCGCGACGGCGACGTCATCCTGTTCCGGTTCCGATAGCTTCAGCAGCGGTCGGCGCCGAACAGCTCGCGGAGGTACGCGGCCCCCAGGCGCACCTGCTCGACTTGGTCCGGCTGCTTGCCTTCGTACACGATCGACAGGCAGCCGTTGTAGTTCGCGTTCCTGATGATCGAGACGATCCGCTCGTAGTCCAGCCACTCCTCGCGGCCGCTCTCGATCCGGTAGAACTTCGTGCGGATGCAGGTGGCGTACGGGACGGTCTGCTCCATGTACCCGTAGAAGTCGTGCGCCGGGTCGGTGACGCCCACGGGCTGCGATCCCGGCGATCCGACCCACTGCCCGGTGTCCATGAGGAAGTTGAAGTTCTCGCGGTCCACGTCCTCGCGGATGCGCAGCATGTCGTCCCCGGTGACGGGGTGGTTCTGCAGGCCGATGGAGACGCCGCGCTCGGCACCGTAGTCGGCCACCTCCCGGTAGCCGGCGATCATGGCCGGCCAGGCCGGCTCGCCGTCGCCGTTCTTCTCCGGGACGGTGGCGCAGAACATGCGGATGAGCGGTGCGCCGAGGAAGGCGGCCAAGTCGATCACGCCCTTCGCCTTGTCGGCGTGCTCCCTGCGCTCCGCGGTCGTGCCGTGGAACAGCCCGCTGACGCCGATGTAGGCGATGGGCAGTCCGTACTTCAGACAGTGCAGCCTGATCGACGCGAGATACTCGGGCTCCCGGGACGCGAATGCCGACTCGTGGAAGTCGATGCTGTCCATGCGCAGCTCGTAGCAGGTCCTGATGAAGTCCTCGACACCCATGTCCCGCATGCTCAGGGAGTTGCAGCCGATCTTGATCATCGTTCCGTCCTTTGCGCCCGCTGTCGGTCACGTCCCAGCGTAGCACGGTCCCGTCCGGTGACGAGGTCGCGCACGCAGCGGATCGCACGCTACCCGGTCAGCCGTTGCGTCTCGAACAGCTCTCGGAAGAAGCCTTCACGCTTGATGAGCTCGCGCGGAGGGCCCTCCTGCGACAGGCGTCCCTCGCCGTCGAGGACGAAGACGGTGTCGGCCTCCATCACGGTCGCCAGCCGGTGCGCGATGACGATGGTCGTCCGCCCGCGTGACAGCTCGCGAAGTGACCGGAGAACGATCTGCTCGGTGACAGAGTCGATGGCGCCGGTTCCTTAGTCGATCAGCAGCACGGGCGCCGGACGAAAGAACAGCCGCGCCAGGGCCACGCGCTGGCGCTCGCCTCCGGACAGCGTGTGCCCATCCTCGCCGAGCACGGTGTCGTAGCCGCGCCGCAGCCCCTGCACCACGCCGTGCAGGCCGGCCTGCCTGGATGCGTGCACGGCGGCCTCCTCGTTCCCGCGCACCGGCAACGGGTAGCAGATATTGTGCGCCACGGAGCGGTTCCAGAGAAACACCGGCTGCGAAACCACCGCGAAGTGGCCACGAAGACTCGCCAGAGACGCCTCCCGTATGTCCGTGCCCCCGATCGTAATCGTGCCGCTGTCCGGTTCCCGGATACGGAGCATCAGCTCGAAGACCGTCGTCTTGCCGCCGCCGCTCGGCCCCACGAGGCCGATGAAGTCTCCGGCACGGAACGTGGCAGTGAACCCGCTCAGTGCCTGGCCCTCCCCGTAGGAGAAGGTGACGTCTTGAAAGGCGATGTCCCCGCCGAGCTCCGGCGCCGGAGCCGCCGGCGAGTCCACCTCGAGCGGCGCCGCGAACAGGTCGTCGAGCCGTTCGAACGAGTTGCGAATGGTGTGCGTGCCCACGTACGTCTGGAGCACGCCCCGCAGCGCGCCGTAGGCACGAGGCACGTATGCCATGAACGCGATCATCGCCCCCAGCGTCAGCGTTCCGTCGATGATGCGCACCGCTCCGTAAGCCAGCATGCCGCCGATCACGACGTTGCTCACCACGTCGTTCGGGAACGTCAGCAGCATGCTGTGCAGAGGGATCGACCTGGTTCTCAGGTGGAGGAACCTGCGCAACCATCCCCGCCACTGCGCCTCGTGCACGGCCTCGCCGCCCAGCGTCCGGACCGTTCCAATACCGCGGAATGTCTCGGTCAGAAACTGCTCCCCCCGCGCGGTGTGCCGCGTCAGGAGCTTGTCCAGCACCCTGGATCGCCCGGTAAGCCGTGCCGTGATCAGGTACATGATCGGCAGTGCGATCAGCGCGGCCGCTGCCAGCCGCGCATCGACGACCACCATCAGCACCATCGTCGCCGTCAACGTGATCGCGTTTTGCACGAACGGCAGAAGCTCCTGGCCGACGTAGAGCTCGCCGATCCTTCCGGTCTCCCGCGTGATGCGGAACATCAAGTCGACGGGCGTCCTGCTCTCGAGGAATCCCATCCGTGCCCGCAGCAGATGGGGCAGCACGGCCTCGCGCAGACCGGCGCTCACCCGGTACGCGATCAGCGTCCGCAGATACTGACTCGCGTAGGTGATGCCGATCGCGGCGATCGGCGCAACCACGATCCCGGCGACCACTGCCGCGATCAGCCCGTAGTCCGCTTCCGGGACGGCGGTATCGAACAGCAGGCGATACAGCAGCGGCTGGACGGCGTTGATGCCGGACACCACCAGCATGATTGCGATCGCCGCCGCCACGATCCATCGCATCGACCAGAACGCCTGCCGGAAGATCGCCCACGCGACCCTCCTGCGGGTGCCGTTCCCCCGCGCGTCTCCCCGGTGCGGCCCGGGACCCACTGTCTTGGCCATCCCTCCAGGTTACCGCCCCGTGCCAAGCGGCGCTGTCCATGCGCCGGCATGGCCGCGGCCCGGCGGCGCCGTATATGCTGCCGGGCAAGTTCCATGATCATCGACAGCCATCTGCACGTGTGGAGTGACGATCCGCAGCGCTATCCGTGGGCAGGCGACGGCCCGTCGCAGGACGGCAGCGTCGAGTTGCTGCTTCAGACCATGGAGCGCCACGGCGTCGACAAGGCGTGCTTGGTCCAGTCCATCCACTACCTGTTCGACAACCGCTACACGGCCGACTGCCTGGCCCGCTATCCGGGACGGTTCTCGGGCATCGCGGTCATGGACCGCAACGCCCCCGACGCGGTCGAGCGGCTGGAGCGCCTGGTCACCGAGGACGGCTTCGAGGGGCTGCGCATGCACCTGTCGCGCGCCGACGATCCGGCCGAGTGGGCCGCTCCCTCGCAGGACCCGATCTGGCGCAAGGCCGAGGAGCTCGGCGCCTGCTTCCTGAGCTTCGGCCCGGCGGACAAGCAGCCGGCCGTCGAGCCCATCATCGCCCGCCATCCCGGCGTCCCGGTAGTCCTCGACCACCTGGGCGGCGCCCTGTTCGAGGCGGATCCTCCCGAGCCGCTGCTCCGCAACGTCCTCGACCTGGCGAAGTACCCGAACGTCTACGTGAAGTTCACGCCGCAGGCCGCGCGGGCGGCCGGCCCCTACCCGTTCACGGACCAGCACGCGGTCTACGAGCGGATCTACGACGCCTTCGGCCCGCGGCGCCTTATGTGGGGTACCGACTTCCCGCACATCTTCGCCGACATCGGCTACCGCCGCGGCCTGGAGCTGTTCCGCGACCACATGGCGTTCCTCACCGACGAGGACAAGCGCTGGCTGTTCGCGGAGACCGCCAGGAGCATCTGGAAGTTCGGCGCCGAAACCCGCTGAACGTCCGGCGCATCGAGCGCCGTCACTCTTCCGTGCCGGCTCGGAGCCGGGCGGCCGCCTCCCGCGCGGTGACGATCGGGATGCCCTGCGCACTCCCGAGTGCCAGCATGTCGCCCCGGTCGCCGGACACGATCAGGTCGGCGTCGCCGGCGATCGCGGTGGCGAGTATCTGATTGTCGTCCGGATCCGACGACAGGCTCACCTCCGGCACATCCGCAAACACCACTGCGACCGCTTCCAGGTGGTAGAGGAGATCGTCGGCTTCCTCCCGCCGGATGTACGGCTGCAGCCGATCCCGCGCCAGAACGTCTTGCAGTTCCTCAATCTGGAACCGGGACGTGATCAGCGTGATGCCCGGGCTCTTGACCGCCGCCAGCACCTGCCCTGGCGGTCCTTCGCCGGAGATCAGGGCGCTCACCAGGATGTTGGTATCAAGGACGATCCGCACGGGCCTGGGCCACCGCTTCGTCGGCAAGGCTCTGCACCGCATCGCCCGACAGGTGCCGGTTGCGTTCCCAGATCGACTCCACGGTCTCCCAGAAGATCGCCTGGCGTACCGCGCGATCGACGAACCTCGACAGGTCGCCCTTCTTGCCGCCGGTCCGTGCCAGGTAGCTCCGCACGCGACGGTTCGTGTCGTCCGAGATGACGAGATTCCATCGAGTCATCAGTGGTCCCTTTCGGTGTTTATGTGTCTATGCATCATCTTACGGGAGTCGGCCACGCGGCAAGTGCGCTCCGATGGATTGTCCATGATGAGAGCTTGACGCGCATATTCGAAAAGTTTTATGTATACCTGAAACTTTGGCAGGGCTGGACTTCGACATCCCCCCGTACATCACCCGGCCCATCTACGTCAGGCGGCTCGAACCGCTGGTCGGGAAGGACGTCATCAAGGTGCTGGTCGGCCAGCGGCGGGTCGGCAAGAGCTACCTGCTCCATCACGTGGTGGACATGATCCGGAAGCGCGATCCCGCGTGTCCCGTCCTGTATGTCAACAAGGAGCTGGCCGCGTTCGACGACATCCGAACCCACGCCGACCTCCTCGATCTCACGAGGAGGCAACTCGGTTCGGCTCCGCGCGGCTGCATCCTGGTCGACGAGGTGCAGGAGATCGAGAACTGGTCGCGCGCGCTGCGCAGCCTCGCGGCGGAGAAGCGGTTCGACCTCTATTGCACCGGCAGCAACGCCGAGATGCTGTCCGGCGACATCGCCACCCTGCTGGCCGGCCGCGCCGTCGAAGTGCCGGTGCGCGGCCTGTCCTATGGAGAGTTCCTCGCATTCCATCGGCTCGACGAAAGCGACGAGTCGCTGCGCCGCTACCTGCGCTATGGCGGCCTCCCCCACCTGGTCGACCTGGAGCTGACCGACCGGGTCGTGTACGAGTACCTCGGAAACCTCTACCACGTCATCCTGTTCAAGGACGTCGTCGCCCGCTACCGCATCCGCAACATCGACTTCCTCGAACGGCTCGTGCGGTTCGTGGCCGACAGCGTCGGCAGCGTGGTCACCGCCAAGCGGATCAGCGACTACCTGAAGTCGCAGCGTGTACGCATCTCGCCCAACGCCGTGCTGGAGTACCTGGCTCACCTGTGCCACGCGTGCTTCCTGGCCAAGGTGCACCGGGCGGACGTGGTCGGGCGGCGCATCTTCGAGATCGGCGAGAAGTACTACTTCGAGGACCTGGGCCTGCGCCACGCCGTCAAGCCGTTCGTGCAACAGGACATCGGGAAGGTGCTCGAGAACCTCGTCTACCACCACCTGCGCGTGTGCGGCTGGCAGGTCGCCGCCGGCCGCCTGGATCGCCGCGAGATCGACTTCGTGGCGACCCGTCAGGAGGAGACCCTGTACGTACAGGTCGCCTACCTCCTGACCGACGCTGCGACCCACGCCCGCGAGTTCGGCAACCTCCTCGACATCCCGGACAACTATCCGAAGCTCGTCGTGTCCATGGACCCCGTCATCGGCGCAAGCCACAAGGGCATCCGCCACCTCCACATCCGCGAGTTCCTGTCGACCGAGTGGTGACGAGAGGCACGCGGAAGTTCGGCGCCGAAACCAGCTATCGCGGTCGGTGGGAGCGGTTGTAGCGCTCGACCATCCGGACGGACGCGGCATTGGCCTCCGTGTCCTGTACAGCGCCGGCGCCGTGGTAGGTGAACCCCAGATTGCGGCGGTGCGAGCCGGTCAGGTTGGGACCCGTGCGGTGGATGACGTTGGTGTGATGCACCAGCACGTCGCCCGCTTCGACGGTCGCTGCCACTTCCGGGTAGCGGGCCGTGTCCGGCGGGTCCACCAGCCCGCGGCTTGCGCCGAGCACCCCGGACGGCTCGTGCGGGAGGATGGGTAGCGCGTGGGAACCGCGCAGGAAGGAGATCGGACCGCTGTCCTCGCCCTGCGCGTCCAGCGCCAGCGTCGCCGCCAGTGACCGCGGCGGGTGGTAGAACTGGTAGGCGTTGTCCTGATGGTACGGGAACCGGTAGGTCGCGTGCGGCGGCTTGTCGATGTACTGGATGCCGTCGGCGACCGGCTCGTCCTCCAGCAGGGGACGCACCACGTCCAGCAGCAAGGCGGAGCCGAGCAGGTCGCGCAGCAGTTCCGACTGCTCCTCGATCCGGAACAGGCAGCGCACCGGGGATCCCGGCGCTTCGGCGTCGAAGTAGACCTGGAGGTGCTCGCCCGCGGCGGCAGCCTCGGCCACGACGCGCTCCACCTCGCCTGTCACCTCGGACAGCAGTGGCGCGTGGAACAGGCCGCGCGCGACGGCGAAGCCGTCGCGGCGGTATCGCGCCGTCAGTTCCGCGATGTCGCCGGCCATGTGACCCTCCTTCATTCCCTTGAGGCGCCCGTCCCTGATCATGCAGGCGAGTTCGACGTCCACGGCGCGATGAGCATCGTGAACGAGCCGATCTACTGCCGGCAACAGGTGAGTGGGCTACTCGCCCGCTTGCACCGACCAGTCCGGGAACTGCAGCTCACCGGCACTTGCGCGCTCCAAGGTAAGACAATAGGCTACTTGCGTGAAGGCGACGGTTTCCTCGAAAGGACAGATCGTGTTGCCGGCCGAGTATCGCCATCGGGATGGGATCGAGCCCGGCCACGAGTTCGAGATCGAGCGGCAGGCCGCCGGAGTATACCGCCTCACCGTAAGCGAACCGCCCAGGAACCGGGGTCTGGTCGACCTGCTGCTGGCATGCCCGGAGAAGGACTGGTTCGTGCCGATCCCGTCCGAGTCGACCGACCGGATCACGCCCCCCGATTGGTGAGCCGACGATGGCGCGATTCCTGGTGGACGCGAACGTGCTGTCGGAGGCGACCAAGAAAACGCCCAACCCGTTGGTGGTCGATTGGTTGCGGCGCAATGAGCGCCTCCTGGCCGTGGATCCGGTGATCCTGGGCGAGATCCGGTTCGGCATCCTGTTGCTGCCGGACGGGCGGCGACGTCAGCGCCTTGAAGGGTGGTTCAACAAGATCGTGCGCCGGATCGAGTGCCTGTCGTGGGACTCCGGAACCGCGTTGCGATGGGCGGAGTTGCTGGCTCGGGTGAGGCGTGACGGCCGGACGATGGCGGTGCGGGACAGCCTGATCGCCGCCACGGCATTGACGCAATCGCTCACCGTCGCCACCCGCAATGACCAGCACTTCGAAGCAAGCGGCGTTGACTTGGTGAATCCGTTTCTCCCGCCGCCTGCGCCGCAACCCGCGCCGACCGCGGACCCTCGCCAATAAGTATCGCCCCACCCGTGGCCAGCTCGACGCGCTGCCCGGTCATCCCTTCAGGCGCGCCTCCGGCTCGTACACCCGCCCGAGCGCGTCGAGTCTGGCGTGCAGCTCGTCGGGCAGCGGACCGGCGGTCGCACAGCGGACGTTCTCTTCGATCTGCTCGACGGACGCCGCGCCGGGGATGACGGACGCGAACCGGCGGTCGCGCAGCAGGAAGCGGATCGCCAGCTCGGCGAGGCTCAGGCCGGTCTCGTCATGGATGGCGTACAGCCGTTCGAAGCGGGCGCGCAGATCCTCGTCCATCCAGTCGGGCGGGTCCCGGAGCCACTCCGGGTGCGGCTGGGCCAGGAGCCCCTGCTGCAGCGGTGCGCCCAGCACGATCCCGACGTCGCGCTCCGCGGCGAGCGGGAACAGGTCGCGCGGCGCGTTCCGCCACAGCAGGCTGTACTGAAAGGCGGTCAGCACCACGTCGATCGGCGTGTCCATCTCGCGCAGGACCTTCGCCAGCAGGTGGGCGTTGTTGCCCGAGATGCCCAGGAAGCGGGTCTTGCGCTGGTCCTTCACCCACCGGAGAAACGCGGCGACCGGCGCGCCGTCGAAGTCATACTCCGCATCCGCCTCCAGGAACTGCGCCGTGCGGGGGACGCTCAGGTCCGTCCAGTACGGCGCCCAGTCCGCTTCGTGGATGTACAGGATGTCGACCACCTCGCGCCGCAGGTCGCGCTGCGTCTGCTCGAACTGGCGCTTGAACGCGTCGAGGGACCGGTAGGGTCCGGTCTCCCAGTCCCAGCGCCCGCACTTGGCGCCCAGCACGTAGGGCGCCGTGACGTCCTGCAGCGCATCGCCCAGCACCTGCTGCGAATCGCCGTAGAGGGGAGCGGTGTCGAGGTAGTCGACCCCCAGCTCCAGCGCCCGCCGCACGACCCGCACCCCTTCGCCGGGCGCGGTCACGGCCGTCCTCACGAACACGCCCCCGAGTCCGAGCTCCGTCACCTGCAGACCCGTCCGGCCCAGGCGGCGCCTGGCGAGGGGCGCGGTCACAGACCCAGACCGCTACGGATGAACGCGCAGCTCGCGCGCACGGACTCGATCCTGGACCGGTCACCCATCGGTCCGTTCTGCTCCACCGTGATCCAGCCGGAATAGCCCTTGCGCTTCAGGATGCCGAAGACGGCGGCGTAGTCGCAGCGGCCGGCGCCGACCTCCGTGCACAGGTCGTGCTCCTCCGACCAGTCCTTGAACTCCAGGAAGTCGATGCGCTCCCAGTTGCGCTCCAGAAACAGCGCCGCGCGCCGCTCCACCGGATGCCCGGCGAAGTCCTTGGTGGCGTGCCCCACGTCCAGGAAGCCGAAGAACTTCGCCGGATCGGTGCGCGCCACCAGCGCCTCGGTCTCCTCCAGCGTCTCGCCCGTGTGGTGGGTGTGGTTGTGATAGCAGGCGCGCACGCCGTACCGCAGGGCGACCTCACCTATCGCGTCGAGCAACTCGGCGATTTCGTCCATGTCGGCGCCCCGTTGCGCAAGCCCGCTGATCGTGACCAGGTGCGGCGCGCCGAGGCGCTGCATGACCTCGCACACCCTGCGCAGGCGGTCGAAGTCGCGACCGATCACGTAGTCGACGCTCGCGAGCTTCAGGCCCGTCTCGTCGACCAGCCCGGCGAAGAAGCCGGTGGCGGCAAGTCCCAGCAGCAGCTCGTCGAACGCCGCGAACCCATCGTAGCCGGCCTGCGCGATGTCGGTCATCCACGCCCGCGTCCGCTCGGCGCCGTCAGGCCCCGCGAGATCGGCGGCCTTCGGCCCCCACAGGTGGCTCATGCAGGCGAGCTTGACGTCCGCTCGGTCAGCCATGGCTGTCTCTCTCCAGCTCCACGTTACGCTATCCCGTCCGACGAGTGATGAACTCCCTCACCTGGTCTGGGAACCACGTACATCCGCAAGAAATCGAACCCCATGCGCCCTCTCTCCCGCCGTTGACCGATCGCATCAACGAGCCGCGCGCCATACCGGACCCGCCAATCCATCATTGAGGTTCCATAGCTCACTGTCCCTCTCCGTCGCCCTACCAAAGCCTGTCGCCGCCTCCACGACGGTAGCGATGCGCTCTACTCTCCCTGTCGACTATTCGCTCGTCTCGCCAGCGACTCCAGGTTCAGCGAAACCTGCTTGACCATCTCGTCCCAGCCAGCGTAGCATCGCACGGACGCGTCTCGCACCTGTGGAGCGTTGTCGGTCCTCTTTAGCTTCTCCTGGAGTGCCCACATCGCGTCTCCTACCTCGCCTGCCGTTACGTACCGATACGGAATCTTCTTCGCGTCTATGAAACCTCGGTCGATGTTACTTGGGAGGATCTTTCTGTTCTTAGGCCAATACTCCTTTTCGCCCTCCGTGACAGCCTTCAACTCGCCGCTATCGTATTCCATGGACCATTGACGGTAATCACCCTCCAATCTGTCGAACAGATCTCTCGAAACGATAAAGAGATCGAGATCCGACTGCTGACCAAATGGTTCTCCGACTCGCCTTGGAGATAGCGCCGTTCCTAGACGCCCACTGCCTGTCATGTTGACCTCTTTAGGATGGACTCCCAATCTGTTACCAAGCCAAGAACGCAACGCTTCATAGATGGCGGGACACTTCTCGAACGCGTATGGTATTCCTTCCGAAAGCCATAGCTGCGCTATGGCCTCTCGGACTCCTTCCCCCCCCCGCGTCCCGCAGCTTCCAATAGCACTCGAGCATTCTCGTATGGACATCGAACGCTAGATAGGTGACCTGACACATCAAACGGTCTCACTTTGTCCACTTCTCCCCTGTGTGCTTTGCACCAAACCGAAAAGTATGAGCAAGTTCGATCAGATGGCGCCCTCTGCGCCGAATCTTCTCCATCCGAACTGCGTCATGTCGTCTTGGTTGAGGATACTTTATCCGGGCGACAAGCTCCGCTTCATCAGACTCGCTCGCAGACAGTGGATCGATCCCAAGGCGACGACATGCTTGTGAGAAGTTGTTCATCCTCCATCCGTAGTAAGCACACCACAGGTATAAAGTTGGGATCCGTTCTCTTACCACGTGTTTTGACAGATAAATAGCGAGCACCATCTCAGTAATTTTGCGGGTAAAGCGTCTCTCGTATTGGCCCATTATTGTTCTCACAGTCTGCATGGCTATTGTTGACCCGCCTTGCCTATAGGAGCAAAGATAGGTCTTCCACAGCGCTCGACACAACGCCACGGGGTCTACACCAGGATGCCTTGCGAAACGGCGGTCTTCACCCAGGATCAAGAACTCACACATCCGCGGGGAGGGACGCGGGCCCGTGACCTCAACAAGCTCCTTCTCCAACTTGTCGACGGCGGCGCGCAGGTAGTCCCACTGCGCCCGAACACTTGGCTTGGTCGAGGACTCTGCAAACACGTAAGGGAACTGTAGGTCACGGCCCTCTTGTGCAAAAGAGTAATGCTACATTCTTTGGACGTGTTTCGTCCGCTCCCGTCTCCTGGATAACTCCACCTTTCCTGATGTTCAATTCTCCACGGCTGTTGTCCGTGGGCGCGTGCACGGTATTCCCGCCATCGTAACGGCTCAATCGGTTCCAGCTACCGTCGTTGTGATTGTGTTTACCGAATTCATCTTCCTGATGTTCGCCCGGGCTTCTCGTACCATCTGGATCGGTATCTCCGATCCTGTCAATTCCCCGAATGAACCGACCATAGGCGGGTGTGTATTCGGACCAGCCTAATGGACACTCGACACTGTTGAATGCGACTACGGCTTTTCTGACGGAATCGATCAGAGAGTCATATTGATTTCTAATCGTTTGCAGGATGTCTATAGGAATGCCCTCATCGCTGTAAGCCCTCCAGGGAATTGTCAGTGACTGAACGCCAGCGTCTTCTCGGACTATCCTGACGTACGACCTCCTAGCCCGAGAGTCTCTCGTACAGCTTAATAGTGAGCTTGATCCTGACTTTAGAACCAGCACGTCGCTATCTGATCTATGCCATCGACATTCGACATCTGACGAGGACGCAAAGCTCAATCGGGCATCATCGCCACTAACTCGCGAGGAGAAGGATATGGCTACACTGAGTTCGGTCGGCAGAGTACTCGCAGCATCAAGATCGATTCGCAGGTCCTGCTCAGACATTTTCACACATTGCTCATAGGCGGAGTAAGCAATTGGAGAAATCGTCTCTACGTACTTCCGATAGGTGTCATCGCGAGATTGTGATAAATCTTTAGCGCTACAATACTTGCTTGCCACGGTTTCTGCGCTCACAGAACCTCTTCCTGCGGACGCCGCCAAGATACTGTAGCTCAAGCCGTAGCTAGCACTCCGGCTCGTAGTCGAAGACTTGCTGTACTCCTTGCAAAAGTTCTCTGCGTGTTGTTTGATTACGCTCTCTTCCTCCACTTCTGTCGTGGTCAATCGGGAGGACCTTATCACATCAACGCAGTCGGCCGCGATCTTCTCAGCAGCAACAAACGCTAACATTGCGCTAAGGAGCAAGTTGACGAGTCTAATGGGAAAACGCCGAGTCATACTTACCTCACTCTCGATGAATAGATCAGCGCGGAATAGTCGACGTCTTGGAGGTCATGGACGTCGGCCCGCTGGCGGAAACGCAAGGGCCCGAGCGCGCAGGAGGTGGACAACTCTCGCGGCTACTGGTCATGGCTGCTCAGTCCCATCGGCAACTGCCTCTTTCACGCCGATATCGAATAGAGTATCGAGCGTCGGCGTTGGAGGCAAGGAGCTTGTTGCATCACTTTGAGCCCGGATTGTTCGAGTAGAGTAGACGAGTAGGTTCGTCCGCCGAGTTGCAGCGGAGTCAAGGTGTTAGCAGACCACCGCTGCGGAGGACGGGACGCGCCGCGGATGAACTCTACCGATCTTCGACGACCTTCAACCGCGCGGTGCAAATCTGGGCCCGCGGACCCCTTCGGCCGTCAGCGGCTGCTTTGCGATCTCCGCCTGTCCGCCCGCTCGCCTGGGACCGCCGAACCCGATCTCTGACCGCGGGCCGTCGGTGACTGTCGCCCACACTCTGGGAGAGCGGGCCGCGGGCGCCAGCCACGCCCTGCTGCCGGGACCGACCCTGCTGGCCGTGGTCACCGGCGACGGCCTGGGCAGGCGCCGCGAGCACGTGACCGCCGCCGCGCGGCCCGAGCACGGCGTCAGCCTCCGCATGACGGGCCGCTGGTAACCGCCGGGGCGCGCATGACGCCCAGCACGACCCCGATGTCGAGCTTACCGCGCGCCAGCGTCACGCGCGTCCATAAACTCGATCGTCTCCGCGCGTGACGGGATCGACTCGATCACCCCGATGCGCGTGGTCGACAGCGCGGCCGCGCATATCCCGTACCTGATCGACTGCGCGATGGGGAGCCCCTCGGCGAAGCCGGCGAGGAACCCGCCTGAGAACACGTCGCCGGCTCCGGTCGAGTCGACGGACGCCACCCGCGGAGCGGGGAAGTGCTCGACTTCGGTTCCCGTCGCCAGCACCAGCCCTCCGGCGCCGAGCGTCACGATCGCGGTACCCACGCCGCGGTCCAGCAGCCATCGAGCGGCGTCCCGTGCGCTTTCGACATCGTGGACGGCCATCCCGGTGAGAACGCCGGCCTCGGTCTCGTTCGGCTTGAGGTAGTCGACGCAGCGGAGCATCTCGTCCGGAAGCCGGACCGCCGGCGCGGGATCGAGAAAGGTCGGGACTCCCATGTCGCGTACCTTGCGAAGGCCGTACCGGACCAGTTCACGGTCGTTCTCGAGTTGAAACCCGACGATGGCGGAGGTGAGAAACACCTCGTCGAAGCGGTCCAGGTCCTGATTCGACAGCCGCAGGTTGGCGCCGGGGACGACCGAAATGAGGTTGCTCCCGTCCGCGTCGATCAGGATCACGCTGACACCGGAGTGAGTGGTCTCGTCGACGATGATGCCGTCGGCGGCGATCCCGAGGCGCTCGTACATGGCCAGGGCATCCCGCCCGTAGGCGTCGCTTCCGATCCGCGCGATCAAGTGGACCGGTGCGCCGAGCATCGACGCCGCAACCGCCTGATTCGAGCCCTTTCCGCCGCCGCTCTCCAGGAACTCGTCGGCGATGACGGTCTCGCCGGCATCGGGCAGCCTGCTGCCCTTGAGGAACAATCCGACGTTGTAGCTCCCGACGATCGTGACTCCCTTCATGGGCGCGCCGGCGTCGTGAACGGCCCGCCGGAACGCGCCAAGCCCGCGCGGGCCTGGCGCGCTCCCGCCGTCACTACTCGACCGTCTTGAGCCGCCCGTCGACCACCGGGGCGACCGAGCCCTGGGCGGCGATGTAGTCGATCACCTGGCCGGCCATCAGCGTCCCGGCGTTGGCATCGACGACCCGCACCGCGCCCGGCAGCATGTCGTAGCCGTCGCCGCCGTTGCCGAGGTAGTCGTTGGTCGCCAGCGTGAAGGTGGCGTCCAGATCGAGCGCGGCGCCGTCGCGGCTCACCTCGACCACCCGCTGGCCGGCCGGCTTGCCGGGGTCGTAGCGCACGCTGAGCCCGGAGACGTGCGGGAAGCGGCCCGACCCATCCTCGATCCTGCCGAGTCCGTTCTCCAGCGCCGCGACGATGTCGCGGCCGGTCACCTGCAGCACCACCGTGACATTGCCGAACGGCAACTCGCTCAGGATGTCGCGCCGCGTCAGCGTCGTCCCCGGCTCATAAACCTTGTTGGCCCGGATCCCGCCGCCGTTTGTCAGGGCGGCGTCCGCCCCTGTCGCCGCGCGCATGGCATCGGCGATCAGGTTGCCGATCGCGGCTTCCGTGCCGCGCACCGTGCCGCGGCGGCTGTCCAGCTCGGTCGAGGTGGTGCCGATCTGCACGTCGAGCTCTTCGGAGAGCTGGTCCAGGTAGACCTCGGCCGCCGCCGCCAGCTCGGGATCCGGCTCCACGCGGGCGGTGTTGATGATCCTGAAGGCCGGGCTCCACACGAAGCGCATGCTGCCGCGGCTCTCGACCTCGTCCAGCGTCAGGTCGATGATCGTGACCCAGTCGGCCTGCTCGCTCGATTCGGCGAACAGCACGTCTCCGCTGTAGTCCACCCGCAACAGGTGATCGTCGCCGGAGAGCAGCAGGTCCACCGCTCCCTGCTCGATCAGCGCCCGATCCTCGGTGACATCGGTGTGCGCCAGCGCGATCACCAGGTTGGCCCCCGCCTCGCGCAGGGCGGCGGCCTGCTCGGCGGCCACCGCCTCGACGTCGCGGAAGGTCACGCCGCCCGGGCTGGACTTGACCGCGGTGCCGAGGGTGGTGAGGCCGAAGATGCCGACCTTGAAGGGCCCGACGTCGACCAGTACCGATGCCTGCGCTCCGTCGATGATCTCGCCGTCGGTGTCGATGCTGTTGGCGCCCAGGATCGGGAAGCTCGCCTCTGCGAACCGCTGCCTGGCGACTTCCGGTCCGAAGTCGAACTCGTGATTGCCGATCGCCATCGCCGTCAGGTCGAGGCGGTTCAGCAACTCGATCATGTGGGCGCCCTTGTCGAAGCCGGACATCAGGGATGGCGAGATCGTGTCGCCGGCGAAGGTGACCAGCACGTTGTCGTGGCCGGCCCGCTCGGCGTTGATGACCGCGGCGAGGCGGGCGATCCCGCCCTGTCCCCCGCTCTCCTCCACCCGATCCAGGTCGTTGAAGTGAACGATGGTCAACTCGACCGGCGCGGCGAAGCCGAAGGCGGCGATCGAGAGCAGTGCCGCCATCGCCAGCGCGGCCACGCGAGGTCTCGAATATGGTCTGATGTTCATTGATGTGTCCTCCGTCGGAAATAATCTGCCGTGGCGATGATACCCTCGGTCCGCCTACACGGACGAGCCCCGGACCGCGAAGAAACGACAAACAGTGCGTGCAGCACCGCCAGCGGCCCGCCGCCCCGTATTGAGGTAGTCGGTTTAGCCGGCGAACGGGTCAGTCCTGCGCCGCGCAACTCCTCCCCCGCCCTCCTTCCTCACCGGCCGAAGCGCCTCAGCAGGCTCGACAGCGGCCTGACCCGCCCGTCCGTCACTCCCCGACGGTTGCCTCGCCGCTCGCCTGAACCAGCACCTGTAGGTCTGCCGGTCGCCGATCACCATATCAGATCCATACCCCGTTGTCGCTGAACACCCCCCTCGCGGCCGTTCAACCGGAAGTCGCAGACGATGCCACACCCGCAGAGCGAACAATTAGGAGACCGCGGTCAGCACCGGTCCAGGTCCCCTTGACGATCTCTGGAAGTTGAGCATGCCCACGGGGTCCCTTCCACCCGATCCCACCACCTTAGCTTTCCTCATCTTACTTCGTCCCTTCCTCGCACACACATCCACCCTTACCCCTACTCCATCCGATCCAAGTATCCCTCCACACCTTGCAACTTGGCCTCGAGAACCGCTGAGGTGGTCCCGGTCGGTTGGACAGCTCAAGGGGTAGGCTAAGGTGTAACC
>JAPPNY010000198.1:0-64481 GCA_028818385.1 Spirochaetaceae bacterium
TCGCCCCATGATCCCAACCTGCCTCAAACCGTCCGCCCCGGCTGAATAGTTACCAGCCCCGCACTCCCATGATGAGGATGCACACCTGATGGCCGACATCGCCGTGGCCGGGATGGCCGTCATGGGCCGCAACCTGGCCCTCAACATCGAGAGCCGCGGATACACCGTCGCGGTCCACAACCGAACTGCCCGTACGCTCGAGACCTTCGTCGACGGCGTGGGCGCCGGCAAGCGACTCGTGCCGTGCCGTACGCTGCCCGACGTGGTCGCGGCGCTCAACCGCCCCCGGCGCATTCTGCTGATGGTGCAGGCAGGAGCGCCGGTCGACGCGGTGCTCGGCGAGCTGCAGCCGTTGCTGGAGCCGGGCGACGTCATCCTGGACGGCGGCAACTCTCACTTTGCGGACACGACACGGCGCTGCCGCGACGCGGAAGCCTCGGATCTGCTGTACCTGGGTACGGGGGTTTCGGGAGGCGACGAAGGGGCGCTCCACGGGCCGAGCATCATGCCCGGCGGCAGCGAGGCCGCCTATCGTCAGGTGAGCCCGATCCTGACCTCGATCGCCGCCAAGGTGGACGGAGACCCCTGCTGCACGTACATCGGCGCCGGCGGCGCAGGCCACTACGTCAAGATGGTGCACAACGGCATCGAGTATGGCGACATGCAGCTCATCGCCGAGGCGTACTCGCTGCTGCAACAGCTCTGCGGCATGACGTTCCCGGAGATGGCGCAGCGCTTTGCGGACTGGAACCGCGGCGATCTGGACTCGTACCTGATCGAGATCACGGCGCGGATTCTGGCGGCGACCGACCCGGAGACCGGCGCGCCGATCGTGACGATGATCCTCGACAAGGCGGGACAGAAGGGCACGGGGACGTGGACGGGACAGTCGGCGCTCGAACTTGGCGCCCCTGCGCCCACCATTGCCGAGGCGGTATTCGCACGCTCACTGTCGGCGGCAAAGCAGGAACGGATGGCCGCCGGCGGCGTGCTCCGCGGTCCGGACGCCGCGTTCAGCGGCAATCGTGAGGACCTGGCCAACGCGATCGGGACGGCACTCTACGCCGCGAAGATCTGCTCCTATGCTCAGGGCTTCGCGCTGATGCGTACCGCTGCCGCGGAGCACGGCTGGCGGCTCGACTACGGGGCGATCGCCATGATCTGGCGGGGAGGGTGCATCATCCGCGCCCGCTTCCTGCAGCGCATCAAGGAGGCCTATGACCGCGAACCGGACCTTGCCAACCTCATGCTCGACCCGTACTTCGCCGACGTGCTGCACGGGGCACAGTCCGCATGGCGCCACGTCGTCGGGGCGGCGACCTCCGCCGGGGTGCCGGTCCCGGCGTTCGCCTCCTCGCTGAGTTATTTCGACTCGTACCGAACCGCCCGCCTGCCGGCCAACCTGATACAGGCGCAACGCGATTACTTCGGCGCCCACACGTACGAGCGGGTCGACCGCCCCGGCACGTTCCACACAAACTGGTCGACGACATGACGAGCCCCTCTCCCCTGTTCTCACTGGACGCCACGGTGGCCATCTCGGGCGGCGGAGCGACGCTGGCGATCGGGATGGCGCGCGGCCTGCTCGACGCCGGAGCGCGCATCGCGGTCTGGAGCCGACGGGCCGAGACGGTCGACCGCGCCCTGACCACGCTGAACGCTGCCGAACGCACCACCGGCTTCGTGGCCGATGCCGGGTCCCCGGACGCGATCATGGATGCCCTGCGCCACACCGAAGCGCGGCTGGGTTGCCCGACGGTCCTGATCAACGCGGTCGGCGGCAACCTGAGCAAGGGAGCGTTTACCGAGATCGACATCGACGTGTTCCGTCAGACCGTCGAGCTCAATCTGATCGCGGGATGCGTGGTTCCGACCAAGGTCGTCGCGGCGCACTGGATCGATCACGGGATCGTGGGATCGATCATCAACATCGCGTCGATGGCCTCGTACAAGCCGTTGTCCGGCGTGTGGGCCTACGGAGCGGCAAAGGCCGGTGTCGTCAACCTCACGGAGGCGACGGCGAAGGAATTCGCCCCTCACCGCATCCGCGTGAACGCCATCGCACCCGGGTTCTTCCTCGCCGAACAGAACCGCCGGCTGCTGGTGGACGAAGCGACCGGCCACCCCACCGAGCGTGGCCGGCAGGTGCTCGGCCGGACGCCGTTCGCGCGGTTCGGCGAGCCGGAGGAGTTGGCCGGGGCGGCGATATTCCTTGCCAGTGAAGCCGCATCCGGGTTCGTCACGGGAGCGACCATACCGGTCGACGGCGGCTTTCTCCTGGACAGCATCTGAACGCCGGCGCCGGAACGATGCACGGGAGCACCTGGACGCGGACATGCGGGAGGCCGGACGTACGGGAGGCATGACATGGCGGATCTGATGACGATGGAGCGTTCCGCGACGATGACCCACGAGGACATCTGCAGCCGCATCGAAGCCGGGACGCCACGCGCGCTGTTCGAGTCGCGGCGGGTTCTCGCGATCACGCCGGACGCCACCCGCAGCGCCCCGTTGCCCGCTCTGGTACGGGCGGTGGACGAGGTCATCGGCGTACACGCCCGGCAGCTCGACTACATGGTGGCGCTGGGGACGCACCCGATCATGCAGGACGACGCGATCGCCCGGCTCTACGGGGTGAGTCCCGCCGAGCGCGCCGAGCGCTTCGGCGCCAGCCGCTTTCTCAATCACCGGTGGGACACCCCCGGGACGCTGCAGCGGATCGGGTCGTTCACGGAGCGCCAGATCTCCGCGGCCACCGACGGCCGGTTCGCCGAGGCCGTGGACATCACCATCAACCGCGCGATCTTCGAGTATGACCTGCTGCTGATCGTCGGCCCCGTATTCCCGCACGAGATCGTCGGCTTCTCGGGCGGCCACAAGTACCTGTTTCCCGGCATCTCCGGCGGCGAGTTCCTGGACTTCTTCCACTGGCTGAGCGCGGTCATCACCTGCATGAAGACCATCGGGCACAAGGACACGCCGGCGCGCCGCGTGATCGAGCAGGCCGCCGACCTGGTACCCACGGCCCGTCACCTGGTCGCGATGGTCGTGCAGCCGGGGCAGGAGCCGCCGGAGCTTGCCGGGCTGTACGTGGGCGATCCAAGGAACGCGTGGAGCGATGCGGCCGACCACTCCGCACGGATCCACATCACCCGTACGCCTCGCCGTTACCACACGGTTCTCGGGCACGCGCCCACGATGTACGACGAGCTGTGGGTGGGCGGAAAGGTGATGTACAAGCTCGAGTCAGTGGTCTCCGACGGAGGACGCCTGATCATCTACGGCCCGCAGATCGACAAGCTGTCCGCCACCTGGGGCCACTACCTGGAACGGGTCGGGTACCATGTCACCGACTACCTGGTGGCGGAGCGGCACCGGTTCGCCGATGTCCCGCGAGGCGTGCTGGCTCACTCGGCCCTGGTCCGCGGCGTCGGCGAGTACCGCGACGGCGTCGAGCGCCCGCGGATCGACGTGGAACTGGCCACCGCCCTGCCGCGCGCGCTGTGCGAGCGCATCGGGCTCGCGTACCGGGATCCCGCTGCCATGGAACTGGATGACTACCGAGACCGGGAGGACTCCGGTATCCTGTATGTTCCGCACGCCGGGGAGGTGCTGCATCTGCCGGCGGCCGGCTGAGCTCGGTTGCATGACGAGTCCACTGCAGTTGTTCATCGACTTCGATGGCGTGATCTGCGATTCCGCCGCCGAGTGCCTGTTCAGCTCGTGGGTTGCCTACGACCGCCTTACCCGCGACGCGCAGCCTGACGACCCCGCCGGGCCGGACCCGGACACACCGCCATCGGTTCCGGTCACGCTCCGCGAGCGCTTCCTCGAGCTCCGCCCATTCATCCGCGCCGGTGACGATTACGTCCTGATCCAGGACCTGCTGGCCGCGGGACGCACGCCCTCACATCAGGAGGAGTTCGACGACGCCCGTCGCATCGCCGGCCCGCGGCTGCTGGCGCGCTACGCGGACGCGCTCAATCGCGTCCGTCAGGAGTTGATGGTTCACGATCTCAGCCACTGGCTGCGACTGAACCCGTTGTACCCGGGCGTCGCGGAGCTCCTGCACGCCGCCGACTGGGACAGCACCTGGATCCTCTCTACCAAGCGCCCGCGTTACATCGAGGCAATTCTCGCCTTCCACGAAGTGCCGGTGCCGGCGCCGGCGATCCTGCACGCCGCTGCCGTTTCGAAACTGGACATGGTTGCCGCGGTGCTCGACGAGCGGCAGGCCGGGCGAGCCGCACTGGTCGATGACCAGCTCGACCACCTGGTCGGCAACGACGACGCGCGCATCGAGGTGTATCTGGCCGCGTGGGGGTATGCCAAACCGGAGTGGCGGGCGGATCCGCGCGTCCCTTCTGTGGACCTCCCGGAGTTGCACGACCTGCTGGGACGGGCGATGAGTGGCGGGCGCTGATGATCCGGGGACTGTTGTTTGTCGGTTACCTGCTGGTCCGGTTCCTCGCCGGGGACGTACGTCTGGGCCTTTGGAAAGTCTCGGGAGTCGCCCCCCGAGCGGGACCCGCGAAGGGCCGCCCGGACGGCGAACCGGATCCTGCGCAGCGGTTGCGCGCCGCAGTATCGCTCTTCATGCGCCGCGAGGGACGAAGGCTCATCCGACGCGCGGGAGAGTTGACCGGCTTCTCGGTGGTCATCGAGTCGGCTCTACCCGATCTCCCACGGCGGTTTGTGCTGGTCAGCAACCATCAGAGTCTGCTGGACATCCCGGTGCTGATCACGGCACTGCCCGGCCGGACTCTCAAATTCGTCGCCAAGCGATCGCTGAAGTACGGAGTGCCGCTGGTGTCGAAGTGCCTTCGCTATGGCGGCGACGCCCTGATCGTTCGGCCGCGCGGCCGTATCGAGACCACCCAGATTCGCCTGCTGATCCGCGAGCTCCGCCGCTTCTCGGCGCTCGCCGACGAAGGTGCCTGTCCCGTCGTCTTCGCGGACGGCACCCGTTCACGGGACGGCGCGGTGCATCGGTTCCACTCGGGAGGGCTGGCCATCGTCCTGGAAGGGCGGCGGTTGCCGATCGTGTCGGCCGCGATCGACGGCGGGTACCGCCTGCGCGGACTCGCCGGGCTTGCCCGCATGGGAACGACCCGCTACCGCGTGAGATTCCTGTCGGTCTACCAGCCGCCGGAGAACAAGGCGGAGTTGCGCCAGAAGGTGCGGCACATGCGCACGGAAATCGCGGCACAGGTCGAACGCTGGCGGCGCGAAGCCTCCGTGCTCACACCGGGCTGACCTCCCAGCGCCGGTTCGCCTCATCGAACCGGAAGTCCCCGAACCCGACTCCCAACACCGCGCCATCGGCGCCGCTGATGCGGGCCCGCTTGGTGAGCGCATTCAACTCCAATACGCGAAAGCGGTCGCCCTGGTAGTACACCGACTTGCCTTCCTTGGGCACCGAGCGGCGCACCTCCTGGTAATAATCATACTCGTAGGACAGGCAACACAACAGCCGCCCGCATAATCCGGAGATGCGCCGAGTATCCAGCGAGAGTCCCTGGTCCCGAGCCATACGGACCGTCACCCGCGGGCGTCGGTCCGTAACCCCATTGCAGCACAGCACCCGGCCGCAGATCCCTGCCCCGCCGACGATCCGCGTCTCGTCGCGCATGCCGACCTGCTGCAGATCGATGCGCAAGCCCACCTCGTCCGACAGCTCTCCGATCAGCCGACGGAAGTCGATCCGCTTCTCTGCCGTGAAGTAGAGGATGAGCGTGCCGCCGCTGAACACGATGTGGGCTGCGGCCAGCTTCATCGCCAGATTGAGACCTTCGAGACGCCGTCGGCATGACCGCAGCAATTCGTCGGCGAGCTCGCGGTTGCGTTCGTAGTCGTCCAGATCATCGGCCTCCGCCTGGCGGATCACCTCGAACAGCTCGGCGCCTCGCAGTTCCGTTTCGTCATGGACCGCTCCGAGCACGCGACCGATCTCGGACCCATGACGAGTCGGTACGATGACACTGGCATCGGTGTCCAATTCGACCGCCACGGACGCCGGCGGAACGCACAGGCAGGTCTCGCTGGAGTGCAGCAGCTTGACCCGCACGACCCGACCGCTCACGGGTGCGGAGGTCTTCATGCCGGTTTCGCCGAGTACGGCGACGCCGGACGAGACTCTGTCATCCGGCCGTCTCCGACTCCCACGCGGCACCGTCCGCAGAACCGACCGCCTCCTTCGACGATCAGCCGCGGCGTGCAGATCGAACCGATCACGGTGGCGGTCGAGCGCAGTTCCACGAGCTCGGAGGCGACGACATCGCCGCGTACGCTACCGGCCACGACGACCGTGCCCACGCGCAACGTGCACTCGGCTCGACCGGTGTGGCCGATGAGGACCCGTCCTTCGGCACGAACCTCGCCATGGAATTCGCCGTCGATTCGAAGCATTCCGGTCAGGTCGATCTGTCCGCTCATCCGGGTGCCCTGTCCCACGATCGAGTCGACGATGTTTCGGTCGGCGGCACCGCTGCCGGAGTCCCGATCGGTCGTCATCGCGACGCCGCCACCGTGATCGCGGACACCGCAAGGAACTCCTCAGGGTTGCGGAGTTGCCCGCCGATGCTCACCTCGTAGTGCACGTGGGGCCCGGTCGACCGGCCGGTAGAGCCCATCAGACCGATCGTCTGACCACGCTGCACCGTCTGGCCCGGCTCGATCAGCACCCGTTGCAGGTGCCCGTAGCGCGTGACGAAACCGTATCTGTGGGCTATCTCGATCACGTTGCCCAGATTGTAGCGTTCGTAGGCGATCCGGCTGACGGTCCCGTTGGCAGTGGCGACGATCTCGGCGCCGCGTTGCATCGCGATGTCGATGCCGCGGTGGATATAGAAGGCGCCCGTGAACGGATGGCGCTGTGGACCGAACTCGAAGCTCACGTACCCGCCTCCGCGCACCGGCCACAGCGTGGGCACATCCGCCAGCAACGTCTGCTGAGCCGCTACCGTTTCGCTGAGCTCGGTCAGCGGCATCATCGCAGCGTCGAGCGCGGCGCTGAGCTGCCGGAGCGCGGTCACTCCCGGCGATTCGGCCGCCAGCGCGGAGGGCTGGCCCACGAACGCCGCCAGATCCCCGGCGCCGCGCACCGCGGACACCGTAGTGGCGGTGAGATTCCCGGAACTCAGAATCCGCTGTAGCTGGTCGATCAGCACCCGGAACTCCTGCATCGTACCCTGCAGCGCGATCACTTCGTCACCCACCGATTCCAGCGCCAGCTCGCTTGCGACCAGGGAACGGTTGACAGCAGCCATCCGCTCATTGGTAGCGGTGAAGTGGGTGGAGAGAACCAGAAACGCGCAGAGCACGACGACCAGCAAGGTGCCGGCCGCCAGCAGCGTGAAGACCGAAAGCTGCAGATTGTACGTGCGGCGTTCGCTGTGGGGGATCAGCATGACCGTGAATCGCTGATTTCCCCTGCGCACGAGCGAGCGCAGCGCAAGCCGGAAACCGCGCGCTGCCGCGGCTGCACGCGGTTCGCCGGGGGTCTCCGCCAACACGTCGCTGCGACGATGAAAGCCTGATTGCAACGGTAGGGCCTCTGTGATTGTGATGGCTCGGGGGCTCCGCTCCGGCACCATCTTGACCGGAGTCTGGGCGCCACGGTAGCGTTCCGCTCGCTCTCCTGTCAAACGGGCACGCTGCCCGGCCAGGCCATTCCCCATCCGCCGAAGAAGAGACATGCAACTGTTCGACACTCACGCCCATCTCGCTCTCATCCACGACGACCCCATCGAGCAACTCCTGGCGGTGCAGGAAGCCAAGCATGCCGGCGTGCAGGCGTTCGTCTGCATCTCGAACGACCTGACCGACTTCACCGACACCTACGAGCAGCTCGGGCAGGATCATTCAATTTATTACAGCGCAGGCATTTCTCCTTCAGAAGTAGACCGCCTGCCGACCGGCTGGGAGACGCGCCTGGCCGATCTGGCCGGTGGCGAACGCGTGGTGGCGATCGGCGAGACCGGGCTCGACTACTATCGCAAGTACGGCGATCGTGACTCGCAGATCAACCTGTTCGTTCGCCAGCTCGAGATCGCCGATCACGTCGAGCTGCCGGTGGTGATCCACAACCGGGATGCAGGAGCCGATGTGTTGGCGGTATTGCGGGACAAGCTGCCGGAGCGCGGCGGCGTGCTGCACTGCTATTCGGAGGACCTGGAGTTCGCGACGCGTGCGCTGGAGCTCAACCTGTACATCTCCTTCGCCGGCAACGTCACCTATCGCAGCGCTCGCACCCTGCAGGAGGTGGCGGCCGCCATGCCGCTGGAGCGGCTGCTCCTGGAAACCGAGACTCCGTTCATGGTGCCGGCGTCCCGCCGCGGTGAGCGCAATCGACCAGCCTATCTGCAAGAGACCGCACGCTTCGTGGCCGAACTGCGCGGGATGCCGCTGGAGGAGTTCGCGGACGCCGTGTTCGCCAACAGCGAGCGCTTCTTCCGGGTGAACGGCGGCGGGACTGGCGCCGCTCCGTGACCGGCCACCCGAAGCACTCGTCGGGGCGCGGATGAACGCGCTCGTGATCGGCTCCGGGGCACGGGAGAGCGCCCTGGTTTGGGGCCTGTCACGCAGCTCGACAGTAAGCCGGCTGTACGCCGGCCCTGGCAACGCCGGCACCGCGGAGGTCGCCGAGAATATCGCTTCACTGGACCCGCTTGACCCGGACGCCGTACTGGGCGCCTGCCGCACGCACAGGATAGACCTCGCGGTGATCGGTCCTGAAGCGCCGTTGGCCGCCGGCGTCGTCGATCGTCTGGATGCGGCCGGAGTGGCCGCGCTCGGAGCAACGCGCCGAGCCGCCCGGCTCGAGTCGAGCAAGGCCTTTGCGAAGGAGTTCATGGCCCGGCACCGGGTGCCTACGGCACGTTCGCAGCACGTTCACGAGATCGGCACGGCAGAGCGGTTGTTGCGGAGCTCGAAACGGCGTCTCGTGGTCAAGCGTGACGGCCTCGCGGACGGCAAGGGCGTGCTGGACTCCGACGACATGGATGCTCTGGTCACGTTCGCCCGCAATGGACTGCGGTCGGGATCCATCCTCCTGGAGGAACACTTGAGCGGCCCCGAGCTGTCCGCCTTCGTGCTGTTGTCCGGCCACGACCGGGGCGACTGCTTCCTGTTGCCCTACTGCGCGGACTACAAGAAACAGCACGAAGGCGAGGTGGGCCTCAATACCGGGGGCATGGGGTCGATCACCCCGGTGCCGTGGATTACCGACGAACTGGACCGGCGGATCCGGGCGCGGATCATCGAGCCCACCGTGAACGGCATGGCCGAGGAGGGCCTGAGCTACCGGGGCGTGCTCTACGTGGGCCTGATGGTCACCGAGGACGGTCCCCGGGTGATCGAGTACAACGTCCGCTTCGGAGACCCGGAAGCGCAGGTGCTCATTCCCTCCCTGAACACCGATCTGGCCTCCCTGCTCGATGCCGTCGCGACGGGACGGCTGCCGGACGTTCCACCCCAGGACCGCGCGGCCGCGTGCGTGGTGGTCGCTTCCCGCGGCTACCCGGAGCGGTATGAAACCGGCTTTCCCGTGGACGTGCCGGTCGCCGACCCTGACCGCGGGCTGATTTTTCACGCGAGCACACGGACCCGCGACGGGCGAGTGGTCACCGGCGGAGGCCGGTGCTTTTCTGCGGTGGGACTCGGCTCCGACCTCGGGGCGGCTGCCGCCCACGCCTACGAACTGGCGGAGCGGATCCGCTTCCACGGCGGCTGGTACCGCCACGACATCGCTGCCGCCTACCGCGGCAACCGATAGACATGGCTCCGGTTACCTCGCCTCCGGCGAAGGGTCCCGGTCAGGGACCCGTGCGACAGGCGGCAGCATGGGAGCGTGCCGCTCGATACAACACGATCCCGGCAGCCACGCTCACGTTGAGCGAGCCGACGCTGCCGGCCGTCTCGACAGTCACCAGCGCGTCGCAATGCGCGCGAACGCCCGGGCGGATCCCGGATCCTTCCGCCCCCACGACGACGACGCTGCGCTCCGCGAACCGATACCCATCCAGAGGTTGTCCGTCGAGATCGGCCCCGACTACCCAGAATCCAGCCCGCTGAAGGCGCGTGAGCGCCCGTGCCAGGTTGGTGACCGTGGCGATCGTCAGGTAGGCCGTGGCCCCGGAAGCCGCGCGAATCGCCGCCGGACTGACGGCCGCGGCGCGGTCCGCCTGCAGCACCACGATGTCGACGCCGAAGCATTCCGCGGAACGGAGGATCCCTCCCAGATTGCCGGTATCCGTGACCCCGTCGACGGCCAGAACCAGGGCGTGGCTGTCGGTTCGAGCCGCAATCTCTTCCAGTCGCCGGTCATCCGTTCGTGGTTGACGGCAACGGACCCGCAATAACGCGCCCCGATGCCGCTCCGGGTCGACGTGCCGGCTCAGCTCACCGTCGCTCGTTCGCCGGACGGGCACTCCCGACTCAGCCGCCAGTTGCGCCAGCTTTCTGTGTCGAGCCCCGGCGCGCGCAAGCATGAGCACGCCGCCGGGCGAAGGAGCCGACAGCAGTTCCTCGATCGCCCGGAATCCATGGACGTACTGATGACGAGCGTGGCTCATACCTGTCCGCCCCCCTTCCGCATCATCCCTCTTTGCGAAACACCAGGATGTTCTGATGCACCATGGAGGGGATGTAAGCGTACTGGTAGCCGTACAGATGCAGCGCCTTGGCGACGTCGTACCAGACGAGATTGGCCTTCCACACCAGGCCGGGAATGGCGCTGAGGGTTTCGCCCAGTTCCGCGGACAGGCAATGGTAGCGGCCTTGCAGATACATGTCGCCGATGAACGTCGCGAGATAGCGGTTGCGGTCCAGGAGGACGGTTGCCTGCGTGAAGATCCTTCCCATGGCATCGAGCCACGCCTGCTTGCTCGGATATCGGATGTCGCTGTGGCCGTGCAGCCGCGTGGGCCGTCGGGGAGCGGCCGGTTGTCCGACCCGTTTGAACTCCCCTTTCGACCGCGGCGCAGTCTCCATCTGCCAATACGGAACGTCGGTGAGAATCAACTGGAAGCGGCGGCCGCGCAGCTTCGGGAGCGCCTCCCGGGCATCGCCCGCAAGGGTCTCCAGCCCTCCCAGCCCCTCCAGGCTGCAGACCTGCCGATACAGGCTGATCCAGTGCGGGTTGATGTCTATCCCCGTGGCGTTCCGGCCGGCGAGTTCCGCCCCGATCAACACGCCGCCCACGCCCATGAACGGATCGAGCACGGACTCTCCCGCCTTGCTGAAAACGCGGACCAGATCCGCGCACAGCTCCGGCGGTTTCTGGCCGCCATGGGCTCGCCGTATATGGTGCTGATGGTCAATCGGATACGGGCGGCTGATCACAGAACGGGTCCAGTACAGCCACTCCTTTCCGGTGAGGTCGTTCAGCCGGTTGCGCTCCGAGTAGAACCCGCGGGATCGGCCGTCGGGATGGAACAGCTCCTGCTTGCCCGTGCTCATCGCCGGGGCCCGATCATCACGAGGTATTCGGTCACCGACCGCCGCCGGGCCACGCCCGCACCGCGTCCAAACACCGGGTACGGACGCGAGAACGTGCGTACGGTTCCATGCCGGCGAGCCAAGGCGACCAGCTCGGCGATGGGCACGATGCCCTCCGAATTGTACGAGACCGCGATCCACCTCGCGCGCAGCGCCGAGAGCAACGCGGCGATCGCTCCGGCTGCGCCGCGCCGGGTGCTGAACGGGCTCTTGAGACGGCCGCGGGGGAACTTCCGCGTCTTCCCCGACAGCTCGGGCCGCTGCCATCGCGCGATGTTCTCCAGCACGTGGTAGTTGTCGACGTACTGCCGCGTCGTGTAGGGAGGATCGAGATAGACGATGTCAGCCTCGATGCGCGGCGCAATGTCGAGGAGGTCTCCGGTGAGCACGCTCGCTCCCGGTGCGTCGATCGTGCGAATCGGCACGAGGCGCAGAGGTTCGTACACGCGTGCGTCGACCACATGACGGCCGCCCCGGAATGGGCTGCCGCCGAGGTGCTTGAGATACGCGTCGTACTGGCCGACGGTATTGGCAGCCCGGTCGCATGCCAGCAGCAGGCTGGCAAGCAGCCACGACCGCTCGGCCGGGCCGATCACGCCGGAGGCGAGGAGCACGTCCACCCCCGGACGGATGGCGTCGATCCGCATGCAGTTCTCACGCGTGAAGTAGGTGTCCGAGTACCACCGCGTCGCATAGCCGGACCTCGGCAGCATCGAGTTGAGCTCGCGCAGCGCTGGTTGCAGCCGCTCAGGGTCGGTGCGGGACAGCACTCCGTCGAGGATCAACGTGTTCGAACGCAGATTGTCGACGCACGTGACGCTGCCCACCCCTCGGGACAGCATCTCCAGGCCGATCGCACCGGTCCCGCAGAAGCCATCCAGAAAGGATGCGGGTGTCCCGGCTACGGCGAACATGGAGTCCGCGATCCAGCGAGCCAGACGCCGCTTGCAGCCCAGGAACTTCCGGCTGGTCGCCGCAACGGTCCGTACGCCCACGCCCGGGTCCCCGGCCTCCATCGCCCGCCGTATCGCCTATGCCTCGGGAAGCTCGATCGTGAAGCGCGAGCCACCCTCCACGGGATGCCACTTGAGCTCACCGCTGGCGCTCTCGACGAGCTTGCTGCTCAACGGCAGACCCAGTCCCGTGCTCTCGTCTCCCGAGCTACCCAGCTCGAACGCGGCAGTCGCGGTCTTGGCGTCCATCCCGCCTGCGTCGTCGATCACTTCCACGATCACCGTGCCGGCCGTCCCTCGCCGCGACGCGACGCGGATCGTGGTTGGTGATCCTCTGCCGGCCCGGGCAGCATTCTCTACCAGACTGGAAACCGCGATGGTCAGGTCGCTTGGCCCGATCGCGGCCATGAGTCCCGGCTGCAGGTCGACCTGCAGGGTCGCCCGATGCGGCCGCACGGCGATGCGCATGGATTCGGCGACCGCCTGGACCACCTCCGTAACGTCCGCGTCCCGCGCCTCGTCGTCCTTGATCTCGCGCAGCAGCCGTTCCAGGTCCTGATGCGCTGCGCGGACGTTGCGGCGGATGAGCTGCAGGCTCCGCTGTGCGTCAGCGTCCGTACCCGCCGCCGTTCCCCAGTCGGCCGCCAAGCCGATGGCGGACAGCGCATTCTTGACTCCATGCACGGCCCCGGTGGCCAACTGGCCGACCGACGCGAGGCGGCTCTGCATCTGCAACCGCTCTTCGGACTCCGCAAGCTCGGCGCGAGCGGCATCCACGTATCGAGGCCGGAACGGGCCGGTATACAGCTGGTTCGCCACCACCGCGGCAGCCAGCAACGCCAACTCACACCAGAGGCCAGGAGCGAGGCGCGGCAGACCGAGTTCGTCCGTCCAGCGCTCGTACAGCGCGCCCGCCACCGCCAGAGAGGCGAACGAGACCACGACGACACGCCCGCGAGGTCGGGTGGCGATCGTACCCGAGGCCAACAATTGGAGCGGTCCGGCAGCCGCAGAGGCGGCAAGCGTCAACGACGACAGCGCCAATGCGGGCACCGTGCCTTGCAGACCAAACGCCGAAGTCAGGCAGTTCTGCACGATCAGTGACACGCAGAACGCGTGCCACACACGAGGCGAGACCCCGCGATCACGGACCGCCAACCACGCTCCGGAGAACCAGATCACGCCCTGGGCGCTCAGGATCTCAACGACCGTGCCGTCCGGCATCAGCCTGCCGATCGCCCGCACCGCCAGCGTCGCAAGCAACGCGACCTGCCAGACACCGGTCCACGTCCAGCGCCGCTGCCATGCGGCCGCCACGCCCAGAGGTACCGCCAAGGTGATGAGTGCGATCGCCCCGACGGTGATGGGGTGTACCGTGGCCGGCTACTCCAATTCGGCGAGCGGCACCGGCTCGGGGCTCGATTCCTCTCCGACCACTTCAGCCACCTCGCCGAGCAGTTTCCTGGCGTGCGACGAGAGTCTGTCCGGGACCGTCACCGCGACCTTGATATACAGGTCTCCGCGCCGACCGGGTTTGTCCAGATGCGGCACTCCCTCGCCCCGCACCCGCAGCAGTCTGCCCGGTTGCGTTCCTGCCGGAACCTTGACCCGGATACGCCGGTCGTCGAGCGTGCCGACCAGGATCGAGGTTCCCAGTGCGGCCTGGGTGAACGCCAGTGGGATCACGCAGTACAGGTCATCGCCATGGCGCTGGTAACACGCGTGCGGCTCCACGTGCACGAAGACATACAGGTCGCCGGCCGGCGCACGACCGATGCCTTCGTCCCCCTGTCCGTTGAGCTGGATGCGCTTGCCGTCCTCCATGCCGACCGGGATGGTCACCCGCAGTCTTCGTTCCTTCTGTTCGCGTCCGGTTCCCCGGCACACGCGGCATGGATTCTCGATCACCTCCCCCTCCCCCCCGCATGAGGGGCAGGACGTGGCGATCGAGAAGAACCCGGAGTTGCGGCGCACCTGACCGGAGCCGCCGCAGGTCGGACAGATGCTGCGGCTGCTGCTGCCTTCGGTGCCGCTACCGTCGCAGCGGGAACACGCCTCCTGGCGACGGTAGGCGATCTCTGCCTTGGTGCCGAACACCGCTTGTTCGAACGGAACCCGCAAATCGTAGCGCAGATCGCCTCCACGGCCCGCTGCGCCGCGGCGTCCTCCACCACGCCGCCGATCGGTGCGCGTGAAGAACGAGTCGAAAATGCTGCCGACGTCCCCGAATATGTCCTCGAAGTCGCGGAACACGTGTGAGAAGTCGTGCGCCTGGCCCCCGGCCATGCCGTCCACCCCGGCAAAGCCGAACTGGTCGTAGGCTTGCCTCTTCTGCGGATTGGCCAGCACGTCGTACGCTTCGGTGGCCTCCTTGAAGCGCTCTTCGGCTTGCCCGTCGCCCGCGTTGCGGTCCGGGTGGTAGCGCACCGCCAGCTTGCGGTACGCCTTCTTGATCTCGTCGAGTTCCGCGGAGCGGTCCAGCCCCAGGACCTCGTAGTAATCGCGCTTGGCCATCCTGAGCTATCGTCCTGCGGTGTCGCCGCGGCGGTCACCACCGCAGGTGGTCAGTCCGTCCACCCTGAGCGCCACCCTGAGCGTCTGTCCGGATTGGCACCATGGGCCATCCGACAGATTCCTAGCCGCGCTTCTCGTCGTCGTCGACCACCTCGTAGTCGGCGTCCTGAACCGAACCAGCCCCCTTGCCGTTGGCTCCCTGGTCGGCATCACTCTGCGAGTCGCTCCCGGCGCCGGCATCCTGCGTGCCGGCGCCGGCATCGCCCGATTCGGCCGATGCCTTCTGCTGAGCGTCCCGGTACACCTCTTCGGCGAGCTTGTGGGAAGCCTGCTTGAGCGCCTCGGTCTTCTCCTTGATCGTGGCGCTGTCGTTGCCCTCGACCGCCTGCTTCAGTTCCGCGATCGCGGTGGTGATCTTCTCCTTGTCGTCCGCGCTCACCTTGTCACCGAAGTCGCTGAGCGACTTCTCGGTGGCGTAGATCAGGCTGTCCGCCTCGTTCCTGGCCTCGGCGGCCTCCCGGGCGCTCTTGTCTTCGTCCGCGTGGACCTCCGCGTCCTTCACCATCCGCTCGATCTCGTCCTCGGAGAGTCCGGAGGAAGACTCGATGCGGATCTTCTGTTCCTTGCCGGTACCGAGATCCTTGGCGGACACGTGGACGATCCCGTTGGCATCGATGTCGAAGGCGACCTCGATCTGCGGAACGCCACGGGGAGCCGCCGGAATCCCGATCAGATCAAACCTGCCGAGCGTGCGGTTCTGCGTCGCCATCTCGCGCTCCCCTTGCAGTACGTGAATGGAGACCGCGGTCTGGTTGTCGGCAGCCGTGGAGAAGATCTGGCTCTTGCGAGTGGGGATCGTCGTATTGCGCTCGATCAGCCGTGTGAACACCTGCCCCAGCGTCTCGATCCCGAGCGACAGCGGCGTGACGTCCAGCAGCAGGACGTCCTTGACGTCCCCTCCCAGGATACCGCCCTGGATGGCCGCTCCGACCGCGACCACCTCGTCCGGATTGACACCACGGTTCGGATCCTTCCCGAACAACCCGGCAACCAACTGCTGGACCGCCGGAATGCGGGTCGATCCGCCCACCAGGATGACTTGGTCGATCTCGTCCGCGCTCACGCCGGCGTCCTTGATGGCCTGCTCGCAGGGGCGCCGCGTCTGTTGCACCAGATCTTCGATCATCTGCTCGAACCTGGCCCTCGTCAGGGTGTACTGCAGATGCTTGGGGCCGGAGGAGTCCGCGGTGATGAACGGCAGGTTGATCTCCGTGCTCTGCGTTCCGGAAAGCTCGATCTTGGCCTTCTCAGCCGCCTCCTTGAGGCGCTGCAGCGCCATCCGGTCGTTGGCCAGGTCGATGCCGGTGTCGCTCTTGAAGCTGGTGATGAGCCAGTCGATGACCCGCTGGTCGAAGTTGTCCCCTCCCAGGTGGGTGTCGCCGTTGGTGGACTTGACCTCGAATACGCCGTCGCCGAGTTCGAGGATGGAGATGTCGAAGGTGCCGCCGCCAAGGTCGTAGACCGCGATCTTCTCCTCGGAGCCTTCCTTGTTGAGCCCGTAGGCGAGCGCTGCGGCCGTCGGCTCGTTGACGATCCTCTTGACGTCGAGGCCGGCGATCCGCCCGGCATCCTTGGTCGCCTGCCGCTGCGAGTCGTTGAAGTAGGCGGGGACGGTGATCACCGCCTCGGTCACCGTTTCGCCGAGGTAGTTCTCCGCCGTCTCCTTCATCTTCTGCAGCACGGCGGCCGCGATCTCGGGCGGCGAGTACTGCTTGTCGTCGATATGGACGCGGACGTCGTTGCCCGAGTCGGTGACCCGATACGGCACCATCTTGATCTCTTCCGGCACCTCGGCGAAACGGCGGCCCATGAAGCGCTTGATCGAATACACCGTCCGTTCCGGATTGGTGACCATCTGGTTCTTCGCCGGCTGGCCCACCAGACGCCCCTTGTCCGTGAACGCGACGATCGACGGGGTGGTGCGCTGACCCTCGGAGTTCTGCACCACCGTCGGCTCGCCTCCCTCCATCACCGAAACACAGGAGTTGGTGGTTCCCAAGTCGATGCCGATGATCTTTCCCATGTTATTCGCCTTCCTCTCTGTCCGCGTTCGTGTTGTCCGTGTTCGTGTTGTCCGTGTTCGTGACGGTGTCGGCAGCCCCATCGTCCTGTGGGCCTGCCGGATCCTCGTTCGAGCCTGAGAGCGGTTGCGCGACCTTGACCCGCGCCGGGCGCACCACACGATCGTGCAGCAGGTAGCCTCTTTGGTAGTCCTCCACCACGGTGGCAACCTCGTGGGTTCCGGACTCTTCTGACGCTATCGCCTGATGCCGTTCCGGGTCGAACGGCTCACCCTTGGAGATGAAGCGACAGAACCCCCACTTGCGCTCCAACAGACCGGTCAGTTGCTTTTCGATCAACGACACGCCATCGCGCAGGGACGCGACGTCGGCGTCCTCGCCGGTCTGGATGGCACGCTCGAGGCTGTCGATGATGTCCGCAAGGTCCAGGAGAACCCCGGCGTTCGCGTAGCGGATGGCCTCATCCTTGTCGCGATGCAGCCGTCTGCGAAAGTTCTCGAAGTCCGCCTGCTTGCGGAGGAGCTGGTCCTGCAGGGCAGCCACCTCCGCGGTCAAGTCCCGTTCCGAAGCGGCAGCTACCTGACCGCCCGCCCTGTCTTCGCCGCCATCACCGCTGGCTTCCGCGGCCGGCGGCGTGTCGGCCGCCGCTTCATCCGGCCGCTGCGGATCTCCCGCCGGCGGAGCACCTGCGTCCTCGCCCGATACCGGCCCTGTCCCGTCTACCGGCCCTGTCGTGTTTCCGTTGTCGCTCATCTCTAGCAGGATCAACCCCGCGGGACGAAGCGGGCCACGTCCCGGTTGCCGTCAAAAGTGGATGATGGAAGATAATAGGGCCCCGAAAGCACCGTCAACAACGGCCGCGGACGTGCTCGGCGCGTCGCTCCAGCGCGTCCATGCGGTCCTGCAACTCGTCGAGGCGCTTGACCACCTCCGCTTGCCACCCGGACTGCCGTCCTTCGATCGAGGCTACGGTCGAGTCCAGGCCGACGATACGCTCCTGAAGGATCGAGCGTTGCTCGTCGACCCGGCGCAGGCGTTCGTCTTCACCGCGGAGCCGGCGCAGATTGTCGTCCACCCGCTCGCTCATCTTGACCAGCTCGGCCAGCGCGGTGTCATATCCGTCGATGCGGCTGTGAATCGCCTCGATCTCCGCGGAACGCTCCTCGAGATCCCGGCTGCGAGCGGCGAGGTCCTCCTGGACCTCGCGAACGGAACGCAGCAACTCCTTGCCCTGCTTGACACTGATCTGCACCTCGATAGCGAGGTCCTTGATTTCGGAACTCTTCTTCTCCACGAACGCCGACAAGGTCTGCATGACCCGGTCTCCGTACCGCTTTACCTTTTCGAGCGAACGGTTGTTGCGGTCGAGCTGGCGAAACACGAGGACGACCGCCAGCACAACCAGAAGCGTGATGGCATCTCCAGGCCCGACGATAGGCATGTATCCCCTCCCAGCGGGATACCCGATACTATGGCCGTCCAGCGATTACTGTCAACGAATCAGGAAGAACGTTCTGCCGGCAGTCCGATGCCGGCGCAGCCCATCGCCTGCAGCAGCGAATCGTAGCGCCGGAAGGTGAATCCCGCACGGCTGCCCGGCTCCGCCCGGCGCGCTCGGTGCGCGGTCAGCATTCCTGCCGCGCTAGCGCCGAGGATGTCGTACCGGTAGTCATTCCCGACGTACAGCGTTCGCTCCGGGCGCACCTGCAGGAGGTCACAGACGTACCCGAACGGCTCCGGATTGGGCTTCAGGTAATTGGTCGCTTCCGAGGTGACCGCGCAGGACAGTCGTCCCAGCCCCATGTCACCCAGCTTGGCGGCCGGCGGCATGTCCGACAGAACGCCGACCTTCGCTCCATGATCCCGCAGCGCGGTGAGCGCGCGCGACACGCCGGGATACGGACGCACACCCCGCAGCGCGGCCGGCAGCCGCGTGTACACGACGTCGTCGATCCGTGCGCGCGCGGCGGCGGCCGTGATCCCCATGCGTTCGGCTACGAGGTCAGCCTGCAGGCCATGCAGGTCGGCGATCGGACGGATCGAACGAATCTCGATGCGTACCTCGCGGAAGGCCCGAAACAGAGCCGCGTTCCGCAACACCAGGCGCCACGATCGCGCCGCCGCCCGGCGGGTCGGATACAGGGTGCCGTCAAGGTCGAACACCACGGCCTCCGCGATCAGGTCGCGCGGCTGGCTCATTGCCCGCTGACGGCCACCTCGGCTGAACGGGTGCGGATCTCGATGGTCACCATGCCGAAGACCCGATCCTGGGTCTTTACCGGCTCATAGCGCCATTGGCGCAGCGCTTCGATGATCTTGTTGTTGATCTCCGTGGACCCCGAGTCCTGCTCCCAGCGTTCGTACTTCACCAATCCCTGCGAGTCCACGCTGATATGCAAGCGCACCGTCGAACGAACGATCTCGTCCGGGTATCGCTTCGGCAGCGCCGGATCCACGACCTTCAACAACGGGCGCAGCCCCAAGGAGCCCGACACGTTCCAGCCTTCCGGCAGCCGCGCGTCAGCGACCGCGGGACCCGCGACCCCGTCGGCTGCCGTGCTGGCACCTTGATCCGCGCCCGCGCTGGCGGTGCTGTCGCTGCCGCTCGCGCGGAGTGCCCGGTCGAGATCCTGCAACCGCTCCCCGCCATCTGCGGCTTCGCCCGACGGTGCTGCCGGACCTCCGTACACCGTGGCGTCCACCGGAGCCGGCTTGGGCGCCACCTGCGGCGCGGAATCAACAAGCGGCACGCCCTGCTCGGTTCCGGCGGTGCCGGGGGCATCCGCCCTGCTGGCCGTCGGGGTCCCGCTCATGCGTACCGGAGTGAGCGGCGCCGAAGCGTCCCGGCTCCTGCCGCTGAGCCCGGGGTCGCGTACCACCGGCACCGAGTCGTCGGAACCGGCGCCCTGGAAAGCACTCGCGCCGGGCGCCCGGCTCGACGCGCTCCTGGCATACACCGAGTCGTCCACCGGCAACGCCAGCCCGTCCTTGAAGGTGGTGGGGAGATCGTCCTGCGCCGCATCCTGCGCCGTGAACGTGGCGGCAGCCGAAGCCGCCGCGGCCGCACGCGGCTCGGCCTGGCGGACGGTGTCGCCGGTCACGGCGTTCAAGCCCCCACCTCCGCGTACCGGCGCGGACTCCACCGACTGGCGGAGCGCCGGCGTCCACGCCGCGACCGGGCTGGCAGACGCCTCGGCCGGCGCGGACTCCGTTCGCGGCTGCGTCCTGACCGGAGCCGGCTCCTGTGCGGTTGCGCGTTCCGGCGCCGGTTGCGCCTGGGCAGCGGGCCGCGGGGTGGCGACCGGTTGCGGCGCGGGCTTGGGGACGGCCACCGCCGGGGCCGTTTCCTCTTGCTTCGGCGGCAGCGGCCGCTCCTCTCTGACGGGGGCGCCGCGGTGCTCCGGGGCGAGCAGCTGAACCGTCAGGGGCCGCGTATAGTCCTCGAAGCGGAGGTCGAACACCTTGTGCATGGCGATCAGCAGCGCGCCGTGCAGCACGGCTGCCACCAGAACGCCGGCGAACATCCGTTCCGACTGCTCGCGGAAGGTCACGGCACCGCTCGGCCCGGGGCAAGACGCGTTCGCAGCGCTACCGCGTGTATTCCGTTCATGCGCAACACGTCCATCACATGGACCAGAATCTGCGAGGATGCTCCTTCATCCACCTCGACGATGATGCTCTGGACCGACTCGGGGTCGATGCCGTTCTTGCCGAACGCGTTGGCCAGACCGTCGAGGTCGAGCTTCCGTTCGTTGAGATAGATCGCGTCATGCGAGTGCACGGTGATGACCAGTCGCGTCATCTCCGTCGGCACCGCCGTCGCCGATTCCGGCAGGGTCAATCCGATCGCGGGGGTGATCTTGAATGTCGAGGAGACCATGAAGAAGATGACAAGCTGAAACACGACGTCGATCATGGGAACCATGTCGACCCTCGTGCTGCGCTGCAGGCGCCGCCTGCGCAGTGTCATCATTCCCCCTGAACTCCCAGCAGCAGCACGAGCTCGCTGACCCGGTTCTCCAGCCGGACGATCGTGTTGTTGGCTTTGCTGACCAGGTAGTTGTAGAACATGATCACCGGAATACCGACGATCAGGCCGGCAGCGGTGGTCAGCAATGCCTCCGAGATCCCGAGCGCCAGCTGGGAGGAATCCGCCACCGCACCCGCCTCGCCGAGCACGCCGAACGCGCTGATGTTTCCGGTCACCGTCCCCAGCAGGCCCAGCAATGGCGCCACGTGAGCGATCGTTCCGAGAGTCGGCAGAAAACGCTCCTGTTTGGGGATCTCGACGTTGGCCGCGTCCATGATGATCTCCCGGACGACGCGGTTCGGCTGGTGGCGGTGCTGGATGCCGACCGAGACCAGGCTGGAGATCGGCGACGGGTTCGCTTCGCAGATCGCCAGGGCTTCATCGAAGTGACGCTCCTGCAGGCGGCTCTTCAGCCGGCTGAGCAGCTTCTCCTCATCCACCCGGTTGCGGCGAAAGTACAGCATCCGCTCGATGATCACGACCACTGCCACGACCGACAGAAAGATGATCACGACCATGATCGGACCGCCTTTCTGAATGATGTCCACGGCCTTCCTCCCTTCCTCTACAGGTTGACTTCGACGCCGAGCGAGGCCTGGAAGCCGGGCTCCTGGTACGGCGCCAGCTCGTAGCGCGGCTCATCCGACAACGGCTGCAGCAGATCGGCGAGACCGGCGACGATGGCGAAATTGTCCGAGATGTTGTAGAAACCGCGGGCCGAGACGATCGGCAGGCCCACGTCGGGTGCTTGGTGCGTGCCGGTCTCCAGTTCATTCGGAAACACCCAGTCGACGTTGTTCTCGACGCCGAAGCGGCCGCCGTCCCAGGTTGCCCGCATGCCGAGGCTGAACACGTGCGGGGACTGGTACAGCGGGATGTCGAAGAATGCTCCCGACCAGTCGAGATTGAGGGCCGCATTCGGGTTGATGTCCCACCGCAGTCCCAGGCCGGTCTGGAGCGTCCCGGCCTCGGCCGTCTGCACCACCTGGTGCAGCCTGGAATGCTCGCCAAGCTCGCCGCTGATATCGACCCGGTTCGTCCCGGACTCACCACGCACCGCGGCGACCAGGTGCACGTCCTCGCCGACCGCCGCCCGCACCGACACGTCGCCGAACCACTGGCGCGTGTCGCGCAGATCCGCCGGCTCCTCGACGAACTTGAGCGTCTCATACAGGCCGGCGAGGTCGCGGCCGATGATCTCCCGCCCCGCGGCGATCCGCAGGGTGATCAGATCGGACGGCATGCCGTCCATCGACACCTCGAACGGGATGCGCACCTCCGAGGTCTTGTCTTCGGATGCGTACTGCACCCCGGCGCGAGCGCCGAGCCGGACCGGCACTCCAAGGTCGTAGGCGAGCGCAAGCTGCCCCAGCAGCCGATGCGCGGTCGGCTCCTCGACACGAATGTGCCGGAACTCGTAGTCCCCCGTCACGCCGATCTCCAACTGACGGAGTTGCGCCGTCAAACCTGCGCCCGCGCGTCCCTGCCACTCGGTCACCGGCAACTGTTTGCTGCCCCTGAACTCTCGTGAGGCGCCCCTGCCACCGATCATGCCGTTCACCGTGACGACGTCGCTCGGCCGCACCCGCAACGTCAGGTTGCCGTCGACAAGCTGATGGCTCAGATCGTGAGCGGGGCGGATATCCTGCAGGCCGTCCTCGACCCGCCGGTAGCGGCCGGCCACGCCAAGGTCCGCGCCGCCGATGTCGCTGCTGTAGGCACCCTGCAGATCGTCGGTGCGGTGGTATCCCTGCAAGGGTGCCGGCGGCCCGAATCCCTCCAGAAGCTGGTGGTCCACCCCCAGATGAAAGTCCGGTCCGTCACCCGCGTGCTGGAGGGCGATGCTGCTCGTGAGCAGCCCGTTGTTGCCGGCGGCGACCGCTGCCTGCAACGCCAGACCGGGGCCCAGCAGCCCGGTGCCGCCCTCGCCCGAGTCGGTCAGGACTTCCGGCAAACCGGGCGTGACCACCCGCAGCTCATCGGCCTCCGGCAGCGGCACGGCCGAATCCGGCTTCGTCAGCTCTGCCTCCGGCGGCAGGCCCGGTTCCACCTGTACCTCCGCCACGTCCTCGATGCTCAACGTGACGGCAGGCACCTCGAGCGGGCGAGCCGCCGGCTGCGGGTCGCTTGCCTGTCCATAGGCGGCTACGGTCAACGCCGCCAGTACGGTCGCCAGCGCGTACCCGGCGACGCGTCGCGCCGCCCGCACTCTCATGTCCATCATTCCTCACCTACCATTGTGCGCGCCTGCCCGGCCCACCTGGATTCGGGAAAGTTGTCCAGAATCCGCTGCGCAAGCGCTTTCGCGGCGTCGGACCGCCCCGCGGCGGCCTCCGCCTCGGCCGACTTCAGGATGGCCTCCGCGCGCAGCTCCTCCCCCGCTCCCTGGACCAGGGCGGCGTCGAGGAAGGCCCTTGCCGCCGCCGTCGGGTCCTCGCGCCGCAGGTAGTACTCGCCGAGCATCACCCGGGCACGTGCGAGGACGGTCGGGTCGCTCGCGGTCGAGGCCACGTCCTCCAGCAGTCGAAAGGCGCGGTCGGGAGGCGCCGACTCGTCGATCAGATACAGGCCTGCCAACTCCAGCATCGCCTTCCGCCCCGCCTCGGTCTCCGCGCGGCCGAGCCGCTCGACGGAAGCCGACAGCTCGGCCTCCCTGCCGGTGAGGCCGGTCATCAGCAGCTTGACCTCGGCGATCCGCTGCTCCGTGCCCAGCGCCTTCGCCTGATCGGGATGGCGTCTCAGCAACTCTTCGAGGCTCTCCAGCGCCGCGCCGTGTTCCCCATCGGCCAGAGCGGCCGTCGCCCGCAGGTTCAGGGCTTCGGGGTGAAAGGAGCTGTCCGGATAGCGATCGATCAGGTTCGACCACATGAACACCGCTTCGAAGCGCTCTCCCGAGCGCTCCGCCGCCAATCCGCCCCAGTACAGCGCGGCGGGGACGGACTCACCGGACGGATACTCCTGCCGGTACCGGTAGAACGTGTCCTTGGAACGCGCGTAGTCGCCCTCCTCGAAGAGGACCTCGGCGCCCCGGAACAGCGCTTCCGCACGGAGCGTGCTGCCCGGATAGCGGTCCACCAGCGTCTCGAACGCGGTCACTGCAAGCTCCACGTCTCCGGCTTCATCGGCGGTTTCCCCGTACTCGAACAGCGCGTCGTCGGCCACCTCATCGGTGGGATAGCGCTCCCATACCTCGCGGTACGAATGTTGCGCGCCCGCTACGCGGCCCAGATTCCGGAGGCTCTTGGCGTGCATGTAGCGCGCTCTGCCGGCCAGGTCCGCCCCGACACGCCGCGCCAGGCTGTCGAAGCGGTGCGCTGCCTCCTCGAACCGCTCTTCGCTGTAGTAGGCCCAGGCCGCGAGGAACAGGGAGTCGTCGTCATCCTGCCGGCTCTCCAGGATGGAAGCCGCCTCGCGGAATTCGCCGAGCCGGTACAGCGCCCACCCTAGCCAGTAGTCCGCGTCCACGGCCAGATTCGCCAGATCGTCGCCCAATGCCTGCTGGAGCCCCGGCCGGCGTATCAACTCGATCCCGGCGCGGTACCGCTTGAGTGCGATTTCCGACACGCCCTGCAGGTAGGCGGCCACGGCATCCGCGCCGGGATCACTCCCGGCCAGATCCGGGAACGTCTCCCGAAGCCGGCCCGCGTACTGCGTTACCGCCGCGTGGTCTTCCAGGTCGAATGCCAGCTTCATCCGGTCGATCTGCGCAGAGACATCCTCCGGGAGCAGTTGGATCAGCTCATCGATGCGCTGCAGAGCTGCCTCCAGCCTGCCTTCCCGCCGGGCAAGATTGGCCTGCAGGCGCAGCAGATCGGCGTGATAGGCGCTTCCCCTCACGGCTTCCTCGGCGTCCGCGGCAGCGGCATCCGCCTTCACCAGGTCGCCGGCCCGATAGAACGCGTAAGCTGCCAGATAAGCCACCTCGGCGGCGCGAGCGTCGTCCTGATGCCGCGTACGGAGATCGCTGTACAGAGCGGCGGCTTCGGCGAACCGCTGCTCTTCCAGTGCGATATCGCCGAGGATCATCTGCACGGCTGCGGAGCGGCCCGGGGCCATCCGGATGACATGCGCAAGGATCTCCTTCGCTTCCGACAGGAGATCGGCCTCCGGGGATGCGTCAGTACGGATCAGGGTCATCGCCAGGTACAGCGGCGCTGTGCCGTCCGTCCTTCCGGCGGCCAGTTCGCGTTCCCAGACCTTGCGGAGGAACAGCTCGGCGAGCTCGTCGGCGCCACGCTCGTAGCTCTCGGTGCCCAGGCGCAACCAGAAGTCGCTCAGGATCCCGGGTGATGAGGCGAAACGGTTCTCGGCGCTGTGCGTCCAGCGCTGCATGGCTTCGAGGTCGCCGGCCCGCCGTGCGGCGGCGAACAACCGACGGTGTGCGGCCGCCGCGATCTCGGGAGCGGCCGAAACGAGTGGCCGGTAGAGCTCCGTGGCAAGCTCCACGCGCTCCAGCTCCCACAGCGCCTCCGCCTCGTAGAACATGATCTGCTCCCGGTACCGTGGCGGGTACGATGCGGTCGGCAGTCCGGATGCGAAGGCGACCAGCTCCTCGTGTTGTCCGCCGGCACGGTAGCTGTGGGCCAGCAGGACCGCGGCGTAGGCGATCGTTCCGTCGGACATGCCCTCGCTCTGACGCATCAGCTCCGCGAGCGACTCCTGCGCCGCGACAACCCTCCCGGCCCCCAACTCGGCCAAGCCCTGGTACAGCAGTGCCTGCGGCCGGCGTGCAGGCGCGGCGCCCGAGCTCACGAACTGCTTGAGATCCAGCGCCGCGGCCTCGAAGGCACCGAGCTGATACCGGGTGATGCCGGTCCAATAGGGGATCTCTTCGAGGAACGCAGCGAGCCGGTAGCGGCTTCCGATCAGTGCGAAGGTCTCCAGCGCCTCCTCGTAGCGGCCGAGGTGATACAGCGAGACCCCCCGGCCGAAGTGAACATCCGCAATTGACTCGGACTTCGGATAGCGGGCGAGAAACGTGTCGTACACCTGCAAGGCGAGCTCGTAGTCGCCATCGGTAATCCGCCGCGCGGCTTCGCTCAGGAGCTCACGCTCGTCGGCCAGGATCGCAAGCGGCAGAGCGACGGCACTCGCGGCCAGGGCAAGGCACACGCGGGGGCGGGAGACCCTGCGTCCGGCGAGGCTCGACATCGCGAGCAGCACCCGGGCACCCGCGGACACGTACCCCTTCATCCTACCTATTGAATGACGGTACGAACCGCCCCGCTCTTGATGTGGAACTACAAGATAGTTCGCTTCATGGCCGTGCCTGCGCCGGCATCGTCGAAGCGCCGGAAGCAGCACCGCGGCCGTTGCCGGCCCTCTCCGCGATGGCGCGCCGCACCGACCTGCTGGCGACCAGCGCGGTCAGCAGGTCGTCGCGGATCTCGGCGAGCTGGGCGCGCAACTCCGGATCGACCCGCTCGGCTTCCTGCCACAGCCGACGGCTCGCGCCGTCGACCGTAAAGCGAGCCTCCTGCAGCAGGTAGCGGACGCGAAACAACACGTTCACCTCATAGCTGCCGTACACTCGTCGGCCGTAGGCATTCTTGCGAGGAGCGATCTGCGGGATGGAACGCTCCCAGTAGCGCAGGATGTGCGGCTTGACCCCCAGCAGTTCGCTGACCTGCCCGATCGAGTAGTACGTACCGATCCCCTTTCAGCGCCTGCCCGATGGGTCGCGTTTCTCAGGCCCGCGAACGTCGATGATGATTGGGACCCGGTCGAAGCCCAGGTCCGCCCGCGCCCGGTTCTCGAGGAAGCGGCGGTAGTGGGACGGAACACGAACCCTGTTGACGAAAAACAGGAGGCGCACGGGATTCGTGCCGGTCTGCACCCCATACTGGACTCGGAGAGGTTGGCGGCCCGGCGCCGCGCGCCTTCCTTTCTCCGAAGTGCCCGGCCTCCGGTTCCACTTCCGCACCGCATCGTTGATCCGGCTGGTGGAGACCAGCCGGGAGCGCTGCCTGCTCACCGCCGCGCACGCTTCGGTCAGGCTGGAAATGCCGGTTCGCTCGCGGGCGGACAACGTGATCAGCGGTACGTAGTTCAGTGCCGGAAGCTGGTAGCGGGCGCGCGCGATCACCCCATCGCGCTGGTGAGGCTGGAACAGGTCCCACTTGTTGAGCGCTACCACCAGGCCGTTTCCCTTGCGCACCGCCAGGGACGCCAGGCGTTTGTCCTGGTCGGCGATCTCCTCCCCGGCATCCGCCAGCAGCACGACCACGTCGCTGTGCTCCAGCGCGTCGACGGAACGTTGTGTGGAATAGTATTCCACCGGTTCCTGTACGCGCGTCCGCCGCCGGAGCCCCGCGGTGTCCACGACCTCGAACCGCAGGCCATCTGCGACGAAGCGGCCGCTCACCGGATCCCGGGTCGTGCCGGGCGTGGCGTCCACCAGCGCCAGCGGGCGTCCGGTGAGCGCATTGAGCAACGTCGACTTGCCAGTGTTGGGCCGCCCGAGCAGCGCAAGACGAATCACTCCGTCCGGGGTGTCCTCATCGGGCACCGGGTCGTGAGCGTGATGGAGAACCCCGCCCGCGGCGGCGAGACGTGTGCGGGTGATCTCTGCAAGCGCATCGATGCCGCGGCCGTGGGCTGCGGAGATCGCCACGACATCGCGGAAGCCGAGTTCGTGGAATCGAGCCGCCTCGACCTCAAGGGCGGCATGGTCGGCCTTGTTGACCGCCACGATCGGGTCCTTTCCGCGGCGGCGAAGATCCTCGGCGAGCGCATGGTCGTCGGCGCTCGGTCCGTCGAAGTCGACGACCAGCAGGACCACGTCGGCCGCGGCCGCCGCCTCACGCGCGCGCGTCGAAACCTGGTCTGCAAGCGGTTCGTCAGGGATCCGGGCACTGACGACACCGCCTGAGTCCATCAGCGTGGCCGTCAGGCCGCCGCCAATATCCCATGGCGCGTAGCCCAGGTCTCTGGTAACCCCGGGATCCGCGTGGGTGATCGCCCGGCGGAGGTTGCAGAGCCGATTGAACAAGGTGGACTTGCCGACGTTGGGCCGCCCGATGATGGCGACAGTCATGATCTGAACGGAGCGTCGGCAGCAGCAGCAGCGGCACTCCCTGGGCTCACGGTACGTCCGCGAGCTCCGCACTGTCAAACTCGCGGCCCTGAGGCCCGACACCGCCGACCGCGTCAAATCGGCGGACCGGCGTGCCGATGATCTCAATAGGAATGGCTCGCAAGCGGTCGTGGGTGGGGTTCGTCTTCTGGCTGGGCCTGGTTACCGCGGTGCTGGTGGTGTTCGTGTTCAGCCGTCCGACCATCGAACGGGTGCTGGAGTCGACCGACTTCTTCTCGGCGGTGAGGCCGGGGAATGGTTCCTCCGCAGTCGTGCAGCGACCATCCGGCCAGCCTTCGAACCGGTACGTGAATCGGAGCCAGGCGCCGGACCGTGCGGAGACGATCGACCCGGCGCAGGAGCCTGAGGCCCCGCGGCCTGCCCGTGTGGAGCAGCCCGAACCGCCCGTGCCGCAGCGCACCGCCCGGGTGTTCTTCGTTATGGTGGACGAGGCCGGCGAAATCCGGCTCCACGGCGTGCAGCGGTCGGTCAGCGGCGATGCCGCGCCGCTCACGGCGACGCTGCGCGAGCTCCTGGCCGGACCCACGGATGCCGAGCAGCGCCTCGATCTCATCAGCCTGCTGCCCGAGGATGTGGAGCTTCACGGTGTATCAGTCGAGGACGGAACGGCGACCATCGATCTCGGCCAGGGATTCCGCTTCAGCTCGCTCGGCCAGGAAGCACTCCTGGGCCGCCTGAAGCAGCTCGTGTATTCGGCCACCGATCTTCCTACCGTCGACGCGGTGCAGGTCCTCATCGATGGAACCAACGTCGACTACCTCGGGCCGGAAGGCATCTACATCGGCGAACCGCTCACCCGGGACTCAATCGAACGCTGAATCCCTCCGGGTCCCCGCTCCGTCTGCCGTACCCAACCGCCCCGTGAAGCCGCGGAGCGTCATCGGTCCTCGCCGACTCTCATGCGTTCGATCGCCAGCGCGCGGCCGCTGGCGGCGTCCAACTCGACGTGGACGGCGTTCAACAGGCTTGGACCGTCGGCCACCGCAAGCTTCAGGGGCATCTGCGACAGGCTGCGCCGTACCGACACCCGCTGATCGAACCCGATCACTCCACCGGCAGGGCCGGTCATGCCGACATCGGTGATGTAGGCGGTGCCGCCCGGGAGAATGCGCTCATCTGCCGTGGTCACGTGCGTGTGCGTGCCGATCACGGCCGACACCCGGCCATCCAGATGGAGCGCCAGCGCTTCCTTTTCCTCCGAGGACTCGGCGTGCATGTCGACCACGATCACGGGTGTCCTGGTGCGCAGGGCAGCGACGGCGCTGTCCGCCGTCCGGAACGGACACCGCGGTGACGGGAGCGCATGCCGGCCTTGCACGTTGAGCACGCCGACGTCAGCCGCCGGCGTCCGCACCACGCACCATCCGTGCCCCGGTGCATCGGGCAGGTAGTTCTCGGGACGCAGCAACCGCTGTTCCTGTTCGAGCGTGTGATGCAATACGGGATGCTGCCAGACATGATTGCCTGACGTGATCACCTGGACTCCGAAACCGAGGATGCGATCCACGACTTCCGGTGTCAGTCCGTAGCCATCGACGGCGTTTTCCCCATTGGCGACGACTACCGCGGCGCCGGTTCGCCGCTGCAGGCCTCGCAGTCCGGCGAACACGGCTCTCATGCCTGCGTCGCCGACGATGTCCCCGATGAGGAGGACTCCGACCCTCGCCGACGACTCCCTGCGAGGGGTTCGGAGCTGCGTGGCTGCGGCCGGCCCGGCCGGATCCACGGGCGCAGGGTCAGCGTGGATCAACAGCAGGCAAGCCGGGCGCGAAGCTACGCGAACGCTTACCGCGCGTACTCGGTGATGCGCGTCTCGCGGATCACCGTCACCTTGATGCGGCCGGGATAGGTGACTTCGTCTTCGATCCGGCGCGCTACCGCTCGGCTCAGCTCGCCGGCGCGGTGGTCGGAAACCGAGTCGGCGCTCACCAGTATGCGCAACTCGCGTCCGGCCTGGATCGCATAGGTCTTCTCCACCCCTTGGTACTCGCCGGCGATTCGCTCGAGGTCCTCCAACCTCTTGAGGTAGTTGTCGAGCGCTTCCCGGCGCGCGCCGGGCCGCGAGGACGAGACGGTGTCCGCGATCTGGACGATGATGGCCTCCACCGTCTCGGGCTCGATGTCGTTGTGATGCGATCCGATCGCGTTGCACACGATGTCGTTCTCGCCGATCCGCCTGGCCAGATCCATGCCGAGCTCGGCGTGCCCGACCTCCCCGTCCGATACCATGCCCTTGCCCACGTCGTGCAGCAGAGCCGCCCGCTTGGCGGCTTTCGTGTCGGCCCCGATCTCGACGGCGATGAACCCGGCGAGCACGGCCGCTTCCTTGGAGTGGGCGAGCTGGTTCTGGCCATAGCTGGTTCGATAGCGCAGGCGACCGAGCGCCGCCACGCCGTCCGGGTGCATGTCGTGGATGCCGAGCTCGAACAGCACCCGCTGCCCCTCTTCGAACAGCGTCTGCTCGAGCTCCCGCATCACTTTGCGTACGACCTCCTCGATCCGCGCCGGATGGATGCGCCCGTCCGATACCAGCCGATGCAGAGCCAGCTTCGCGGTCTCCCTGCGCACCGGATCGAAGCAGGAGAGAATCACGGCTTCAGGCGTGTCGTCGATGATGATGTCGACGCCCGTCAGGGTCTCCAGGGCCCGTATGTTGCGGCCTTCCCGGCCGATGATCCGCCCCTTCATTTCGTCCGAGGGGAGATCGACCGAGGTGACGCTGGTCTCGGCGGTGACCTCGGTCGCCAGGCGCTGCATTGCGGAGATGATGACCGCACGGGAACGCCGCTCGGCACCCTCTGCCGCCTCCGCCTCGATGCGCCGCACCAAGTCGTGCGCCTCCCGGCGGGCTTCCGTTTCTATGTTCGCGGTCAACTGCCGCTTGGCCTCCGCAACCGTGAGTTGGGCGACCTTCTCCAGTTCGGCGTTCAACGCCGCTCCAGCGTGGTCGACGGCGTCCTCTCGCTCCTGTACTTGCTGCTCGCGCGTCGCGAGTGCTCGTTCCTGACGGCCTAGGGTCTCAAGTCGCTCCTGGAGGATCTCTTCCCTCTGACGAATCTTCCGTTCATAGCGCTCGATCTCGCGCCGTTGATCACGGGCCTCCCGGTCCAGCGTCTCGCGCTCGGCGAGGAGCTGGTCCTTGGTCTCGATGAGGGCTTCACGTTTCTTCTCTTCCGCCTCTCGTATCGCGTCTTGGAGTACTCTTCTTGCCTTCTGCTCCGCAGAGGCAAGCTCGAATCTTGCGTAGGACCATCGGACGAGCCAGCCGATCAGCAAACCGGCGAGAGGAAGAATGAAGAACCATACCAGTCCCACTTCGTTCCTCCATAATGGCTGACATCCACGGTACGGGCCGGGCCGGGCAAAGTCAAGGAGGAGGCCGGCCGCCGGTCCCGGCATCCCTCACCAGCCGCAACCGTCGCACGAGGACCTGTAGGTTCCATGCGCCCGCACCCTCGGCACCGTGTGCGCCGGCAAGCATGAGGTAGGCGGCCCGCCCGCCCGCCCGTGCGGGAAGGAACGACAGGCAACCGATCCGGTCGCGCGCCGAAGCGGCGAAGCGGCGGCCCAGTCCGGGGATCGCGTGCAGCGGATCCTCCACGATGAGCGCCACGCGACGGGTGAGGTAACGGGCGGCCACAGGATCCTCATCCGCGAACGCGAGCCGCGCGCCCGCCCGGCCCAGGATGCCGGCGATCTGCCGCGGCCGGTATCCGCCGTGCCGACCGCGAACCAGGAGAGCCGCGCCGACGGCGTCCACGCGGCGAGCCAGGCGATCCAACGGACCACCGCGGGTCCCGGTCTGCTCGTCGCCGCGCGCGTCTGCCAGGAACGCGTCCATCTCGATGCCGTACCCGGTCACCTGCAGCGCGTCGCCGTCCTCGCTTCCCACGTCCACCTCACCACCGGCCGGATCACCTGCGTCCGCCGCGCCGCCGGTCACCGCAGCCGCCAGCCGGCGCAAACCCGGATCGCGCCCCGGTCCCCCGCCGTAGGCGTGCGGCTGAACGCGGTAGACCCCGTCCTCGACCGCGACCGCCGGCCTGCCCGAAGCCGCCAGATCAAGCAGCTCCCGCATCGGATGGACGCTGATGTGGGCGTCCGGCCGGTTCTCCGCTGCCGCCGCGCGACGGTTCGCCCGCAGCGGCTCCTCGGCCTCCCGTGCAGGCGGCAACTCCTCCAGGTGCTCGTCCTGAGCCGTGGAGGTCACCGGCGGCGGCTTTACCGGCTTGCGCGGGCGACCCACGGCCGGCAGTTGCTCCAGCCTCACGACGTCCGGAGTCCATCCGCCGCTCGCGCTCCCGGCACCATTCCGCTCGCCTCGGGCTCAGTGTACCGCAGAGACGAACACCGTCACCGGTCAGCCGCGGAGGCGGCTCCAGACGAGCGCTCCGCCTGCGAGCGCAAGCAGCACGGCCACGCACGTCCCGCCCAGCAGAGTCGTCGTGCCGGAACCGTCTCCGGCCGGTGGCGCTTCGGGCGCGGCGTCCCGCGCGGAGAGCAATGCCCGGTCGAGGCTCCGGGCAGGATGGCGCAGGTCGAAACGCACACGGCCGTCCATGAGACGCGCAAGGAACGCGAGGCTCGAGGCGAGCAGCGCCCCCGCCGCTCCGGGTAGCCGCAGGCGCGAATCGACCATGAGCCGCGAGAGGAACATCAATCCGCCCAGGCTTGCAGCCTTGCCCGCGCCGACGGTCAGAGCCCCCTCCGTGACCGCGACGCCGCCGATCCGCAGCAGGACGCGACCGGCCGGGGTGAGCAGATTGAACGCGACCGTCACGCCGAGGAACAACATGGTGCGCCGCAGCCGCAGGCGCGGTTGCACCAGCCATGCCAGCGCGGCGAAGATCAGCGCCTGGGCTCCGCGCAGCATCAGGTCGTCCTGCGCCACCAGTCCGGCGGCCAGCAGCAGGCCCACCAACAACCGCGTTGAAGCCGACAGGTTGCCGTCAAGCCAGCGGGCCGCGGTGACTCTCAGTGCGGGCAACCCCGAGCGATGCGGCCTCGCATGCGCTTCATCCGCGCCCGCCGCGTACTCGTTCGATCGGCCGCCTACGCGGCGCCGGGGTGACTGCTCAGGGAGCTTCTTCCGTATCGACCGGCCGGTCGAGCAACTCCAGGATCACCATCTCGCTGGCATCGCCGTATCGCGGGCCGAGCTTCAGCACACGAGTATATCCGCCGGGACGGCTCTGAAAGCGAGGTCCCAGGACATCGAACAGCTTGGCCAGCACCGCCGGATCGTGCAGGCGCCGCGCGATGATTCTCCGGCTGTGCACACTGTCGTGTTTGGCGCGCGTAATCATCTTCTCCGCGCTGCGACGCACGGCAAGCGCCTTGGCACGGGTGGTGCGGATGCGTTCGTGCCGGAACAGCGCCGCCACCATGTTGGAATGGAGCGCCTTGCGGTGGCTCGGCGTGCGGCCGAGCGGATTGTAGCCGACGCGGTGTCTCACTTCACTCCACCCCCAGTATGCACCGGTTTCCGTACACGATGTTCACTCGTCGGTTTCGTCAAGCGCCGCAACCTCAGCGCCCGCCGCGGCCTCGGTCCCCACCGTCGCCTCGGTGCTGCCCACCGTCTCCGTGTTGCCGACCGCTGCCTCATCGCCCCCCTCACCCCTGGCAGGAGCGACCGATTCGGCGCTGGCAAGCTGCTGCCGCACCGCGCTGTAGTCGCTCATGCCAAGCTGCAACCCACGCTCCTCCAGCCGCTTCTTGATCTCGTCGAGGGATTTCCGTCCGAAATTGCGCGTCTTGGCGATCTCATCCTCGGTCCTGCGCGTCAGGTCGCCGATCGTGCGGATGTTCTCGTTCCGCAGGCAGTTGCTGGAACGTACCGACAGCTCCAGTTCCTCGACCGGGGTATCGAGCAAGCGGCGCAGCCGTTCGTCCTCGAGATCGAGCTCCTCGTGGTCGCCGACTTCGTCTTCCTCGAAGTTGATGAATATCGTGTAGTGGTCCTTGGCGATCTTGGCCGCCTCCGCGACCGCGTCCTCAGGCTTGAGCGTGCCGTCCGTCCACACCTCCAGCACCAACTTGTCGTAGTCGGTCCGCTGGCCGACTCTGGTGTTCTCCACCGCGTACTTCACGCGCGTGATCGGCGAGAACAGAGCGTCGATCGGAATCGTGCCTACAATGTCGATGAAGCGTTCGCTGTTCTCCGCCGGCAGATAACCACGCGAGAACTCGATCTGCACCTCGAACTCGAGATTCGCGTCTTCCATGAGGGTGGCGATCGCCAGCTCCGGCGTAGTCACCACTATGCCCGTGTCCACCGCCAGATCGCCGGCGACCAGGGTCTTGGGGCCGGACGCTTCCACGTACACCGTCCGCTCCTCCACCCCTTCGTCCAGCGCCAGTCTGATCTGCTTAAGGGCGTTGATGATATCCGGCGTGTCTTCGACGACATGAGGAATGGGCTCGAATTCACTGGAAACCGTGTGCGATGATCCGTCCTCCTCGCGGCTGGCGATCCGCACGGCCGTGATCGCATACCCCTGGATTCCCGAAAGCAGAATGCGCCGCAGGCTGTTGCCGATGGTCGCGCCATAGCCCCGCTCGAACGGATACGCGATGAACTTCCCGTAGGAGGCATCCACGTCGGTGTGCTCGAAGACCATACCGGTCGGCCGATTGAGCCCCTTCAAGAGGTTTTTTCTCGCCATCAGCCCCTCACTTGGAATACAGCTCGACGATCAGCTGCTCGTTGACGCCTTCGAGATCCGGGACGTCGGCCCGCCGTGGCAGAGCCAGGACCCGACCACGGACCGCATCCGGGTCGACCTCCAGCCATGGCAGCGTTCCGGAGCGGGAATACTCCTTCAGACTGTCCTTGACCGCGGTCATCATCTTGCCCCGCTCCTGCAACTCCAGCACGTCGTCCTTCTGTACCAGATAGCTCGGGATGGTCACCCGCCGGTCGTTGACCATGACGTGACCGTGCGAGACGAGCTGCCGCGCCTGCTTGCGCGAACTGGCGAAGTGCATGCGGTATACTACGTTGTCGAGGCGCTGCTCCAACATGCGCACCAGGTTCTCCGCGGTAACGCCGCGCTGCCGGTTGGCGCGATCAAAGAAGATGCGGAACTGTCGTTCCAGCATTCCGTACATGCGCTTCACGCGCTGCTTCTCGCGAAGCTGCATGCCGTAGTCCGACAGTTTCTGCATGCGGGCCCGCGGGGCCTTGCCCGGCTTGCCGCGCCGCCTGGTGATCTGACACTTGTCGGAATGACAGCGCGCCCCCTTGAGGAACAGCTTTACCCCTTCCGCTCGGCAAAGCCGGCAGGCAGGGCCGATGTAGCGAGCCATCGCTACACCCTCCTCTTCTTCTGCGGCCGGCAGCCGTTGTGTGGAATCGGCGTGACGTTCTGAATCGTGCGCACGCGGAGGCCGAGCGCCCCGAGGGACCGAACAGCCGATTCGCCGCCCCCACCGGGACCCTTGACGAACACGTTGACCTCCATCAGGCCGTAGTCCATCGCCTTCCGCGCGGCGGTCTCAGCGGTCGTCTGCGCCGCGAACGGAGTGGACTTCTTCGCCCCGCGGAACCCGAGAGAGCCCGCCGAAGCCCACGACACCGCGTTTCCCATAAGGTCGGTGATCGTCACGATCGTGTTGTTGAAGGTCGCCTGGATATAGACGTTCCCCTCGCTGACCGCCCGGTCCCGTTTGCCTTTCGATTTTGCCATCTACGTTACTCGCAACCGTCCTTTACCAGTCTTGTCCGTCGAATCGGCCTTGTCCGTCGAATCGGCCCTGTCCGCCGAATCAGCCCTGTCGTCACTTGGCGGTGGGCGCTTTCTTCTTGCCCGCGACCGTCTTCTTGCTGCCCTTGCGCCCGCGCGCGTTGGTTCGCGTACGCTGTCCGCGCACCGGCAGTCCGCGCCGGTGGCGTATGCCCCGATAACAGCCGATGTCCATCAGCCGCTTGATGTTGAGCGACGCCTCGGTGCGCAACGACCCTTCGACCACGTAGTCGCTCTCGATCACGCGCCGCAACTCGTTGACCTCTTCCGGTGCCAGGTCGTTCAGCATCCGGTCCCGGGCGATCCCGGTCTTGTCACAGATCGCAGCCGCCGAAGGCGCTCCGATTCCAAAGATGTAGGTCAGGCCTACGCTCACGTGCTTGTTCGGCAGGTCGATCCCCGCGATCCTCGCCATGTCGCTACCCCTGTCGCTGTTTGTGTTTCGGGTTGTCGCAGATGACGCGGACGACGCCGCGACGCCTGATGACCTTACACTTCGCGCACATCTTCTTCACGCTGGCCCTGACCTTCATGATGACCTCTACAGATTGCGGGCCCGTACGCGGCCCTTGCGAACGATCCCGTCGTGATGGTGCATCTTCAGATGCCCTTCGATCTGACTCATCGTGTCCAGGTCGACGCCGACCATGATCAACAGCGACGTGCCGCCCATCAGGAAGGCGACGCTGGATGGAAACCGGAACAACGCCTGGATGATGGACGGAATGATGGCGATGACCGCCAGGAACAGCGCTCCCGGCAAGATGATCCGGTTCAGGATCCGCGTCAGGTACTCCGTCATGTTGTCGGAGCTGATGCCGCGGATCGAGCCGCCGTTCTCGCGGATCTGCTTGCTGATCTCGACCGGGTTCAGCGTGACCTGCGTGTAGAAGTAGGCGAAGAACACGATCAACAGCGCGTAGAACAGCATGTACGGCACGCCGTTCGGCGTCAGCCATGCCGCGAAGCGCGAGAGCCACGGCACGCCGCCGCCCAGGTTCTGCGCGATCTGCAGCGGGAAGATCAGGACCGAAGAAGCGAAGATCACCGGGATGACTCCCGAGGGGTTGATCTTGAACGGGAGGTAGGCGTTCTGCGCGCCGTAGACCTTGCGGCCGATCACCCGCTTGGCATAGTTGACCGGGATCCTTCGCTGTCCCTGCTGTTCGTAGATGACCAGCGAGATCACTCCGACGAACGCGCCGAGCACGAGGACGAAGAAGACCGGATTCAAGTCGCCACGCTGCACCTGGTTGATCATGAGGTAGATCGCGTCCGGGATGCGGGCGACGATTCCGGCGAAGATCAGCAGCGATATGCCGTTGCCGATGCCACGCTGCGTGATCTGCTCCCCCAGCCACATCAGGAAGATCGTGCCGGCGGTCACGGTGACGGTAGCCAGGATCGTGAACGGGATGCGATCCATGATGATCGCACCGGGGATCTGGCCGGCGAAGGTCGTGACGGTCAAGGACTGAATGAGACAAACGCCGACCGTAGCGATCCGGGTGTACCGCTGGATGCGCTTCTTGCCGCCATCCTCCTGGGAGATCTTCTTCAGCTTCGGGAACACCAGGACCAGGAGCTGCATCATGATCGACGTGGTGATGTACGGCACGATTCCCAACATGAAGACGGAGAAGTTCGTGAATGCGCCGCCCGAGAAGAAGTCGAAGTAGTCCGTAATGCCGATGCCGCCCGACTGCTGCGCGGCGTAGAAGTTCTTGACGGTGCTGACATCGATCCCGGGGATCGGCAGGAACGCGCCGATCCGGAATATCACAAGGATCATGACCGTGAACAGGATCCGTTCCCGCAGGTCGCGGATCCGAAAGATGTCGAGCAGCGGATTAGCCATCAGCCCGACTCGTCGCCTGCGGTTCCATCCGACGCCGGAGCGTCATCGGGCGAAGCATCAGCGGCGGCATCGGTCAGATGGATCGTGCCACCGGCGGCCGTCACCTTCCGGCAAGCGCCGGAGGACGCGCGATCGATGCGTACGGTGAGCGCACGTTCGAGTTCTCCCGAGCCCAACAGCTTGACCGGCACGCCGGCCGATCCGATCATGCCGGCTTCCAGGAGCGCCTGCCGGTCGACGGTGGCCCCGTCCGCAAAGCGGTTGAGATCGCGGACATCCAATACCTCGTGGACATTCCGGAACGGGTGATTGCTGAAGCCGCGGCGCGCGATACGCCGGTACAGCGGCATCTGCCCGCCCTCGAAGGTGGGGCGAACGCCGCTGCCGGCGCGGGCCCGCTGTCCTTTCGTTCCACGTCCCGAGGTGCCGCCATGCCCGCTCGCCGAGCCGCGGCCGACGACGCGTCGCTTGCGTACGGCGCCGGCCGGCCGGCGGACCCGCGGCGCATCCACGGTGCTGTCAGGTTCGCTCATGAGATCTCCTCGATCGCAAGCAGGTAGCGCACCTTGCGGATCATGCCGATGATCGGCGCGGAGGCGGTGTGCTCGGCCGACGAGCCGATGCCGCGCAACCCGAGCGCCTCAACCGTGGCCCGATGCCTGGGGCTGCGCCCGATAACGCTCCGGGCGAGCGTCACGCGCACGCGCGCGCCGTCGGTGAGCCGCAGGGGGCCTTCGGTGCCGATGGCAGCCACTATCGCCACAGCTCCGAAACGGTCTTGCCACGGCGGGCGGCAACTTCCGAGGCTTCCATGATCTGACCCAGGCCCTGAAACACGGCCTTCACCAAGTTCATCGAGTTCTGCGAGCCCAGCGACTTGCTGAGCGCATCGCGCACGCCGGCCGCCTCGAGCACCGCCCTCACCGGACCGCCGGCAATCACGCCGGTTCCCGGAGCTGCGGGCTTCAGCAGCACCTTCGCCCCCTTGAACACACCGTTGACCTGGTGCGGCAGAGTGCCGCCCCGCATCGGAACTCTCACCATGTTGCGCCGCGCCCGTTCCGAACCCTTGCGAATGGCGTCGGCCACATAGGCAGCCTTGCCGAACCCGACGCCGACATGGCCGTTGCGGTCACCGACCACCATCACCGCAGAAAACGAGAATCTGCGGCCTCCCTTCACTACCTTGGCAATTCGGTTGAGGCGAACGAGTTTCTCGAATCCCTCACCCCGGTCGCCGCGTTCCCGGTCTCTGTCGCCCACCGTTACCCCTCGAAATCCTACAATGCGATGCCGGACTTGCGTGCGCCGTCCGCGATCGCCTTGATCTTGCCGTGATAGGGATAGCCGTTGCGATCAAACACCACACTCCGTATCCCACTCGCGCGCAATCGTTCGCCCGCGAGCTCACCGAGCCGGCCGAGGTCGGTCACCCGGTTGGGCACATCGACCGCCGCTTCCCGATTCGAAACCGCCACCACGGTACGCTCTGCGTCGTCGTCGATCACCTGAACGTAGGTGTACCGGTTGCTCTTGAAAACCGTCATCCGCGGCCGCACGGCGGTGCCGCGCACCTTACCACGAATGCTCCGCTTGCGCCGAAGACGACGCACCACCTTGGCCGGCGCACCCATCAGTCGGCACCTCCCACGGCCGACTTTCCTACCTTGCGGCGCACGTGCTCGTCCGCGTAGCGGATGCCCTTGCCCTTGTACGGTTCCGGCGGCCGTACCGACCGGACATCCGAGGCGAACTGGCCGACACGCTGTTTGTCGACGCCGGAGATCTGGATACGATTGCCGCCCTCCACCTGAACGGCGAGGTCGTCCGGAATCTGCAACTGGACCGGCCGCGAGTAGCGGGCGTCGACGACCAGCGTCGTCCCCTGAACCTCCGCACGGTACCCCACCCCGTTGATGAGAAGCTCCCGCGTGAACCCGGTCGACACCCCGGTCACCATGTTGGCGATCAGGTTGCGGGTCAGACCGTGCACCGCCCGCGAGGACCGTTCATCGTCGGCTCGGCTGACGGCGACCGTTCCGTCCGCGACATCGACCCGCACGATATCGGGCAACGACGTGCTGAGCGTGCCCTTGGGACCGGCAACGTCCACCTGCCTGTCATGCACCGCCACTTCGACTCCCGTCGGCACCGGAATCGGCAACACTCCTACGCGTGACATCCGGCTACCACACACTGCAGATCAGCTCGCCGCCGACCTGTTGCTGAGCGGCCTTGCGGCCGGTGATCACGCCCGACGAGGTGGAGACGATCAGTGTCCCATACCCGTTCAGGATACGAGGCATGGTGCGATAGCTCCGATACACCCGGCGCCCCGGCTTCGAGATCCGCTGCATTCCGCGGATGACCGGCCTGCGCTGGTCGTCGTACTTGAGGAACACGCGCACCGGTCCCTGACCGTCCTGGCCGGCGCGCTTGAAGTTGCGCACGTAGCCCTCGGTCTTCAACGTCTTGACGATCTCCAACTTGAACTTCGAGGGCACGATATCCACGCTCTCGTGGCCGGCCATGCCCGCGTTGCGGATCTTGGCCAGCATGTCCGCTACCGGATCGGTCACACCCACGGGGCTACCAGCTCGACTTCGTCACGCCGGGTATCAGTCCCCGGCTGGCGAGATCTCTGAAGCAGATCCGACACATCTCGAAACGACGCAGATATCCCCGTGGCCGCCCGCAGCAGCGGCACCGGTTGACCTTGCGTGTCGAGAACTTGGGTTTGCGCTGCGCGCGCACGATCAGTGCCTTGCGTGCCACCTATACCTCCATCGTCCATGCGCGGGCCCGGACTCCGTCCTGCCCGCCCGTCGCGGTCCGTACCATCCTGATCCTCTTCACCGCCGTGCAGTCCGTCACTCGCTGCGGAACGGCATTCCCAATCCGGCGAGAAGACTGCGGCCCTCCCGGTCGGTATGCGCCGAGGTAACGATGGTGACGTTGAGTCCATGAATCGAGTCGATGCGATCGTAGTCGATCTCGGAAAAGATGATCTGTTCATCGACGCCCACCGAGTAGTTGCCTCTTCCGTCGAATGAGTTGGGGGACAGACCACGGAAGTCCTTGATGCGGGGCACGGCCACGTTCACGAAACGATCGAGGAACTCCAGCATGCGATCGCCGCGAAGGGTCACCATCGCGCCGATCTCCATTCCGGCCCGAATCTTGAACGCTGCGATCGAGCGCCGCGCGCGCGTGGTCACCGCCCGCTGGCCGGCGATCAGCGTGAGCTCGTTGACCGCGGTGTCGAGGAGCTGGCGATTGGTGGGAGCCATGCCGACGCCCATGCTCAGCAGGATCTTGGTCAGCCTGGGGACCTGCATGGCGCTGTCGTAGCTGAACTCCTCGATCAGCGCCGGCGCAACCGTGTCCCGGTACAGGGCGCGCAGACGCGGCACGTACCCGCCTCTGGCGTCGCCGTTCCCGCTTGCCGTGCCATTGCCGGCTTTGTTCTTGCTCACAGCTCCTGCCCCGTACGCGCGGCGACGCGGCGAGTGCCCTCACCGCTGCTGCCCCCGCCGGAGGCACCGGCACCACCGGTCTCATACCGGATCCTCGAGCGTCCCTCCGGCGTGCTCAGCATCACGTTCGACAGGTGGATAGGCGCCTCGATCTCGGAGATGCCTCCCTGCTGGCGCTGCTGAGTGGGTCGTATCGCCTTCTTCACCAGGTTGAGCCCCTCCACGACCACTTGCTGCCGATCGATGTCGATGCGCAACACGCGGCCGGTCTTGCCCCGCTCCCTGCCGGCGATCACCACCACCTGGTCATCACGGCGCAGTCGTACCCGCACCTGCGCGCGGCCGACTCCACGCTTGCGCGCCATGTTACAGCACCTCCGGTGCCAGGGAGACGATCTTCATGTAGTCACGATCGCGCAATTCCCGCGCGACCGGACCGAAGATACGCTTTCCGGACGGATTGCCGGCCTCGTCGATCAGGACGCAGGCGTTGTCGTCGAAGCGGATGTATGAGCCGTCGACTCGGCGCGTCTCCTTCCGCGTCCTCACGATCACCGCCCGCACTACCGTGCCCTTGCGTACCGTGGCGGACGGTATCGCGGTCTTGACCGTCACCACGATCCGATCGCCGACCCCGGCGCTTACGTGGCGCGTGCCGCCGAGTACCTTGATGCACTGCACGCGCTTGGCGCCCGAGTTGTCCGCGACGTTGAGATAGCTCATCGCCTGTACCATCAGCTGCTCCGTTCCAAGATCTCCAGCAGCCGCCACCGCTTGTCGCGACTCAGCGGCCGCGATTCCACGACCCGGACGCGGTCGCCGATGCGGCAGGCGTTGTCCGCATCGTGCGCTTTCACGCGCTTGGACCTGCGGATGTATTTCTCGTACATCGGATGGCGCTTCTGGGAACTGACCAGGACCACGATCGTCTTGTCCATGCGATCCGAGACTACCGTTCCTGCCAGTACGCGAAGACGTTCCGTGCTACTCATTCCGTTCCATTCATCGCTGTCGAATCCCCAGCTCGTACTCATTGATTATGGTCTTGGCGCGAGCCAGCCTTCGGCGCAGCACGCGGACACTGACCGGATTGTCCAGGTGGCCGACCACCGCGTCGAACCGTGCCTTGCGGTACTCCGACACCAGCTCGTCATGCTTGAGCAGCAGCTCCGGGTAGGCGAGCTCACCATACTGTTCCTTCACGCCACCGTCCTCATGCCAACACTGTCCTCATGCCTGTGGTGCGAACACGCTGCCGCGCGCACAGATCGTCGTCTTGATCGGCAGCTTGCTGCCGGCCAGCGTGAGCGCTTCCCGCGCCAGATCGGTCTCCACGCCGGCGAGCTCGAACATGACCGTACCGCGTCTGACCGGAGCGACGTGGTACTCCACGTTGCCCTTGCCCTTCCCCATGCGCGTTTCGGCAGGTTTCATGGTGTAAGGCATGTCGGGAAAGATCCGTATCCATACCTTGCCACCCCGTTTCACGTGCCGGGTCATGGCCACCCGAGCGGCCTCGATCTGCCGGTTGGTGATCCACTTGTGTTCGAGCGCGATCAGACCGAAATCACCGAACGCCAATTCCTGCTGGCGCTCCCCGCCGCGCCGTAGCGGCCCGCCGCGCTGGCGCTTGCGAAACTTCTCCCGCTTTGGAGCCAGCATCGGTTACGCTGCCTCCTCACGGCCGCGCTGCCGCTTCAGGAGCAGCCCCGCGTCGTCCTTCTTGTCGCGGCCAAACACCTCGCCGTGAAAGACCCATACCTTGATGCCCAGCGTTCCGACCGTGGTGATAGCCACGGAGAATCCGTACTCGATGTCGGCGCGGAACGTGTGCAACGGGATGCGTCCCTCCTTGTACTGCTGGACGCGCGACATCTCCGCGCCGTTCAACCGTCCGCCGGCCCGGATCTTGATGCCCTGTACGCCGACGCGCATCGCGTTGTTGATCGCCATCTTCATGACCCGCCGGAACGACGCCCGCCCTCGCAACTGGCGCGCGATGTTCATCGCGATCAACTGGGCGTTGGTCTCGGGCCGCTGGATCTCCTTGATCTTGATCTGGATCTTCTTGCCGACCTGGCGCTGCAGCTTGGAACCCAGCCGCTCGATGTTCTGCCCCTTGGCTCCGATCACGACGCCGGGGCGGCCGGTGTGGATGATCAGTGCGATGCGCTGAGGATGGCGGATGATCTCCACCTGGGCGATGTCCGCGCCGCGCGTCTCCGGAGCGGTGTCGATCGTCTTGCGCAACGACAGATCCTCGTGAAGCGTCGCCGCGTATTCGCGCGGGTCCACGTACCACTTGCTGCGCCATGACTGGTTGATCCCCATGCGCAGCCCGGTCGGATTGACCTTCTGTCCCATACTAGCTCATCTCCTCCACCGCTACCGAGATATGGCAGAGGCGGCTCACCTGGCGATCTGCTCGGCCGCGCCCGCGCACCCAGATGCGCTTCAGGCGCGGACCGTCGAGCACCTGCAGCTCGCGGACGTACAGCGTCTCCTCGTCGAGATCCTCATTTTGAAACAGTGCGTTGTCGCCGGCCGACTTGATCGTCTTGCGCAGGAGCGCGGCGCCCTTGTGCGGCATCGTCTCCAGTAGCGCGAGCGCCTCGGCATAGGGCTGGCGACGAACCAGATCGGCGAGGGGGCGCACCTTGCTCGGCGAAATACGCAGGAACTTGCTGTGGGCCGTGTAGCCCTGCTTGCCCCTGACCATCAGCGCCGCACCGCCTTGCGATCCGACCCCGCGTGCCCTCGAAATACCCGCGTCGGAGCGAACTCGCCGAGCTTGTGCCCCACCAGGTTCTCCGTGATGTAGACCGGAATCCAATTCTTGCCGTTGTAGACCGAGATGGTCATCCCGACCATCTGTGGGATGATCGTCGAGCAGCGCGAATACGTCTTGACCATCTGCTTGCCGGAGGACTTGGAGGCCTCGATCACCCGCTTGAACAGACCCGGCGACACGAACGGCCCTTTCTTGATCGATCGTGACATAACCTACCTCGTCATCCTTCCGGTCTCGCGCGTGGTCATCAGCGTCTGCCGACGATGAAGTCGCCTGACCGCTTGCGCTTGTTCCGCGTCTTCATCCCCTTCGTCAACTTCCCCCAGGGGGAAACCGGATGGCGCCCTCCGGACGCCTTGCCCTCGCCGCCGCCGTGCGGGTGGTCGACCGGGTTCATCGCCACTCCGCGAACCTTTGGCCGCCGCCCCATCCAGCGAGCCCGACCGGCCTTGCCAAGCGAAACGTTCATATGATCGGGGTTGCCGATCTCGCCGATGGAGGCCATGCAGCGTACATGGACCAGACGCGTCTCCCCGGATGGCAGCCGCACCGTCGCGTACTCGCCCTCCCTCGCGACCAGGGTGGCGCTATTGCCTGCGGCACGAACCAGTTGGCCGCCGCGTCCTGGCGTCAACTCCACATTGTGGATGGCGATACCCAGCGGCAGGTCACCGATCGGCAGGGCATTGCCGATCTCGATCGGCGCGCCGGGACCGCTCTGCACGGTCGCGCCGACGCGCAGGCCGCGCGGCGACAGGAGGTAACGCTTGTCCCCGTCGGCGAACACCACCAGCGCCAGATCCGCGCTGCGGTTCGGATCGTACTGGATCGAATGAACCGTACCCGGCACCCCGTGGTTGTCCCGCTTGAAATCTACCATGCGGTACTGGCGCTTGTGCTGACCGCCCTTGCGGCGAACGCTGATCCGCCCCTTGGAGCGGCCGGCGCGATAGGGACGGACTTCGGTGAGGCGCTTCTCCGGCCTCTCATCGCTCAGCTCGGAATAGTCGCGAACGGTCGTAGTGCGGGACGACGGCGTCGTCGGCTTGCGGTTCCGTACCGGCATCAGACGCCCTCGAAGATTTCGATGGTCTGGTCACCGGACAGGGTCACGATCGCCTTCTTCCATGAGGCTGTGTAACCGCGCCGGTAGCGAACCCGCTTCGGCTTGCGGGGGACATTGATGATGTTGCAGCGAACCGGCTTGACGTCGAACAGCCGCCGCACCTCCGCGAGCACCTGCTGCTTGGAGGCGCGCGGATCAACGCGGAAGCTGTACTTGCCCGCCTCGCGCAAGGAGTTGGATTTCTCGGTCACCAGCGGCTCGAGGATAATTTCACCCGCCATCGTCGGCCTCCAGATCTGCGCCGCCGTATCCGGCGTTCAATCGCGCCACGGCTTCGCGCTGCAGCAGCACCCGGTCTCCGTACAGCAGTTCGTGCACCCGGAGCCGTTGGCTGGAAAGAATGCGCAAGGAAGACAGATTGCGTCCCGCGCGTCGCGTCATCGGGTCGTCGGCGCCCAACACCAACACGGTCTTCAGTCCCGGCGACAGGGCATCGATCGTCGCCGCGAGCTCACGGGTGCGGCCCGAAGCGGACTGCACGCCGTCGACCACCATCAGCTGGTTCCCCCGGCATTTGGAGGTGAGCACCGATCGTATGGCCAGTCGCTTCACCTTGCGCGGTATCCGATACCGGAAGTCGCGCGGCTGTGGGCCAAAGGTAATGCCGCCGCCGACCCACAGCGGTGATCGCCTCGATCCCGCGCGTGCCCGCCCCGTACCCTTCTGCCGGTGGGGCTTGCGGCCACCACCGCGCACCTGGCCGCGGCGCTTGGTCGCCGCCGTGCCGACGCGCTGATTGGCAAGCTCATTGCGCAGCGCCGCATGGATGGCCCCGTCCGAGACCTCGATGTCGAAGACCCGGTCGTCCAACTCGATCTCTCCGGAAGGATTGCCGTCCGGGCCCAAAACCGGAACCTTCACTCCGCACTCCCGTTCCGGCCGCCCTGCTTCTTCTTCGCGCTCGCCACCAACACATGCCCGCCGCGGCGGCCGGGAATCGGTCCGGCGATCATCAGCAGCCGCCGCTCCTGGTCGATGCGCAGCAGCTCGAGGTTCTGCACCGTGGCACGCCGGCCACCCATGCGCCCCGCCATGCGTGTGCCCTTCAGCACCCGCGACGGCCACGCCGACTGCCCGGTGGACCCGCCGGCGCGATGGAACTTGGAGCCGTGCGTCGCACGGCCGCCCCGAAACCCGTGACGCTTGATCACGCCCTGAAAACCCTTCCCGAGCGACACGCCCTGGACGTCCACAAAGCGCCGGTCGGAAAAGATGGACAGGTCCAGCGGCTTCCCGACCTCGAACTCCCCGTCGAAGCCGCGCAACTCCATGATGCGTCGCGTCGGATCGATGCCCTCCGGGAACTGACCGGCAAACGGCTTCGTCAACCGCCGCTTGCGAGCCGTCCCCCAGCCCAGCACCACGGCGTCATACCCGTCGCCTGCGGCAACGCGCGTGCCGATCACGACGTTGGGTTCGACCCGCACCAGCGTCACCGGGCGCGCCGCGCCCGCATCGTCGAATACCTGCGTCATTCCCACCTTGACGCCAACTACCGCTACCACGCCGCACGCTCCCTACTGCCTGATCTCGACGTCGACGCCGGCCGGCAGCTCAAGCTTCATCAGCGCATCCATGACGGCGCTGCTCGGCTCCAGGATGTCGATGAGGCGCTTGTGAGTCCGCATTTCGAACTGCTCACGCGACTTCTTGTAGACGTGCGGGGATCGGAGCACCGTGAATTTGTTGATCCGGGTCGGCAGCGGGATCGGACCCGCGACGCGCGCCCCCGCCTTTTGCACGGTCTGAACGATCGCCCGTGAACTTTGATCCACGAGCTCTATGTCGAACCCGCGCAACCGCACCCGAATCCGTTCCGTAGCCATCGCCCGGTACCAGCCAGTCTCCCCTGTCGCCTCAGTCCAGGATCTCGGTCACGGCGCCGGCGCCGACGGTGCGTCCGCCTTCGCGAATGGCGAACCGCAACCCGCGCTGGACCGCAATCGTGTTGATCAGATCGATGTTCAGCTCCGTACTGTCGCCCGGCATGACCATTTCCTTGCCTTCCGGGAGCGTGACGCTGCCGGTGATGTCGGTCGTCCTGAAATAGAACTGCGGACGATAGCCGGCAAAGAACGGAGAGTGGCGCCCTCCCTCTTCTCTGGTGAGCGCGTACACCTGCGCCTTCACCTGCCTGTGCGGCGTGATGGAGCCGGGCTTGGCCAGCACCTGGCCTCGCTCGACGTCACTGCGCTCCACACCGCGCAGCAAGGCGCCGATGTTGTCGCCGGCCTGCCCTTCGTCGAGCAGCTTGTTGAACATCTCGACGCCGGTCACCACGGTCTTGTCGGTTTCCTTGATCCCGACGATCTCCACCGTCTCGCCGACCTTGATTCGGCCGGCCTCGACGCGGCCGGTCACGACCGTGCCCCGACCGGCGATCGAGAAGACGTCCTCGATCGGCATCAGGAAGTCCTGATCCACGTCACGCTCCGGCAGCGGAAAGTACGCATCCATGGCCGTGAGCAACTCTTCGATCGGCTGGTTCGCTTCCGCGTCGCCCGGATTCTCCATTGCGGCCAGGGCGGATCCCTTGATGATCGGCGTGTCGTCGCCCGGGAAGTCGTACTGGTTGAGGACATCCTTGATCTCCTCCTCCACCAGCTCGAGGAGCTCCTCGTCGTCCACCATGTCGACCTTGTTGAGGAACACGATGATGGAAGGAACCTCCACCTGACGGGCAAGCAGGATGTGCTCACGCGTCTGCGGCATGACCGAGTCCGGCGCCGACACGACCAGCACGGCACCGTCCATCTGCGCGGCGCCCGTGATCATGTTCTTGATGTAGTCGGCGTGCCCCGGGCAGTCGACGTGCGCGTAGTGCCGATCCTCGCTCTGATACTCGACGTGCCGGGTGTTGATCGTGATGCCACGCGCCTTCTCTTCGGGCGCGTTGTCGATCTGGTCGTAGGTCATCACCTTGTCGCCGTACTTGTTGGCGCAGTGCTGGGTGATTGCCGCAGTCAGCGTCGTCTTTCCATGGTCGACGTGACCGATGGTCCCGACGTTCATGTGCGGCTTGGTGCGATCGAATTTCTCCTTTGCCATCCCTTGTTTCTCCTTGGCCTGTTCTCCTCGACGAACCCTGGACTCCTCAAGCTACGGGAGTCTGGCTCCGTTCCGAAGCGCGTCCTGCGCGCTGAATGATCTCTTCCTGGACCGCAGCGGGCACGCGGCGGTAGGCAGCGAACTGCATCGTATGGTTGCCGCGCCCGCTGGTCATCGAACGCAGCGCGGTAGCATATCCGAACATGCACCGCAGGGGCACGGCGGCGGTCACGACCTTGCCGCCGAAGCGGTCGTCCACGGATCCGATCTGGCCCGAACGGGCTCCCAGGTCCGCGATCACGTCTCCCAGATGCTCATCGGGCGCGCACACCTCGACATCCATGATCGGCTCCAGGATCGCCGGCCCGGCGCGGCGCACCGCTTCGTGGTACGCCATCGTGGCCGCCACGCTGAAGGCCACCTCGCTGGAGTCGACCTCGTGGTAGGAGCCGTCGAGCAGCACGGCTCGAAAGTCAACCATGGGATAGCCGGCGACCGAGCCGGTCTCCTTGGCCTGGGCGACACCCTTCTGCACTGCGGGAATGTACTCCTTGGGCACGGCGCCGCCTATGATCTTGCTCTCGAACACGAACCCGGCACCCGGCGGCAACGGCTCGAACCGCATCACGACGTGACCGTACTGACCGCGGCCCCCGGTCTGGCGCACGAAACGCCCTTCGGATTCGGCCGCCCGGGTGAGCGCCTCACGGTAGGCAACCTCCGGCCGTCCGACATCGGCGTCGACCGAGTACTCGCGCAACAGACGCTGTACCAGCACGTCCAGATGCAACTCGCCCATCCCGGAGATGATCGTCTGGCCGACTTCCGCGTCGTAGCGGACGTGGAAGGTCGGATCCTCCTCGGACAACGCGCGCAGGGCCAAGCCGAGCTTGTCGGACTCGGCCTTCGACTTCGGCTCGATGGCGATGGACACGACGGGGTCGGGAAACACCATCGATTCGAGCAGCAACCGGGCGTCGGCGTCGCACAGCGTGTCGCCGGTGGTCGTGCGCCGCGCGCCTACCACGGCCGCGATGTCGCCGGTACGCAGGGCATCGACCTCCTCGCGGCGATTGGCGTGCATACGCAGGATGCGTGTGGCGCGTTCGCGCACATCGGCGGTCGCGTTGAACACGTACGATCCCGACGGCAACACGCCCGAGTAGACGCGCACATAGGTGAGCCGGCCCACGTACGGGTCCGTGGTGACCTTGAAGGCCATCGCCGAGAACGGCTCGTCATCGGAGGGCTTGCGATCGACATACTCACCGTCGGCAGGCCGAATGCCCGACACCGGCTCCTTGTCCAGCGGCGAAGGCAGATAGTCGACGACCGCGTCGAGGAGCAACTGCACTCCCTTGTTCTTGAACGCCGCGCCGCACAGCACCGGAAACAGCTCGCCGGCGCAGGTGGCCTTCCTGATCACCTGCTGCACACGCTCCCGGGAGATGTCGGCGCCGTCCAGGTATTCCTCCATGAACGAGTCGTCGTGGTCGGCGAGCTTCTCGTGGAGTTCGATGCGGTGCCCTTCGGCAGTCGGAAGGAGATCGGCCGGAATCGGCCGGGCGCGGTACTCCGTACCCTGACCGGATTCCTCCCACTCGACGAGCTGCATGGCAACCAGGTCGATGAGGGCTGCAAAGCCGGGGCCTTCCGTCACCGGAATCTGGATGGGAACCGCGTCGGCGCCGAGCTTGTCGTGCAACTCATCCACGACATCCGCGAAACGCGCCCCCGTGCGATCCATCTTGTTGACAAACACGATCCGGGGGACCTTGTAGCGAGTAGCCTGCTTCCACACCGTCTCGCTCTGCGGCTCCACGCCGCCGACCGCGCAGAACACCGCCACGGCGCCGTCGAGGATACACAGCGATCGCTCCACCTCCACCGTGAAGTCCACGTGCCCGGGCGTGTCGATGATGTTGACATCGTGATCCCGCCACGGACAGGAGGTGGCGGCGGCGGTGATGGTGATGCCGCGCTCCTTTTCCAACTCCATCCAGTCCATTTCGGCCTGGCCGTCGTGCACTTCTCCAAGCTTGTGCTTGCGCCCGGTGTAATAGAGCATGCGCTCGGTCGTGGTGGTCTTGCCGGCATCGATGTGCGCCATGATGCCGATGTTTCGTGTCCTGTTCAGTGGCTGCGACCGCGCCGTTCCACGCCGATTCGTCCGTTCCGCCATCAGTGCCCTACCTGTGACCTGCCGCCTGCCAGCGATGCCGTGCTACCAGCGATGCCGTGCTACCAGCGGTAGTGGGCGAACGCCCTGTTGGCTTCGGCCATCCGGTGCGTGTCCTCTTTCTTCTTGGCAGCCGAGCCGGTGTTGTTGTAGGCGTCCAGGAACTCGGCGCCCAGCCGCTCGGCCATGGAGCGCCCGCGACGGGCACGCGCGAACTGCAGCAGCCAGCGGATCGCGAGCGCGACCTGGCGGTCTTCGCGAACCTCCACCGGCACCTGATAGGTGGATCCTCCCACGCGCCGCGATTTCACTTCCAGCATCGGCTTGATGTTGTCCACCGCCTTGTGGAACATCTCGATCGCATCTCCCTCGCCCTTGCCTTCAAGGAAGTCGAGCGCCTGATAGAACGTGCGCGCCGCCAGCGACTTCTTGCCGCGCAGCAGCATGCTGTTGATGAACCGTCCCGCAAGCGGGTCGCGAAACCGCGCATCGCGCACGTCGCGCCGCTGCGTACTTACGCTACGTCTGGGCATTTCCGTGAACTCCCTGAATTATCCTGCTACGAGCTGTCCGGATACGGCCCTCAGGACCTCGGCCGCTTGGTGCCGTACTTCGATCGCGCGCGACGCCGATCGTCGACACCGAGCGTATCCTTGGCCCCGCGCACCACGTGGTAGCGGACACCCGCCAGATCCTTGACGCGCCCGCCCCGGATCAGAACGACGGAGTGCTCCTGCAGGTTGTGCCCGATCCCGGGAATGTAGGCGGTCACTTCGACCCCCGAAACCAGACGCACGCGCGCCACCTTGCGCAAAGCGGAGTTCGGCTTGCGCGGGGTGACGATCATCACCCTCGTGCATACACCGCGCTTCTGCGGGCATGACTGGAGCGCAGGACTCTTGCTGGTCTTGGTGCTGCGCTTGCGTCCGTTCCGGACAAGCTGGTTTATCGTCGGCACTCCTGACTCCTCATACTCGAACTACCACACTCCAACGAACCGCCCACTTCACGGGTACACCCGTCCTTCCGGCGGAACTGCCTGCCGGCGGAACCGCCGACATGCGACTCAGGCTGACCGCAGGTGTCTACGGCTTGATAGAAACCGAGCCACTACCATACGCGCCTTCGGCACGGACAGTCAAGTACCCCCGACCTTCCTTTTCCTGCGACGGCAGCGGGCACGATGGCCTGCCGCCTCCGCTTCGGGGCTTGCTTGCCCCAGAACGTACCGAGCGACGACGCGGCTCGTCAAGCGGGCTCGTCAAGTGAAACGGGGTCCGCGCACGCCGCCGGTCGGCAGGGAGTCAGGTCGGCCAGAAATCAGGCGGTAGGCACCTCGCTCACCAGATCGCCCAACTCCTCGGACATCATCTCGGCGCGGATCTGCGCCTCGCGCTCCTCCTGCTCCTTGCGCTTCTGGGCCAGGATCCGCTCCACGGTGATGTCCAGGTTCTCCATGTTCTCGTCGAACAGCTTGACGTCCCGATAGGCGCGGATGCCGGTACCCGCCGGAATCTGGTTGCCGATGATGACGTTCTCCTTCAGACCGCGCAGATAGTCCGAGGATCCGGCGATCGCGGAGTTGGTAAGCACCCGCGTGGTCTCCTGGAACGAGGCCGCGGATATGAACGAGTCGATGTTCAGCGAAGCCCGCGTGATGCCGAGCAGCATCGGCTGCGCAACCGCCGGCTGACCGCCTTCCTGAATCACCTTCTCGTTCTCCGTGCGGAACCGGTGCCGATCGACCTGCTGGCCGAAGATGAACTCCGTGTCGCCCACCGACACGATCTCCACCTTCTTCATCATCTGTCGGATGATCATGCCGATGTGCTTGTCGTTGATGCGCACGCCCTGCAGCCGGTAGACCTCCTGAATCTCGTTGACCAGATACGCCTGCAGCGCGTTCTCGCCCAGGATCGCCAGCACGTCGTGCGGATCGGTCTGCCCCTCACAGAGCGGCTCGCCGGCCTCCACGGTGTCGCCGTCCCGCACCAGCAGATGCTTGCCCATGGGTACCGCGTGCTTGTGTTCGTCCCCGAAGGAGTCTTCGACCGCGAGCACGCGCTTGCCCTTCGTGATGCCGCGGAAGTACACGATGCCGTCGATCTTGGCCAGCACCGCGGGATTCCGGGGCCGCCGCGCCTCGAACAGCTCGCCGACGCGCGGCAGACCGCCGGTGATGTCGCGGGTCTTGACGCTCTCCTTGAGCAGCTTGGCCAGCGTGCGCCCGGCCTTGACCTCATCCCCCTCCGAAACGTTCAGATAGGCGGAGCCGGGCAGGTAGTAGACGGCTTCCTGGCCATCCTCGGTCTCCACGACGAGGCGCGGCTGCAGGGTCTCGGCCGAGAATTCGGTGATCTTCTTCTCGATCTTGCCGGTGTCCTCGTTGATCTCCTCGCGCAGCGTGGTACCCAGCACGATGTCGTCGAACCGTACCGTGCCGCTCACCTCGGCGATGATCGGCTCGGCGAACGGGTCGAAGTAGGCCATGGTCTCGTCCTCGGGGACGATCTGCTCGGTCCCCACCATCAGCTCGGAGCCGTTGCGGATGTCGACGCGGCGCGGCTGGGCGGTGATCAGCACCCGATCGCCGATTCGGTGCACGTAGCCGATCTCGGTCGCGTCGATGCGGTCGCCGTTGCGGCCCACCAGCGAATCGCCGGCCAGCACCTGCTGGCCTTCGGTCGCCATGAGCTCGTCGCCGGAGTCGAGCGTGATCTGCTGCAGCACACGGTTGACGATCAGGTGTCCCTTGCGTGTGAACAGCCGGTTGCCGTTGTCCAGCTCCACGACGTTGCCGTGAATCTCCCTGATCACGCACGGATACGGGAGGTACACCCGGTTCTCCTCGCTGACCCGGGTCGCCGCGCCGCCGATGTGAAAGGTCTTCATCGTCAACTGCGTGCCCGGCTGCCCGATCGACTGCGCCGCGACGATGCCCACCGCTTCGCCGATCTCGACGGCTCGGTTCGACGCGAGATTGCGGCCGTAGCACTTGCGGCAGACGCCGCGCTTGGACTCGCAGGTCAGCACCGTGCGGATGCGCACGGTCTCGATGCCGATCTGCTCGATGTGCTCCGCGAGCTCGTCGGTGATCTCCTCGTTGAAGTCGACGATGATCGCACCCGAAATCGGGTGCCTGACCCGGTCCAGGGTGAAGCGCCCGGCGATGCGGTCGCGCAGCGGCTCGACGATGTCCTCACCGTCCTTGATGGCTTGCCGGTCGATGCCGTTGATGGTGCCGCAATCGTCCTCGCTCACCACCACGTCCTGGGCGATGTCCACCAGGCGGCGCGTCAGGTAGCCGGCGTCGGCCGTCTTGAGCGCCGTGTCGGCCAGCCCCTTGCGGGCGCCGTTGGTCGAGATGAAGAACTCGATCACCGACAGCCCCTCCTTGAAGTTGCTGCGGATCGGCAGCTCGATGATCTCGCCGGACGGGTTGGCCATCAGTCCGCGCATGCCGGCGAGCTGGCGGATCTGCTGCCGGCTGCCCCGCGCGCCGGACGCCTCCATCACGTGCATGGGATTGAAGCCCTGCCGGTCCGACTCCAGCTCGGCCATCAGCTCGTTGGTGATGTCGTCGTTGGTGGTGCTCCAGACCTCGATGACGCGGTTGTAACGCTCCTCGTTGGTGATGTGGCCCTGCAGGTACTGGTGGTGGATCTCCTCCACCTGGTGGCTGGCGCGATCGATGAGCTCGGGCTTCGAGGCCGGAACCAGGATGTCCTCCATGCCGATGGTCGCGCCGAATTTCGTCGCGTAGTGGAATCCCAGCTCCTTGATGGTATCCAGCGCCTGCACGGTGACGTGCGGGCCGTGGTCGCGGTAGCAGTCCGAGATCAGCTTTCGCAGCTTGCCGTCGTCGAGCTGCTCGTTGATGAACTCCATCTCGTCGGGGAGGTCCGCGTTCAGCAGGACCCGCCCGGGCGTGGTTTCCACGTACTCGTCGCCCAGCTTGAGCTTGATCCTGGCGTGGTAGTCGACCGAACGCGCGTCCACCGCCCGCAGCACCTGCGCGGAAGTGGAGAAATGCTTGCCCTCGCCAGCGACGCCGTCACGCGAGCCGGTCAGGTAGGCGATGCCCAGGATCATGTCCTGGGTCGGCACCACGATCGGCGAGCCGTTGGCCGGGTCGAGCAGGTTCTGACTGGACAGCATCAGCGTCCAGCTCTCGATCTGCGCGTCGGGCGTGAGCGGCACGTGCACGGCCATCTGGTCGCCGTCGAAGTCGGCGTTGAAGGCCGCGCACACCAGCGGATGCAGCTTGATCGCCTTGCCCTCGACCAGCACCGGCTCGAAGGCCTGGATCCCCAGCCGGTGCAGGGTGGGGGCCCGGTTCAGGAGGACCGGGTGTTCGCTGACGACCTCCTCCAGGACCGCCCACACCTCTGGAGTCTCCTCCTCCACCAGCGTCTTGGCCTTCTTGATGTTGTAGACGACGTCGTCCTCCACCAGTTTCTTCATGATGAAGGGCTTGAACAGCTCCAGCGCCATCTTGGTGGGCAGCCCGCATTGGTGCAGCTTGAGCTCCGGGCCCACCACGATCACCGACCTGCCCGAGTAGTCGACGCGCTTGCCCAGCAGGTTCTGCCGGAAGCGTCCCTGTTTGCCGCGCAGCATGTCGGACAGGGACTTCAGCGGCCGGTTGGCGGCACCCTTGACGACCCGCTTCTTCTTGGAGTTGTCGAACAGCGCGTCCACGGCCTCCTGCAGCATGCGCTTCTCGTTGCGGATGATGATGTCGGGCGCGTCCAGGGCGAGGAGCCGCTTGAGGCGGTTGTTGCGGTTGATCACGCGCCGGTAGAGGTCGTTCAGGTCGGAAGTCGCGAAGCGGCCGCCGTCCAACTGCACCATCGGCCGCAGCTCCGGCGGGATCACGGGAATGACGTCGAGCACCATCCACTCCGGGTCGTTGCCGGAATCACGGAAGTTCTCGACGATCTCGATGCGCTTCAGGAGCCTCTTGTCGCTCTTGATCCCCTTTTCCATCATCTTGCGCCTCAGCTCGCCGGCCAGTGCGTCAAGATCGAGCGACTCCAGCAGGGTGCGGATCGCCTCCGCGCCGATGCCGGCCGTGAAGCCCATCGCGTGCCGGTCACGCGCCTCCAGGTACTCCTCCTCGGTGAGGAGCTGCATGCGCTTCAGGTCGGTGTCGCCGGAGTCGATGACGATGTACTTCTCGTAGTAGAGGATCGAACGGAGCGCCGCGATCGGCAGGTCAAGCAGCAGCCCCAGCCGCGAGGGGACCGAGCGATAGAACCAGATGTGCGACACCGGAGCGGCCAGCTCGATGTGCCCCATGCGCTCGCGGCGCACGCGCGGATGGGTTACCTCCACCCCGCAGCGGTCGCAGATCACGCCGCGATAGCGGATCGACTTGAACTTCCCGCAGTAGCACTCCCACTCCTTGGTGGTGCCGAAGATGCGCTCGCAGAACAGGCCGTCCTTCTCCGGCCGAAGCGTGCGGTAATTGATGGTCTCCGGCTTCTTCACCTCGCCGTACGACCAGTCCCGAATCTCGTCGGGCGCTGCAATGCGAATGGTGATCTTCTCGAAATCGTCGTGCTCACGCATGAGTTCCTCCCCTCCTGTCGGATCTCTGCGACCGCGGACCGCCTGATCTCAATCCGTCTGATCTCAATCCGTCTGTCCGCATCGGCAGCCCGCCCATCAGAAGCGCGCTCCCTCGCGGGTGATCAGCTCCTCGTCCCGCTCGGTGAGCGGCACCGGCTTGCCCTTGCCGTCGAAGATCGTGATGTCCAGCGCCAGGCCGCGCAGCTCCTGCACCAGCACGTTGAACGACTCGGGGATGCCGCCGGACTCGAACGGCTCACCCTTCACGATGCTCTCGTACACCTTGGCGCGGCCGTTCATGTCATCCGACTTGACCGTGAGCAGCTCGCGCAGCGTGTTTGACGCGCCGTACGCCTCCAGCGCCCACACCTCCATCTCGCCGAGCCGCTGGCCGCCGTTCTGAGCCTTGCCGCCGAGCGGCTGCTGGGTGACCAGCGAGTACGGCCCCGTGGAACGGGAGTGCATCTTGTCGTCGACCAGGTGGCTGAGCTTCATCATGTAGATGACGCCGCAGGTGACCGGGTTCTCGAACGGTTCGCCTGTCAGCCCGTCGTACAGGGTAATCTTGGAGCTGGACGGAAGGTCCGCCTGGGACAGCTTGCCCTCGATCATCTCGTTCGACGCCGACTGGAACACCGGGGTCGCGTACCATTCGTCCAGCCTCAGTCCCGCCCAGCCGAGCTGGGTTTCCATGATCTGGCCCAGGTTCATCCGCGACGGGACGCCGAGCGGGTTCAGCACCACGTCCACGGAGGTGCCGTCGGCCATGAACGGCATGTCCTCTTCCGGCAGCACGCGGGCGATCACCCCCTTGTTGCCGTGGCGGCCGGCCATCTTGTCGCCTTCCTGCAGCTTGCGCTTGGATGCGACCAGCACCTTGACCACTTCCTCGACTCCCGGACTCAACTCGTCGCCGGCCGAGCGGCGCATGCGCTGGACGTCGATCACCGTGCCTTCCACGCCGTGCTGGATGCGCAGCGAGGTGTCGCGCACCTCCTTGGCCTTCTCACCGAAGATCGAGTTCAACAGCTTGAACTCCGGCGTGGAGTCGGTCTCGCTCTTGGGCGTGACTTTGCCGACCAGGATCGACCCCGACTTTACCTTGGCGCCGATGCGCACGATCCCCTCGGCGTCCAGGTGCTCGAAGGCATCCTCGGCCGTGTTGGGGATGTCGCGGGTGATCTTCTCCGGGCCGAGCTTGGTCTCGCGCACCTCGATCGAGAATTCCTTGATATGGATGGAGGTGAACACGTCCTCCTTGACCACGCGCGAGGAGACCAGGATGGCGTCCTCGTAGTTGTAGCCGTTCCACGGCATGAACGCGACGATCACGTTGCGGCCCAGCGCCAGCTCGCCGGCATAGGTGGACGGCCCGTCGGCCAGGACCTGGCCGGCCGCCACCCGGTCGCCGACGCGGCACACCGGCTTCTGCAGGAAGCAGGTGTCCTGGTTGGTGCGCTGGTACTTGACCATCGGGTAGGTGTCGATCTCACCGTCGGCGGCGCCGTCGGGACGGATCTCCACCCGCTGGGAGCTGACGTAGTCGACCACGCCCGCCCGCCTGGCAAGCACCAGCACGCCGGAATCGTAGGCGGTCTTCTCCTCCATGCCGGTACCGACGCGCGGCGGCTCCGGAATGATCAGCGGCACCGCCTGCCGCTGCATGTTGGACCCCATCAAAGCCCGGTTTGCGTCATCGTGCTCCAGGAACGGGATCAGCGAGGCGGATACCGAGATGATCTGCTTGGGCGAGACGTCCATGTACTGGATGGAGTCGGGCTCGCGGGTGATGTAGTCGCCGCCCCGCCGGACCGGCACCAGGGTTTCCGTGAACTGCCCGTCATCGTCGACCGGCGCGCCGGCCTGGGCGATGAAGTACTTCTCTTCGTCGATCGCCGACAGGTACTCGATCTCGCGCGTGACGCGGCCGTCGATCACCTTGCGATACGGGGTCTCCAGGAAGCCGTAGGAGTTGACGCGCGTGTAGTTGGCCAGCGACACGATCAACCCGATGTTCGGCCCTTCGGGGGTCTCGATCGGGCACATACGGCCGTAATGGGTGTAATGGACGTCGCGCACCTCGAAGCCGGCGCGGTCCCGTGACAGGCCGCCGGGGCCGAGCGCGTTCAGCCGCCTCTTGTGGGTCAGCTCGGCAAGAGGGTTGACCTGCTCCATGAACTGCGAGAGCTGGCTGGAGCCGAAGAACTCCTTGATCGTGGCAACGATCGGCTTGATCGACACCAGGTCCTGCGGCCGGATCGTGTCCGCCTCCTTCAGCGACATGCGCTCCTTGGCGATGCGCTCCATGCGGGAGAAGGCGATCTTCAGATGGTTGGTCAGGAGCTCTCCGACCGAGCGGATGCGGCGGTTGCCCAGGTGGTCGATGTCGTCGACGTTGCCTTCGCCGATGTAGACCTTGGTGAGCATGATCATCGTGTTGACGATGTCCTCCGGCACCAGCGTGTGCGTCTCCGGCGGCTCTGCGTAGTCGAACTTCTTGTTGAGCTTGTAGCGCCCCACCCGCCCCAGGTCGTAGCGGCGCGAGGAGAAGAACATGCTGTGCAGGTCCTTCTCCGCGCTGTCTATCGTGACCGGCTCGCCCGGCTTGATGGCCGAATAGACGCGGATCACCGCGTCTTCCCTGGTCATCTCGTCGTCGTCGTCGCTGGGGACCAGCCTGGTCTCCTCGCGCTCGAAGCAGTTGACCACGATGGGTGAGTGCAGGCTGTCCGGATGGTCGAAGTCGATGGCCTCGACCTCGGGCACCTGCAGGTTGACCAGCTCCTCGACGTCGTGGGACAGGAGCTTCTCGCCGGCCCGGTAGAGTCGGGTGTCGTCGCGGTGCAACGGCCGTGCCAGGATCTTGCCCACAAGCTGCGACTTCGCCTCCGGGTCGTCCGATACCGGCATGGTGGCGCGCTGGTAGAACAGGTCGACGATCGCTTCGCGGCTGTCGAATCCCAGCGCGCGCAGGAACACCGTGGCGAGCAGGCGCTTCTTGCGGTCGATCTTGGCGTAGATCAACTCCTTCTTCTGGTCGATCTCGAACTCCAGCCAGGAGCCGCGGTAGGGGATGATCCGCGAGGCGTAGACGCCTTTCTCGTGCGAGAAGATCGCGCCGGGCGAGCGGTGGATCTGGCTGACCACCACGCGCTCGGCGCCGTTGATGATGAAGGTTCCCCGCTCGGTCATGAGCGGGATGTCGCCCATGTAGATTTCCTTCTGCCGGATTTCGCCCGTCTGCAGGAAGACCAGATTGATCTTGGCCTTGATCGGGATCGCGTACGTCAGCCCCTTGGTCTTGCACGCGCTCTCCGAGAACTTGATGTTCGCCTCATCGAGCGAGTAGCCGGCGTACTCCAGGACCATGTCTCCGTTCGGGCTCTCGATCGGAAACACGTCGCGGAACACCTCTTCGAGCCCCTGCCGGTCCGGCCCCTCGCCGTCGCGCAACCGTTCGCGCTGCAGCAGGCGCTCGTAGGACAAGATCTGGATGTCCACGAGGTTCGGCATGGCCATCACGTCGTCGGAGCCACGGCCCATGAACTGGCGCGGGACCTTGGTAAGCGTACCGGGCATACATACTCCTCCTGTCAGACCGGCCGCGCAGGCCGGGGATGAGACGCGTCGGATCTGTTGTCGGTCGTTGCTGGAGTCGGGCTACTTGAGCTCAACGACGCCGCCAGCGCTCTCCAGCTTTTCCTTGGCCGTGTCGGCCTCTTCCTTGCCGACCATCTCCTTGACCGGCTTGTCACCGGCTTCGACCAGTTCCTTGGCCTCCTTGAGGCCGAGTCCGGTGAGGGCGCGAACCTCCTTGATGACCGGGATCTTCTTGCCGTCCGCGAAGCTCTTGAGTATGACGGTGAACTCCGTCTGCTCCTCTTCCTCCGCGGCTTCGGCGTCGGCCGGCGCCACTGCCACCGCGGCCATGGGCGCCGCGGCGGTCACGCCGAACTTGTCCTCCAAGGTCTTGACCAGTTCGGACACCTCCAGAACGGTCATCTCCGCGATCCCGTCCATGATCTGCTCTGCTGTCAGTTTGCCCATCGTCTGCTCCTAAACGTTCTCTTTGCTTTTCGGTCGGTCTGTCTCAACCGTCTGTTTCTTGTGCGCCGGGCTGGTCCGTGGCCGCCTGGCTGTCCGCCACGGCCTGCAGGGTTCCTACCAGCTTCCGGATCACCCCCTGCAAGACCCCCGCCACCGAGCGGATCGGTCCGTTCATGGCGGCGAGCAGCATCGCGTACAACTGGTCGCGCGGCGGCAGGTTGGCCAGCGCCTCCACCTGGGCGGTGTCGAGGATCTGGCCGTCGACCAACGCACCCTTGATCACCAGCGGCGAATCGCGGCGCACGTCCACCAGCACCTTGCAGGCGGCACCCGGCTCCGCCCCCAGCGTGGCAATCACGGTCGGGCCGGTCAGGCATTCGTCGGAAGCCGGCAACTCCAGCGAGTCGAGGGCGATCCGCATGAACCGGTTCTTCACCACCCGCAGGGTGGAGTCCTGTTCGCCCAGGGCTCGCCGCAACGCGGTCATCGCGCTGACGTCCAGCCCGGTGTAGTCCGCGTACACGGCATTCGGCGTCTGCTCAAGCATCTCGCGGAGGCGTGCCACCGCATCGCGTTTGTGCTGCTGCGGCTCGCGCTCGGCGACGCCCTCGGGCAGGGTGCCTTCAGAAGATGTGGCTACGCCGTCGCTCATACGGCCACCTTCACGCCGGGGCTCATCGTCGTGCACACCGCGACGCTCCGAAGGAAGTCGCCCTTCGTGTCGGCGGGCCGCTTGCGCTCCACTTCCGCGACCACGGACCGCGCGTTCTCGGCCAGCGCCTGCCCGTCCATGCTGAGCCTGCCGATCGGCAGGTGGACGACACCGGTGCGATCGGCGCGAAACTCCACCCGGCCGCGCTTGAGCTCGGCGATGGTGCCGGCGACGTCCTGGGTGACGGTGCGGGTCTTCGGATTGGGCATCAGGCCGCGCCGGCCCAGGATGGGGCCGAGCCTCCCGACGTTGCGCATCATGTCGGGCGTGGCAACCGTCACGTCGAACTCCAGCCAGCCGTCCTTGATCCTGTCGATCAGTTCCTGGCCGCCGACATACGTGGCGCCGGCCTCCTCGGCCTCCCGTGCCTTGTCGCCTTCGGCGAACACCAGGATCCGTTGCTCCTGCTCGAAGCTGTGCGGGAGGACCATCGTGTCGCGCACCGTCTGGTTGCCCCTGAGGGTCACCCGGACCGCGATCTCCACGGTCTCGTCGAACTTCGCCGGGGGCAGGCCCTTCAGCAGCTTCAAGCCTTCTTCGACCGGATAGGTGTGCCGCCGATCGATGGCTTCCAGGGCGGCGCGATAGCGCTTGCCGTTTCTTGCCATTGGGTTCTCTCCTTTTCCGCGCCCGGTGCGATCAGGCGTCGACCGTGACGCCCATGCTCCGCGCCGTGCCGGCGATGATGGCGATGGCCGCATCATCGTCGATGGCGTTGAGGTCGGGGCGCTTGGTCTGAGCGATCTCCAGCAACTGCGCGCGTGTGATGGAGGCCACCTTTTCCTTGTTCGGCTCCGCCGAGCCCTTCTCCAGCCCGCACGCCTTGCGGATCAGCACCGCCGCCGGCGGCGTCTTGGTCACGAAGGTGAAGGTCTTGTCGGCGTAGATGGTGATCTCCACGGGGGTCGTGAGCCCGGGCTCCAGACCCTTGGTGCGCTCGTTGAACTGCTGCACGAACATCGGCGCGCTCACCCCGTGCGGGCCGAGCGCCGGCCCCACCGGCGGCGCCGGCGTCGCCTGCCCTGCCGGCACCTGTACCTTGACCACCGCAGCGATCCGTTTCTTGGCCACGCTTACGCTCCTTTAGACCTTTTCTACCTGCATGAAGTCGAGTTCCACGGGTGTCGAGCGGCCGAAGATGCCGACCATCACCCGCAGCTTCGCCTTTTCCTCGTTGATCTCCTCCACCGCTCCGGTGAACGAGTCGAACGGCCCGTCGATGATGCGCACGCTTTCGCCGATGACGAACGACTGCTTGGGCTTCAGCGTGCGGTCGCTCTTGATCTCTCCCGCCTTCTGCAGCAGCTCGCGCGCTTCGTCGGAGGAGATGGGCTGCGGCTTGCGGTTCTTGGTGGCCCCCACGAAGCCGGTCACTCCCTGTATCTGCCGGACGGCGGCGCAGACGTCCATCCAGGCGTCGCCCTCAAGATCCATCTCCACCAGGATGTAGCCGGGAAGGAACTTGCGGGACGTCACCTTCTTCTTGCCGTCCTTGACCTCGACGACCTCTTCAGCCGGGACCTTGGCGTCGAACAGGTGGTTCTGCATGCGCGGCGACTCGATCAGGCGCGCCAGATGCTTGTGCACCTTGTTCTCGAACCCCGAGTAGGTGTGGACCACGTACCAACCCTTCGCCATTCCTCGAAACCCACTCCTCAGCCGTTTCCCGTGCGCGTGCTGCCGCTCAGAAGACCAGATCGATCGCCTGGAACAGCAGGAAGTCGATCAGCCCCAGCGCGAGCGCAATGAGGGAGACCGACACGAGCACCACCTTCGTGGAGCTGGCGACCTCCTCGCGGCTCGGCCACGCCACCTTGCGCAACTCGCCATAGCTCTCGCGAAAGAACTGTATGATCCGACCCACGATATCGCTTCCTCAACTCGCTTCCAGGCCAGGCAGGATTCGAACCTGCAACATCCGGTTTTGGAGACCGGCGCTCTAACCAGTTGGAGCTACTGGCCTTCTGATGCCTTCGTTCCGTGCCCGCTCGCCTTCAATCCGACTCGTCAAACCACTCTGCAGCTACTTGACGCGCGCCTCTCGATGCACCGTGTGCGTGCGGCAGCGGGGGCAATACTTCTTGAGTGCAAGCTTGCCCTGCGTATTGCGACGATTCTTGGTCGTCGTGTAGTTGCGAAGCTCCAGGCCGTCGTGCTGCGTGCACGCCAGCGCCACCAACTCCACCACCTTGGTCTTGGCCATCGAGAGTTACTCCGTTGCCGAAGGGTCATATAGGAATACGGGAACGCCGGGCACGTGTCAAGCGGCCCACGTCACCCCTGCGCCGAACGGGCCCGAAACGAGCCTCCGACCGGATTTGAACCGGTGACCCCCTCCTTACCATGGAGGTGCTCTACCAACTGAGCTACAGAGGCAACCCCTCGTGCATGCGGCAGGTTCTACTACCGATCCTCCACCGCTTGCAACCCCCCGTCGGTGGGACCGGGCCGGTCACGGCTGGAAGAGCATCAGCGCCGACTGTCCGTAGCGCCGGCGGTCGACCAGCCTGAGCGGCACAGTTGCAGGATCGAGCGGATCGTCCGCGGGGCAGTGCAGCGCCAGGCAGCCGGCCGTCTCCACGAGCCCCGCCTGCGCCAGCGCGGTCAACAGCCCATGCTTGTGGCGGTACGCGTACGGCGGATCGACGCAGACCACGTCGAACCGTTGCCCGCGCCGGCCGGCCGCGGCGACGAACCGCTCGGCCGGCGCCGTGATCACCGTGGCCCGAGCGCCGACGACGTCGATGTTCGCCCGGATCGTGCGCCGCTTGCGTGCGTCGCGCTCCACCGCGACGATCGGTCCCGCTCCGCGGGAGGCGGCCTCGGCGGACAGCAGGCCCGAGCCGGCGAACAGGTCCAGGAACGAACGGCCCTGCACGCCGCCGTCGATTCCGCCCGGCACACCGCCGAGGACGCCACCAAGGATGACGAACAGCGCCTCGCGCATGCGCGCGGTCATCGGCCGCGCCCCGGCCGGGACGCTGAGCGCGCGGCCGCGAGCCGCGCCGCCGGTCACCCGCATGTCCGGCCGCCGGCGGCCGACGCTTCCTGACCACAGCGGTGATGACGGCGCGCGTCGGCCTGTGCCTGACGCATCAGGTCCAGGTCGTCGGCCAGACGCGCGGCACGCAACCGCGGCAGGCCCGCTTGGCGCGTGCCGGCCAGCTCACCCGGACCGCGCTGCGCCAGGTCCAGGTCCGCCAGCGCGAAGCCGTCGGCGTGCTCCTTGACGGCACGGAGCCGCTCGGCCGCCTGCGGTGTGAGGTCCTTGCCGTAGACGAAGAAGGCGTACGCGGGATCGGTGCCGCGGCCGACCCGTCCGCGAAGCTGGTGCAGCGCCGCGAGCCCGAAGCGTTCCGCGTGCTCGACCACCATGCAGGTCGCGTTCGGAACGTCCAGCCCAACCTCCACGACCGTGGTGGCCACCAGCGCGTCGACCGAGCCTGCGTGAAAGGCGCTCAAGGTCGCCCGCTGCTCGGCCGGGGGCATGCCGCCGTGGGCCAGCCCGACGCGGAAACCGGCAAAGCGCTGCCGGAGCCGCGCGAAGAGCGCGTTCGCCGAAGCCGCGGGACCGTCCGCCCCCGCCTCGGGCGCATCCTCCCCGGGCATGACCGCGGGGCCGGGCTCCGCGGCCGCGGCGAAGAGGTCTCCACTGGGGTCCGCCGCCACGGCGTCCCGCCCCCGGGCCGCCCGCCCCCCGGCCGACCCCCCCCCGGCCCGGCCACCCCAAAATAGCGAGCCCCCCCGCG
>JAPPNY010000198.1:64491-79604 GCA_028818385.1 Spirochaetaceae bacterium
GGGGGGGCCCCGGGGGCGGGGCTTTTTTGTCCCCCTGGGGGGCCCCCCCCCCGGGGGCCGGCCGGGGGCCGGGCGGCCCGGGGCCCGTCGCCGCCGATCGACGGACAGACGAAATAGGCCTGGCGACCGGCGGCCAGCTCGGATTCGACATGCGTGTACACTCGCTCCCGACGCTCCTTGCGCACCAGGTGGGTACGCAGCGCCGGACGTCCCGGCGGCTGGCGGTCGATCGAGCTCACCGTCAGGTCGCCGAAGAACGTGAGCGCCAGCGTCCGCGGGATCGGCGTGGCGGTCATCAGGATCAGGTCGCCGCGGGGCGCCTTGGCGGCGACGGCGGCTCGCTGCGCGACTCCGAACTTGTGCTGCTCGTCGATCACCACCAACCCCAGGTCGGCGAAGCGAACCGGCTCGGAGAGCACGGCGTGAGTGCTCAGCAGCAGGTCGACATCGCCGGCCGCCAGGGCCGGGAGCAGGTGGGTCCGGGCCGCCCGGTCGGTGCTTCCGGACAGCAGTCCGAGCCGCACCCCCAGCGGCTCCAGCAGCCTCGACGCGGTCTCGGCATGCTGGTAGCAGAGCGCCTCCGACGGGACGACGACCGCCACCTGTCGGCCGGCGTCGATCACGCCCGCGGCCGCCAGCAGCGCCACCAGGGTCTTGCCGCAGCCCACGTCTCCCTGCAGCAGCCGGGCAGAGGTGTGAGGCCCGTAGAGATCTTCCTCGATCTCGGCCAGGACGGCGCGTTGCGCGCCCGTGAGCGTGAACGGGAGCCGCTCGAGCATCGCCGCCTGCAGCCTTCCGGCCCGCTTCCGGGGTGCCGGGCGCGGCCGGCCGGCCGGCGAGCGGCGCGCCAGCTCGAGCTGAAGCAGAAACAGCTCCTCGTAGGCCAGCGCGCGCCGCGCCCGTTCGGCCTCCTCTGGGCCCGGCGGACCATGGACACATCGCAATGCCGCGCCCTTGTCGGGCAGGCGGCGGACGGCGGCCATTTCCCGCGGCACCCGATAGCGGGCGGAGCGCGCGGCCCCCGCAAGGGCTTCATCGACCAGGCGGCGCAGCAGGCGCTGCGCGAGTCCGGCGGCGGCCGGATATACGGGCAGCAGCGTTCCGGCCGCCATCTCTTCCGGGCTCATCAACTCGAAGCTGCCGGCCTGGAGCCTGCCGTTGCGACGGTCGAACCTGCCGTAGACCAGCACCGGCTGACCGGCCGTCAGCGTCCTCCCGAGTTGCGGCCGCCCGAACGCGTACAGCGTGGCCCTGTCGCCGGCGACGTCGGCGATCGTGATCGTGGGCGTACGGCGGCCGCGGAACCGGAAGGACCCGATGCGCACCACGGTCGCGCTGACGCAGGCGTCGATGCCGGCGGCGACCTGCGCCAGCGGCAGCGACCGCCGGCGGTCCTGGTAGCCGCGCGGCAGGTGCATCAGCAGGTCGCCGACGGTCTGCACACCGAGCCGCCCCAGCCGCTCCCGCGTGGCGGGGCCCACGCCGCGGAGCGCCGCTACGTCATCGTCCCAGGCAAGGGTCCCGCTACGGAGTCTGTCGGATTGGCGCGCCAGCGACATATCCGACGGACACCGTAGCGAAAAAGGTAGGGATGGGCCAAAAGCGGAGCCGCAGGCGACGATTTTGGGGCGGGAGTCTGTCGGATTGGCGCGCCAGCGGCATATCCGACGGACACCGTAGCGAATAGGTGGGGATCGGCCAAAGACGGAGCCGAAGGCGACGCCTTTGGCGCCAGGAGTCTGTCGGATTTGCCGCGCGAGCGGGAAGGCCGACGGACTCCGACGCGAAGGTGGGGATGGGCCGAAAGCGGAGCCGAAGGCGACGGTTTCGGGGCGCTAGAACGGAGAGCTCAGGAACTGTGCGACCAGCCACCGCACCACGATGTTGCCGACGATCAGCACCACCAGGAGCAGCACGGCGATCAGGCCCAGGTAGGCCACCTTCTGCACCGTCTGTCCCCGCTCCATGAGCCGTTCGCCCAGCGAAATCCGGCGGGACACGAAGGTGACCATCGGCTGCAGCGTGTGATCGAGCATGTTCAGCAGTCCGCCGCCCTGCTCCCAGCGCATGGCGGCGATGAACGCACGCGCGACGGCCATGATCATGAACACCACGACCAGCACCGACGCCGCCGACCAGGCGACCAGCAGCACCTGAGCGAGCACGATGCCGACGGTCACTCGTTGCGCCGCCGCAAGCCGCTGCAGCACGTTCCCGGCGACGATCAGGACCAGAATGGCTGCCGCGGGGGAGAAGTCCAACACGCCGACGCGCAGGAATCGCAGGCGCTGAAACCAGCGCAGATAGGGATCGGTGACGCGCGCCAGGATCTCGGTCGGCGCGTGGTGATCGGCGCCGCGGAACCAGGTGATGATGATCCGCAACGCCACCAGCACCAGGTAGACCAGCACCACCGCCTGAAGAAATCGAAACAGGTCCGTCATTCCGCCCATGCCTCCACTACCAGCGGCGACGCGGTCAATGTCTGCAGCATCTCACTGTCGCTCGCCACGGAGAGCTGCGGCCCTGCGCGGATGACCACTTCCCTTGCCGCCTCCTCTGCTGCCGCTCCGTCGCCGTTGCCGGCGTCGTCGGCCGGCGTGCCGTTGCCGTAGTGAAGAAAGAGCTGACACTGCCCGGGGCGATCCATGCAGAGGTCGCGCAGCGCCACCAGGCCGTGTTCGTCGCCCTCTTGCAGGCGCAGGTGAACGCTCCGATAGGGTCGGTCCGGCAGACCGTCGGGGGCCGTGATCGCTTCGGCCAGGATCTTGCTGCTGCCCCGTGAGCGGTCGACCCTGCCGCTCACGGCGATCACCGCGCCGGTCTGGAGCCGTTCGCGGCCGGCGTCGAACGCGTCCGGGAACACCACCACCTCCGCGGTGACGCCGTAGTCTTCCAACTGCGCGAACGCCATGCGCTGGCCGGACCGGGTGGCGATCTCCCGGATCTCGCCGACGATGCCGATGGCCGCCACCGGCGACCCGTCGGAGCGGGAGTCCAGCGTCGCCAGCTCGGCGACCCCCTTCTGCGGGCGCAGATCTGCGTAGTCGTCCAGCGGATGACCGGTGAAGTACATGCCGAGGTTGTCGCGCTCGTCCTGAAGCATCGCCGCCTGGTCCCACTCGTCGTGCCGTGCAAGCTCCGGCCGCGCTGCCTGCACCCCCTCGTCAGCGGCGAACAGATCCTGCTGTCCGTGCGCGGTGCGCTGGCGCTCCGCGTCGGCCGACTCCACCAACCGCTCCAGATTCTCCCACAAGGTGGCGCGATTGTGACCCAGGCCGTCGAACGCGCCGACGCGGACCAGCGTCTCGACCACCTTGCGATTGACCGCGCGCGGATCGGTGCGCGAGACGAAGTCGATGAAGTCATGGTACGGGCCGCCGCGCTCGCGTTCGGCGACGATGGAGTCGACGGCGCCGGTGCCGACGTTCTTGATGCCGCGCAGGCCGAAGAGGATGCGGCCGTCGGCGACGTTGAAGTCGGCCGCCGACCGGTTGATCGAGGGCGGCAGGACCTCCAGCCCCAGGTCGCGCGCCTCGTTCACGTACTCGGCCAGCTTGTCGGTGTCGTGCATTTCGTTGGTGAGGTTCGCGGCCATGAACTCCGCCGGATAGTTGGCCTTCAGGTACGCCGTGCGGTAGGCGACCACGGCGTACGGGGCGGCGTGGGTCTTCGGAAAGCCGTACTCCGCGAACGGGACCAGCGACTCGAACAGCTCGGCGGCGACCTGGCGGTCGAAGCCGCCTGCGACCGCGCCGTCGACGAAGCGCGAGCGCTGCTTCTCCATCTCCTCCATCTTCTTCTTGCCCATCGCCCGCCGCAGCAGGTCGGCCTGCCCCAGGCTGAAGCCGGCCACGGCACGGGCGATCTCCATCACCTGCTCCTGGTAGACGATCACCCCGTAGGTCTCCCGCAGGATCGGCTCCAGCTCCGCGACCTTGTGGCGGATCGGGCGCCGGCCCGACTTGGCGTCGACGAACTGATCGATGAACTGCATGGGCCCGGGCCGGTACAGCGCGTTGAGCGCGATCAGGTCCTCCACGCAGGTGGGCTTCACGCGCGTCAGGACGGCGCGCATGCCCGCGCTCTCGAACTGGAACACGCAGGCGCTCCGGCCCTCGCCCAGCATGCGGAAGGTCTGCTCGTCATCCTCCGGGATGGTCTGCATGTCGAGCTCGACGCCGCGCTCGCGCACCATCGGCAGCGTGCGCTCGATCAGGGTGAGGGTCTTCAGGCCCAGGATGTCGATCTTTACCAGGCCGCAGTCCTCCAGGTATTCGTGCGAGTACTGGGTGGAGATCGCCTCGGTGCGCGTGTCGCGGTAGAGCGGCACGAAATCGGTCAGCGCCGAGGTGCCGATCACGATCGCCGCAGCGTGGGTGGAGGCGTGCCGGCTGAGTCCCTCCAGCTTCAGCGAAGTGTCGATCAGCGTGCGGTGCGTGTCGCTCTGTTCCCTCACCTCGCGCAGGCGCGCCTCCTGCTTGAGAGCCGTGCTCAGGTCGGAGTTCGGTCCGCCGGAAATGAGCTTGGCGATCTCGTCCGCCTCGCCGAAGGGGATCTCCAGCACGCGCGCCACGTCACGCACCACGGCCCGCGCCTTGAGGCTGCCGAAGGTGATCACCTGGGCCACGCGGTCGGCGCCGTACTTCCCGGTGATGTAGTCGATCACCTCGCCGCGCCGCTCGTAGCAGAAGTCGTTGTCGAAGTCGGGCAGGGTGACGCGTTCGGCGTTCAGGAAGCGCTCGAACAGCAGGTTGTACCGCAGGGGGTCGATGTCGGTGATGTGCAGGCAGTAGCCCACCAGCGACGCCGCCCCCGACCCGCGTCCCGGGCCGACCGGGATGCCATGCTCGCGGGCGAAGCGGATGAAGTCCCAGACGATCAGGAAGTAGCCGGCGTAGCCCATCGAGCCGATGACGTCGAGCTCGTACTGCAGCCGTTCCTGCGCCTCCTCCGTGGGGCTGCCGTAGCGCTCCCGCAGGCCCTCCCGGGCGAGCGCGACCAGGTACGACTCCTGGGTGTGACCTTCCGGTACCTCGTAGGCGGGCATCTGCGGGCCCGGCATCGGGATCTGCAGCGTGCACTGCTCGGCGATCGCGCGCGTGCTCGCCAGCGCCTGTGGCAGGTCGGCGAACAGGCCGGCCATCTCCTCCGTGCCCTTGAAGTACAGCTCGCTGTGCTCCTGCCTGAGTCGGTCGGCGTCCGAGCGCCGCTTGTTGGTGCCGATGCAGATCAGCACGTCCTGCGCATCGGCGTCGTCGCGGCCGCAGTAGTGGATGTCGTTGGTCGCGACCAGCGGCAGCCCCGTGCGCCGGGCCAGGACAAGCAGCCGCTCGTTCTGCACCTTCTGCGCCGCGGGGGCGCCGTGGTCCTGCAGTTCCAGGAAAAAACGGTCCGGACCGAAGATGTCGCGGTAGCTGCCGGCCAGCTCCTCCGCTTCCTGCATGCGGTCCTGTTGCAGCAGCATCGGGATCTTGCCGGACATGCAGCCGGAGAAGCCGATCAGGCCCTCCGCGTGCCGGGCAATCGCCTCGTCGTCGATACGCGGCCTATAGTAGAAGCCCTCCGTGTAGCCGATCGTGGAAAGCGCCATGAGATTGCGGTACCCGACCTCGTCCGCGGCGACCAGCCCCATGTGGTGCGACCGCGAGTGGTCGCCGCCGCGGTCGTGGCGCGAACCGGGCGCCAGGTAGAACTCGCAACCGATGATCGGGTTGACCCCTGCCGAGCGGCAGGCGCGATCGAAGCGCGCGACGCCGAACATGTTGCCGTGGTCGGTGAGCGCCAGGTGCGACATCTCGTGGCGGTGCGCGCACTCGGCCAGCCCTTCCACGGTGGCCGCGCCGTCGAGCAGCGAGTGGTCGGAGTGGACGTGCAGATGGACGAAATCCGAAGCCTGCGGCACGGCCCAACGGTACCCCGTTCGGCGGGAGTTTTCCACGTAATGCGGGGGAGGGCCGTAGACGACCACGCGTGGCGCGCGGCGACCCGCGACCTGGCGATCTTGCGGCGCCTCACGCCCGCGGAGCGGGACCTGTTGCGGGAGTTGGGGGACCGATTCCTGGCCGGCAAGCGGTTCGAGGCGGCCCGCGGCGCCGAGCTCGACGCGGAGCTGCTGGCGCGAGTCGCGGCGCAAGCATGCCTGCCGGTGCTGGCGCTCGGCCTGGACTGGTACGACGACTGGTCGACCGTGGTGATCGTGCCTGACCGTTTCACCGCGGACTTCGAGGAGGTGGACGAGGCCGGCGTCGTCCACGAGTGGACGGAGGACGCAGCCGGCGAGTTCTGGGACGAGGGGGGGCCCATCGTCCTGTCGGTGGCCGACATCGACGCGTCCGGCACCGGCGAGGGATTCAACGTGGTCATCCACGAGGTCGCACACAAGCTCGACGCGCTCGACGGCAGCCTGAACGGCCGGCCGCCGCTGCACGCCGGCATGGAACCCGGCGCGTGGGCCGGCGCGTTCACCGACGCGTTCACGGCGCTGTGCGAGGCGCCCGACGACTTTGCGCTCGACCCCTACGCCGCCGAGGCCCCGGAGGAGTTCTTCGCGGTGGCCAGCGAGTACTTTTTCGAGCTGCCGGAAACTCTGGCCGACGAGCACCCGGCGGTCTACGCCCAGCTCGCCGCCTTCTACCGCCAGGACCCCTGCGCCGCTTCCGGCTGACTCGGCGAACCGGAGCCCTCAGCCCCGGTTCCGTCCCAGGAGCTCGCGCAGACGGGATGCAAAGCGAGCGCGGTCGCGATCGTCGGCGCGCACGCGCAACGCCTGATCCTTCCGATCGCCCGCGTATCGCGGGATCACGTGCGTGTGCAGATGCCAGACGTCCTGGTCGCCGGCCGGCTCGTTGTTCTGCAGCACCGTCACGCCGTCTGTGGGATACCCGGTGCGCATGGCGAGCGCCACGCGGCGCACCACGGCCGCGATGCGGCCGGCCAGCTCGTCGGGCAGCGTGTAGACGTTCTCGTGGTGCGCCAGCGGTATCACCAGCGCCTTGCCGGGATGGACCGGGTTCCAGTGCAGCGAAATCTGCACCACTGCGTGATCGTCACGCCACGCCGTGAACTCCGATTCCGCGCCGGCCGCGATCGCGCAGAACGGACAGCGGTACCCGGCCGGCTCGTGCGAGGGGGGGATCACGATCCGGCACTCGCCGGCAGCCGGTACCGGAGTGTGAGGCTGCGCCGGGTATCCAGCCAACCGCCATCCGGCGGTTCGTCCGCGGCAACGACGTCGACCTCGAACGACTTCAAGGACGGTCGCCCGCAGCCGACCCACTCCTCCTGAGCCGATCTGAGGTCATCGAATGCGCGCGTTCGGCCCCGCAGTTCAAGCTTCGGATCGTCAGGCATGAAGCTGATCCAGGATCCGGAGTTCACGTGATGAAGGATCAGGGGGGTCTCTTCGGTACGCCGTCCCGCATATCGGAACGCGCCGTTCGTCACGAACAGAAACCAGAGGAAGCGGAACGTCATCCCCTCGGGCAGCGAGACGGATCTGACGGGCAGGCCCGTGGGCAGGTCGTCGATGATGAGCCGGTCGTGGGCGTCCGTGTGATGGGCTCCCTGCAGCGTCATGAACCCCGAGTGACCGCGGAATGCACCCACGAACGTCGTGCCGCGCTTCTGGAGACGCAGCGGAGGAGCCCAGAAGCCGCGCATCAGGAGCGGTACGAGAAGGACTCCCCCATCCGTGAGCTGGTCCAGCCACGCCGGCGGGATGTCCGGGCATCCGACGGTGGCGATGATGCGATCGAAGGACGCCGCCTCCGGCCATCCGGCACCACCGTCGCCGCTGCGGAGCCGCACTCCGGGATGGCCGGCCGCACTCAGATGCTCGCGCGCCTGTTCGACCAGATCGTGCTGGATATCCACGGAATGGACGAGGCCATCATGGCTCACGCCGTGCGCGATCAGCCCGGCGTTCCAGCCCGACCCCGTGCCGATTTCCAGGACCTTCATCCCCGGCTCGAGCCCCAACTCGTGCAGCATCGTCACCACCAGGGCCGGCTGAGACGCGGCGCTGTGATCGGGTGGCGACCTCATCATGAGCCCCTGATCCGAGTAGATCCTCTGGAGCGCTTCCGGCAAGGGTCTTTTCCGATCCACGGTCACCCAGTCCACCGGAGCCCAGGGGTCATTCGAGTTGACACCCTCGGCGTACCGCTCGATGAACAGGTGACGCGGAACGGCACGCACCGCCGCCTCCAGCCACGGCGACTCCACGATTGCCGGGCACTTCGGCCGCAGCTCCGCGATCAGCCGCTCGACGTGCTCATCCACCATCCACGGCACCTCCGATCGAAGGTTGCCGCATCCCAGGCCGCCCCGTATATAACTGTCGCGTGACCGAGCGCCAGGCTGCCGTGGAGATCGAGCGGCTGTCGGCGGAGATCCGCCTGCATGAGCACGCCTACCACGTGCTGTCGCGGCCCGAAATCTCCGACGCCGAGTTCGACGGCCTGTTCGACACCCTGGTGGAACTGGAACGGCGGCACCCGCAGTTGGCCAGGCCGGACTCGCCTACCCGCCGGGTCGGCTCCGACCTGACCCAGGATCTCCCCGAGGTGGAGCACACGGTGCCGGTGTTGAGCCTGGACAAGGCATACGACATGGCCGGCGTCGAGCGCTGGATGGAAAAGGCCAGGGCCGCCCACCCCGGGACCGCCTTCGTGGTCGAGGAGAAGATCGACGGCAGCTCCATCCTGCTGCACTACCGCGACGGCGTGCTGGAGCGGGCCGTCACCCGCGGCAACGGCCGCTCGGGCAACGACGTGACCGCGAACGTGCGCACCATCCGCACGGTGCCGCTCCGGCTCCAGGCAGCGGAGACGCTGGTGGTGCGGGGCGAGATCTTCATCCGGCGGGCGGCCTTCGAGGCGCTCAACGCGGGCGTCGAGACTCCGTACGCCAACGCCCGCAACTTCGCGGCGGGCAGCCTGCGGCGCGTGAAGAGCGTCGACGTGGCCACCGTGCCGCTGGAGATCTTCGTGTACGAGGGGTTCATGGCCGATCCGCCGCCCACGCATACGGAGCTGCTGGCTCACCTGCGCCGCCTTGGCTTCCGCATCAATCCCGCCACCGCGGTGATCCGGGAGGACGAGGACGGCTCGCCTCCCGCGGATCGGGCCGCCGAGTTCACGGTCATGGACACCGCTTCGGCGCCGAAGTACGTGGAAGAGCGGGCCGCGGCCCGTCCCGATATTCCCTACGACATCGACGGCCTGGTGCTGAAAGTGGACCTGCTGGCGACGCGCGAGGCGATGGGCGCCACCGAGCACCACCCGCGCTGGGCGATCGCGGTCAAGTTCGACGCGCCCGAGGGCGTGAGCGTGGTGCGGTCGATCGAGATCCAGGTCGGCCGCACCGGCCGGGTGACGCCGGTCGCGCGCATCGATCCGGTGCCGATCGCAGGCTCCACGATCGCCAACGTCACGCTGCACAACCAGGACTACGTGGACAGCCTGGAGCTGGCGGTGGGCGACACCGTGGCAGTGTCGAAGCGCGGCGACGTCATCCCGGCGGTGGAGCGCGTCCTGGAGAAGGACCCGGCGGGCCAGCCGGTCTGGCGCATGCCCGCGGAGTGCCCGTCGTGCGGAAGCGCCCTGACCGTGCAGGGCGCGCACTCGTTCTGCCCCAATGCCGCGTGCCGGGACCAGGTGCGCGGACGCCTGCGCTTCTTCGTCGCCCGCGACCAGATGGACATCGCCGGGCTGGGGCCGGCGACCATCGACCTTCTGGTCGACCGGGGCTGGGTGCGCGACATCGCCGAACTGTACCGCTTCGACCCGCAGCGGCTGCTGGGCGAGGAGGGGTTCGGCGAGAAGTCGGTGGCCGCGCTCGCGGACGGCATCGAGGCCAGCAAGGCCAAGCCGTTCGCGATCGTGCTGCCGGCGCTGGGCTTGCCGGAGCTCGGGCCCAAGGTGAGCGATCTGCTTCTGCAGGCGGGGTTCCACGACATCGAGAGTCTGTACGCGGCGGTCGACGCCGGCGACCCGGAGGTGTTCACCGGCATCGACGGCATCGGCGAGCGCACGACGGAGAGCATCATGCGGCAGCTCGGCCGGCCGGACGCGCTGACCGGCTCGCGCATGGCGACCTGGCGGGCCACGCCGCGCGGGCTGATCGCGGCGCTGCGCGCCCGCGGCTTGAGGTTCGCCATGGATCCGTCCGATCGGGCCGGCACGGATGGCGGCAGCGAGCAATCCTTCGCCGGCCAGACGTGGTGCATCACCGGCTCGTTCGAGGCGTTCAAGCCGCGGGCGCGGGCCGCGGACGAGATCCGCGCGGGCGGCGGCACGGTGACCGGCGCGGTATCCGGCGCCACCACCCACCTGCTCGCCGGCAGCGGCGGCGGCAGCAAGGTGACCCGGGCCGAGGAGGCAGGCGTCGAGATCGTCGACGAACAGGCGTTCCTGAGCCTGCTGGGGCGCTCCCCGGACCCACCGGCATGATCCTGGCGATAGACATCGGCACCACGGCGGTCAAGTGCGGACTGTTCGCGCGCGACGGGGGCGCGGATACCGGTGCGGCGCGCGGGTCATGTATCGCCGTCGGGCGTGCGCCGGTCTCGGCCGAGGGGGTGCGGGAGGAGACGGACGCGCACGTGTGGTCGAGCGCCGTCCAGACGGCGATCGCGCGCCTGCCGCATGCGGCGCGAGCGGTGACCGCGTGCGTGGTCACCGGCAACGGGCCGACACTGATCCCGTGCGACGCCGCCGGCGAGCCGGTCGGTCCGGCGCTCACCTGGCTGCACGCCCGCGCCCGGCGGGAAGCGAGCGAGGTGGCCGCACGGACCGGCATCGCCGTGGACGCCTCCTTTCCGCTGCCCAAGGCGCTGTGGCTGGCGCGCCGGCGGCCGGCGACGTTCGAGCGCTCGGCCTGGCTCCTGTCGTGCGCGGAGTGGGTGGTGTTCCTGCTCACCGGATGCGCCCACACCGCGATCGGCGCCCACGGCGTCGACCGGTTCTACTGGTCGGATGAGGCGCTGGCCGCGCTCGGCCTGGACGCCGCGCGCTTTCCGCCGTTCGCCGTCGCCGCCGAGGAGATCGGGACGGTCAACCGGCAGGCGGCCGAGCGGTTCGGGATCGCCGCGGGCGCCCGCGTGTACGCCGGCGCCGCCGACTTCCAGATGGCACTGATCGGGTCGGCCACGGTCCGTGCCGGGCGCACCCTGGACCGCAGCGGCAGCTCGGAGGGCATCAACCACGCCAGCTCCGTGCCGGTCGACGACCCGCGCCTGATCGTCCTGCCGCACCTGGTCGACGGGCTGCACAACCTGGGCGGCGTGACGTCGGCCAGCGGCCGGGCGCTGTCCTGGCTGGCGCAGTCGGCGTCGCCGAGTCCCGTGGAGGTGAGCGCGGCGGTGGAGCGCGGCGCCGCCACGCCGGCCGGAGCGCGGCGTGCCCTGTTCCTGCCCTACCTGTCGGGCGAACGGACCCCGCACTGGAACGCGGAGGCATCCGCCGCCTTCCTGGGGCTGACCCTCCGGCATCGCTGGGACGAGATGGCGCGCGCGGTGCTGGAGTCGGTCGGGTTCGCGATCCGCCAGATCGTCGCCATCCTGGCCGAGCACGGGTGCCGCGTGCAGGAGCTGACCGCCTGCGGCGGCCCGGCGCGCTACGACGCGTGGAACCGGATCAAGGCGGACGTCACCGGCGTGCCGGTGCGGACGCTCGCCAACCCGGAAGCCGACCTGGTCGGCTGCGCCTGCGTGGCGCTGACGGCCGAAGGCCATTTCCCCGATCTGGCGTCAGCGGCGACGGCACTGGTGCGGCCCGGCCGGGAGTTCGAGCCGGATCGTTCGCTGGCGGCGCTGTACGCCGAGCTGTTCGACTCCTATCAGCGTGCCGGCGACGCGCTGCAGCCCCTCTACCCGCACCTCGGCGGAGGTTCCCGCGTAGCGGGCGAGCCGTGAGCATACCGCGTCAGGGGTGACGGCACCGTCCAGCGATCACGGCGTCTGTCATAATAAGTTGAATAATTCATATTCAACTTGAAAAAACAACGCGTTGTTTTATGCTTCTGCCATGAAACGTCGCGCGTCGAGGTATCTTCAGGAGTGGCTCCACTCCCGGTCGAGAATGCCGCTCGTCCTCCGGGGAGCCAGACAGGTCGGCAAGACCTGGCTGGTGCGGGACCTTGCAGCGCGGCAGGGACGCGTCCTGATCGAGGCCAATCTGGAGCGCGACCCGCTCCTGGCCCGCCACTTCGCCCAGGCTGACCCCCGCGCCGTCTTCGACGACCTGACCCTGACTCTGAACGTGAGAACCTCCCCGGACGAATCGATCCTCTTCGTGGACGAGATCCAGGCAGCGCCGGAGGTCCTGGCCAAGCTGCGCTGGTTCGCGGAGGAGTTGCCGGAATTGCCGGTCGTCGCGGCCGGTTCGCTGCTCGAGTTTGCCCTCCGCGACTTCGCGCACAGCATGCCGGTCGGACGGATTCAGTACGCGCACCTGGAACCGCTGACCTTCTCCGAGTTCCTGGCCGCGCACGAGCAGATCGTCCTGCAGGAACGGCTCGAACGGTATCGACCGGGCCGCCCGCTGGCGGACGCGGTACACCGGCAGGCGACCGCCTGGTACGACCGCTTCGCGATGGTGGGAGGCATGCCCGCAGTGGTCGCTCAGGATGCCGGCGGCGCCGCAGCCGAACTGTGCCGATCGATGCAGCGTAACCTCATCCAGACGTTCCGCGATGACTTCGCCAAGTACGCGCGCCGCCTGGACCACCGGCTGCTGGATCCCGTGCTGCTGGCGGTGGCGGCATCGCTCGGCAGCAAGCTCGTGTACAGCCGCGTCGGCGAGGGCGTGAAGCTCCAGCACGCGAAGCGGGCGCTGGAGCTGTTGGCGATGGCGCGGCTGTGTCAGCTCATTCCGCACAGCGCCGCCAACGGCATCCCGCTTGCGGCCGAGGCGAACGATCGCATCCGCAAGGTGGCGCTCCTCGACGTCGGTCTGGCACACGGGCTGTGGAACACGCCGGCCGGACGGGGATTCCCGCCGTGGAGCGAGCTGCCGCCACAGGTGCAGGGAGGCCTGACCGAGCAGCTCGCCGCCCAGGAGCTGCGTACCGCGGTCGTCGGCCCCGCCGGAACGGCACAGCTCCATCATTGGCGCCGGGAAGGCGGGAGGAACGCGGAGATCGACTACCTGGTGGAGATCGACGCCCGCATCGTGCCCGTGGAAGTCAAGAGCGGGGCGGCCGGCGCGATGAAGAGCCTGCACCAGTTCATGCTCGACAAGGACCTGCCGGTGGCCGCGCGGCTCGACCGCAACCCGCCGTCCGTGCAACTCGTCGACGTGAAGACGACGCAGGGTCAGCGCGTTCGCTACCAGCTCCTCAGCCTGCCTCACTACCTCACGTGGCGGCTCCCGCCGTTGATCGCGCAGGTTCGCTGAAGCGCGGACGGAGGGCTGGACGCTACGGAGCCCAGCTCAGATCGGGCTCGAAGGGGTACATCGGGCGGCGTCGATGGCGGTACGCGAACGAGGTCATGTTCGCCGCCGTGCTGCCGGGCGTATCGACGCGAACGAAGGACGGGCAGACCTCGCGGTAGGCGGCAAGCGGCGCGTTGACCCCCTTGGCGACGATGAAGCGGAACCTGCTCGGGTCGATGCCGAAGTCGGTGAGCTGGTGCAGGCTGAACGGCACCATCCGCTTCGAGGTCAGCATGGTGACAAGCCCGGTCGTGCTCTCGACGACCGCCGTGCGCCCCTGGTCGTAGTGGTGGACGCCGCCGTGCCGGGCCTCCGGTTCGTGGAAGCGGCCGTCGAACACGTCGAGGACCCGTCCCTCGATCGCCAGGGGGTCGCCGTGCAGGCGGTCGGTCTTGCCGCCGATCCGGAACGACCGAACCGCGCCGCGGCCAGCGGCCTCGGCCGCGGCGACCGATTCGGGATCGTAGAGGCACACGAACGACGGGCCGGCACCGCGCCGGTGGAACTCGGCGGCCAGGGCGGTGCCGTCGGCCGCCGATCCGCCGCCGACGTTGTCGCCGACATCCAGCAGGCAGACCGGAGGCGCGAGCCGCTCGGCGCGATCGACCGCGTCCGGGACGCCGGGAAGATCCGCCTGCAGTTCCGCCCGCATGTCCCATAGCGCCCGCGCCATCTCCGCGGCAGCCTGCTCGGCAGCCTCCGGATCCCCGTCCGCAACCACGGTCACCGCGGAGCCCATCTCGGCCACGTCGGCGTAGGGGAACCCCAGCCAGAGGCTTGCCGCGAGAATCCCCGGCCGTTCGCGGATGGCTTCGATCCGCCCCACGAGCGCGCTGAGCGGCGGCTCGTCCGTGCACTGCTTGTCGATGCTGATCGCCACCGGCGGGAACACGGTGGCCATGCGGGGCGTGAGCGTCCCTCTCAATCGACCGACGAGCAGCCGCGCCGCTTCCCGGCCGCGGTCCCACTGGTCGACATGCGGGTTCGTGCGGTAGGCGACGATCGCGTCGACCGCTCCGGCCATCCGCGGCGAGAGGTTCGCGTGGGGATCCCCGGTGGCGACGACCGGGACGTCGGCTCCCAATAACGCGCGGACCGCACCGAGCCAGTCGCCGTCCACGTCGCGCACGTCCGCGCTGACGGCGGCACCATGAGGCGCAACCAGCAGCCCGTCGAGTGGCAGATGCGAACGGATCTCCGCAAGCAGGTGGCGCTTCAGCTCGGCATAGGCGGCGGCCGACACCAGTCCGTACGGCAGTGCGCGGGCGCCGAACAGCGGAACCGCCTCCGCGGCCGCCTCCTCAAGTCCGGCGAGGAAACCGCCCAGCTCATGACGGGTACCGGCGACCGCGGCCCGCAAGGAGTCGCCCGCCGCCAGCAGGTTGCCGCGAAAGGCGTCGATGCCGGTCGGTGCCTCGATGAACGTGTTGGTTTCGTGCTGCAAGGCGACGATCCCTACTCGCATGTGCCCGTCTCCCCCTCTGCCCGTGCCAGGCCGCATGGTAGCGTGCGCCATGGCAGGCTCGCCGCGCAGGCCTCCCAACGTGGGGGGGGGGAATAACCCCCCCCACCACCCCCGGGAGAATGGGGGGGCCGGCACACCGCGGTGCCCCACCCCCCACCCGGCCCCCCCCCCCCCCCGGGGTTTTGGGGGGGCGGGGGGGGGGGGGGGGG